>CAZJVZ010000010.1:0-20797 GCA_964549795.1 uncultured Candidatus Bathyarchaeia archaeon
GGCTGATGTGCAATGAACTAGGCATCCCGTTGAGGCCTAGGGAGGCTACGCCCAATCAAGGTACGGGCGACTGGCCACATCGGCCAGCACAAACCAGCATCCTACAAGTGAAAATATGATGCGGGGTTCCTTGTGGGCTGAGGTTAAGGTTAGCTTCTTTCCTTTAGGAGGCAGGTCTCTGATCTCTGCCTGTTCAGGAGTAGTTCAATTCCGTCCAGTGCTCGCATGCCGATCAAGGATTTTCCCGCTCCATATTTTGGAGTATCTACCAGGATTTCCGTTTCATCGCCGAGCGGCAGTTTCAGGAGGGCGCGTGCGGTACGCATTGGAACGGGACCTATGAGGGTTCGGTAGATGCGTGATTCGGACTCCGGAAGTTCGGCTCTTTCGAAACAGCTGAAGGCTTCGCGGGATAGTAGCATTGCTCCAGCGAACCCTGTGTCGATCGGCATCGGTTGTTTATGGACTACGCGTTGCCCGTCTAGGGTGCTGAGGGTTACGGGCACCGTCGGACGATTTCCATCCAGATTGGGCCAGCATTCTAGAGATTCAAAGAGCCGCTTAGCCACTCCAATTCCTCCCTCTTGTCCTTGCCTATTGTGGTGACGATGGCATGTCGGGCTTCGGGGGCTTTCAGTCTAAGGTCCGTCGCAGCCGAACGCGGATTATCGTAGGCTCCGAGAAGTCTTCCTCCAGCGATGAGGATCGCCTTGCCCGCGTACTTCTCAAGTTCTTGCCGCAGGGCATCATAGGCGGCGTTGTTCACGTCCCTTTCCGAGAGAGTTTGAGCGTCTTGGTCGTAGGATCGCCAGAGTTGGAAAGCTTCCTTGACCGCTTGGGCCAACCTAAGGCCGCGTCTGATCGCTTCGGCACGGAGGGAGCGCTTGGTCTTCTCGTCTAAGCCTCTTATAACCAATGTCACCAAGATCACCTTGATAACAACGGGCACCCGGCCAGCATAAACCTTTCCCGTCACATTACATTTGACCGGCAACGACAACCGCTATGTGATGTCTTCTCACTCTCAGAGAGCCCGGAACCCGCGGTCGGTCTCCTTCATGTGGCGTATGTGCTCGTCTATGATCCCGTCGAGTCTACCGTCATCGATCGCACGTAGGATATCGTCGTAGTCTGCGACATCGATGATGGTTGGCTCGTTGTAGTGGTACCATTTCATGTCCGAGGCTGTGGGCGTGTATGATGTGCTGCGATTCCAGTGATTATCATACCATTCGATGTGTTCCCAGAGCCAATGTGCGTCGTTGCCGTCCTGTAGGAGTTGATCTCGTGCATCGCGGTAAGGGCAGTGAAAGTAGTTGAGGGTCTCGCATGTGCGGTTGTTCGCCTCAGCGAGCTCGTTATAGATTCGCCATTCCACTTGTCGCATGGCGTCCTGTTTGCGGAAACTTGACGTGTATGGTTCGCCTGCTTCTTGGCACCATCTCTCTTTGGCGGTTTCTCCTCCGTTCTCCTGCCAGTACCGTGTGTCGCGGTCAAGTTCTTTCTTCGCATCTTGGGCTCGATGGATCGCGCAGCTCCAGCAGATCATACGGGCGTAGGTTGGGTCTTCGAGTTTCTCCATGAGTGCCGCGTAGTCGCGTAGATAGTCGTCGGGCACACTTTTCCCGTAGACTATGAGGATGGAGTAGCTGTCAGGTAGCTTCGACCAGTCTCCCCATTTCCATTCGTCCGAGTGGACGACGCGTCTCCCATGGAACTTCCAGATTCGCGGTTGCTTCTCAATCGTTCGCTTGAGTCTGTGAGCTTCCCGTTTAATCTCGTTGATCCTCATTCGCGTCCGCGTCCTTATCCTCGCTCAGTTTCGCAAGCGTGAGCTGTTTCAGCTCGTTGATTTGCTGCTTCAGCGCGTCGATCTCCACGTCGCGCAAGATTGCGTTGCATGCTTGCCCTGCGGCGATGGCGATTCTTGACCACTTGATCCGATCTGACGCGGGCGTCTTGGAGCTCGTTACTCTCTGCATCGCAATTTCCATAATTTCACGTAATTGTTGAAGTAGCCACTGTCGCGTTTGCTCTTCAGCGGCCGGCGATGCGTCGTACCCGTGTTCGACACTGCTCGTTGGTGACATGGTCAATCTGGCGGTCGCCTCACCCGTTGCTTCCGCAAGTCCTGATCGCGCTGCGTTCTCGTTTCGCTGAGCCGGCCGAGGATTAAGTCACAGATCCTCGTCACAGCCAGCTCCGCTCCAGACTCTTCTTCAAACCCTGCAGACCGAACGATGCTTTCATCATCTGTACTGCGGATGGGTCGACGCGACACCGCCTGCCCTGATGAATCCCCGCGATGCTTCGTGGATGACTCGTGTTTTGGGATCTTACGTTTCACCGGCATCATGCCGTATCGAGCGTCAGTGTGGCCTCGATTAGAGGATTAGAGGTCGCCGAAAGTAATCGCGCGCTCAACCACACCTAATCTCCGCCCAGCAAGCCCGCGAATTCTTTTTCCACGAATAAGCCCGAACATGCCACAATCGCGCCAACGTGCCACAAAACACGCCCACCCAGACAGCCTGGCTCCCCATTTTTCCCGCCCGGACAACTGTCCACATCAAGAGCCTAACCCCCGATCGCATATTCAGTCGCGGAGAGAATCAAGACCGCTCTAGTATCTAAGAGACAGGCTTGCTTTTGCCGCTGACTTTCTTCAGAGAATCCGGCTGTGAGGCGCCCCGATCTTCCAACGGGTACATGTTCTCTGGGCTCGAACCTGGCGTCAGCCCCGACCCATGTCCTCGTGTTTGCTCGCCGGCAGAGCCAGTTTCCCTCCAGCCGACTGCGTGGCTAAGCCTTTATCCTATAGCTCCGCGATTCTGCTCTTCACGGTCCCAAATTTGCGCCAGCGAGTCTTGGTGACGGGTGCTGCTGGTTTCATCGGCAGTCATCTCACGGACAGACTTCTGGATCTGAGCTGTGAGGTTGTAGGTCTTGACAATCTATCTTCCGGAGACAGGAGCAACCTCGCGCATGCTTTGACGAATTCGAGTTTCCGGTTTGTTGAGGATGACCTGTTGGATGCTGAGGCCACTGGACGTGCGCTCGAGGGATGTGACCTGGTTTTCCATTTGGCGGCGGATCCAGAGGTGCGCGCTGGCGCTGGGAATCCTGACGCACAGTTCAAACAGAACCTGATAGGAACCTTCAATCTTCTCGAGGCGATGAGAAAGCGAGCTTCTCCCACAAGGTTGGTGTTTGCGTCGACTTCTACAGTCTATGGGGAGGCGTCACTGATTCCCACACCTGAGGATTACGGGCCTCTGTTGCCTATCTCGACATACGGTGCAACGAAACTTGGCTGCGAAGCCCTCGTTGCCTCATATACGCAACTATTACCTCTTCAGACAGTCATCTTTCGTTTCGCGAACGTGGTCGGAAGCCGAGCGAGGCACGGAGTTCTGTATGACTTCATTACGAAGATGCGCAGGAACCCGCGGCAACTTGAAGTCATGGGGGACGGAGCGCAGGCCAAATCCTATCTTCACGTGGACGATTGCATCGACGCGTTCAGGATGGCGCTGGACGATAGGCTCTGGAACAGTTCGGCGCAGGTCTACAACATTGGGTCGGAAGACCAAGTAAACGTAATCACAATCGCACAGATTGTCGCGAAAGCAATGGGTTTGAGCAACGTGTCTACTATCACGACCGCAAAACCAGGCGGAAGGGCTTGGCCAGGGGATGTCAAGACAATGCAACTCGACGTCTCGAGGATCAAGAGGCTTGGATGGAAACCCACACGAAACAGTAACGAAGCAGTTCGGCTGGCCACGAATCAGCTAGTTGAGGAACTTCGAGCCGGATAGGATCCCATTCATTGGTCCTGCTCTCACCCACATTGGCTGAGGTAGCACCCGGCAGGCCAAACGTTGCGCCGAAGACAAACCAGTCTAGCGACAATGCGCAGACAGTCTCATCTGGTTGGGCGCGGACTAATCTTCTAGTACGAAGATCCACAACAGATCACTTCTTAACTATACACGGGAGCTTGTGATGCTTCATGGGGGAGGCGGTGGTGGCCGGAACCGTCTGTGAGGTTTGCGGCAAGTCCGTGGCGAGGCGGGACGATCTTCTCTGTGGCGACTGCTCCCACGCCTTTGCCCTCATGCTCGAGCTGCTCCACGGCCACCCGGACATCGACGTAGCAGACGCCGACCGCATCAAGGAAGTCTACGAGTGGCGGATGAGAAAGAAAGGACTCCTGCCAGCCGAACCCGAAGTTGAGGCCGAAAAGAGAATCCTCAACGAAGCCCTTGCTCTGACCAGGCGCCAACGGAACGACACGGCGTAACAGCAAGAAGTCGTATCAGTTCCCACTGAGTGAGGCTCCGACAGAAGGAAGCAGCCTGTCGCATCGAGATCGTTCTCACTGCCGTTGATCGAGGCGCCTAGGTGCCTTCTTGAGGTTGGCGACTCACCGTACGTTGTCCGTGCCCGGGTCTTCCTGTAGGGCTTGAAGGGTTCTCAAGGCGTCTCCGGGGCCAATGTGGTTCGCAATCTTCCTGAAGATCATCTCGCGCCTGGTCACGCACTCCGTGAACCCATACTTCGTCAGGCACTCCAAGATTCGAGCAACCTCGTGGGCTGGTCGGCCCAGGCTGCTGGATAGATCGCTGGGACTGTAGAAATCGTCGTTTCCCATCGTGGACCAGACCATGTCCACCATCTCAAACGTCATCGCAGATCGTAGCTCACGCGTATCCGCTGTGCCTCGACGTGCGTAAGCGTCGTGTGACCTTGGTCGCCAGACGGCGGCGACAGAAATCTGAGCTGGGTCATCTACCTGTCTATCCTTGGTTCAGACCGCAGGCTGAGGTTCCATCAAATTGACAGTAGGCGCGCCCAACCATCCGGCATGCGCCTGACTGGCATCTCACTCGGAGGACGCAAACAAGATGGCAGAATCAGAAGAGGAAAGGGGCCGATCGGAATACGATGCCAACTGGGCCGACAATACTCTGCGGCGCCTTGCCCGCTCGTTGACAAACACCCGGGCGGGTCCTGAGCCACGGAGCCGCGTCCGCCTCTTGGTTCCGGGGGGTCGTCGCCTGCTACCAAAAGTTTCTTGTCGCACTCCCCGCACAACTACGCTCCAAGAGCCCGAACAGACGGGCCGGAGTCGGGTTCTGCATGAATGGGTGAAGAATGGCATGGCCGTTGAGCAAAGAGAGGTAGCCGCACTACGCCGCCTGGGCCTAACCGAGTACGAGTCCCGCATCTACCTTACGCTGATCAAGATGGGGCCGAAGAAGGCCAGCGAGGTCAGTTTCTTCGCCCAGGTTCCAAGGACCAAAGCCTACGGGGCGATCAGGGAACTTGAACGTAAGGGACTGCTCCGCATCATAGGCGGGAAACCCGAGCTATACGCGCCATCTTCCCCGAGCCAAACCCTCGCTCCCCTGGTGACCCAACTCAACAGCGAACTGAAGGACTCCGACGACATGATCCAGTCGCTGACGGTGCTCTATGAATCGAGTCAATACACCAAACGGTACGAGGCGCCCAGAGAACTGGCCGAGTTCTGGCAGATAGACGGCCGAAAGAACGTCTTCAACAAGATCAGCGAGATACTCCGCGACGCAGGCAAATCAGTTAACTACTACACTGACGTACGCGGCCTGATCCGAGCATACAAGGCCCACTCTGATGCCCTCGAGAAAGCCAAGAAACGCGGCGTCATAGTCCGGGTCCTTGCGCTCGTCTCGGCCGAGAACTCCTCGGTAGCACAGGAGTTCTCTGAGGTCGTTGACCTGAGACAGCTCGACAAGCCCCTCGGTCCGAGTTTCGTCTCTGTGGATTCCCGCGAACTCCTAGTGATTGACAGCAAGCCGAGTGATCTTAGAACCGATAGGGGTTTCGATGTCGCCATGTGGACGACGAACAGGCTACTCGTCGGGTTACATGATCACTTCTACGAGCGAATCTGGAACACTCTCCCGGCACTGAGGACGAAAGAACAAACGTGAACTCAGGGCCGCCTGAGCTCTCAGTCTACTGCGGAGTGAACCGACGCCACACTCTAGAAAACAGAAGTGAGGACATCAACGGCGCCAGAGCCAGGACAGTCAAGACGAGGCCAGATGATCCGATCACAAGCAGACTCAGCGATCCCATCACCTCGCCCAGCACAAGCACAACCATAGTCACCAGGAACGAGATCGACAGGCCTCTCAGTACGCGAGCGCCGCGCATCTGCCTCTTCACTGAAAGTCGGGTGAGAAGCAACGCGGCGGGCGTCAGATAGACAAGCCCGATCAGCGCGCTAGCGACTATCCCCGCCATGACAACAGCGAACTCCGGAGAAAACGCAAGCGCCGAATAGGTCGCGGAGGATACTTCGAGAATCCCGATCAGTGGGTACAGTGCAACCCTCATCGGAGTCCTCGTCATGTCGTGGCTCGCGATGAAGTCTGCAACCTGCGGACTGAAGGAATAGTACCACATGTTGAAAGCAGCCATGAACGCCGAGCCCGCACGGGTCGAGAGCACCAAGTGGTCCCTGAAACCGCGAAGGAACTGCACCTCAGGGGTCACCTCCGAGCCAAACGTCACAGTTGCAATAATGCACGGAAACAATGACAGTTCCCTGTAGGACGCCGTGTATGTCTCAGATTTGAGAATCGTCTGTGGGGACTTCACTGCGCCTCCGGTGCTGTTCTTCCAGTCTGCGAGGACGTACTGGCGGAAGTTCTCTGAAGCAGTCGCGTTGGCAGAGAAAGAAACAGACGACCCAGAAACGTACCAGAGTGTCACAGCCTCTGGAGGCTTCACCCGGTAAGACTGCCCGTCGACAACTACTGTGAGCGTTGTTTCGTTGCGTACCCCGTTGATGGCGAAGACAACCTTGTACTGTGTGCTCCAGTTCGCCCGTATGACCTTGGGGGCATCCATCACGATAGTTCCTTGTTGAGCGCTACCTGAGGAATCCCCGGACCAGTTCACGAACACCCGTCTCGTCCCGTTGGCAGACTCAATCGACAAAGTGTCAACAAGGTATGCCGCCTGAATGCCGGGATCATACCAGCCTGCCCCGGCAGTGTGGCCATACTCAGAATCTATCCTCAACTCATACTGGGTGACCCACATTGCGGACACAAACCTCGGACCTGACATGATGACCTGTTGATTCGGGTCGCTTCCTGACAGGTCTCCTAGCCATTGCACGAACAGAGACCTAGTTCCGTCCCCAGTCAGTACTGTCGAACTCAACGAAACAGTCACCTGGGTGTCCGCATCGTACCATCCTTCACCCAGGACTCCATGCGTTGAATCGACGCGAAGGTAATACTGGGTCCTCCAGTTTGCAGCTACATTGAAGGGGCGGTCCATCGTGACGGTGACAACCGTCGAATTCGATACTATGTCACCACCCCAGTTCACGAAGAGGCATCGCGACTGATTCTCCACAACATTCGACGGCGATGTCGCTGTGATCGTGACTGGCGTGCCAATAGGATACCACCCACTCGGGGTGGTTGCTCCACCGTTCGGCTCGAGCGATAGCAGATACTCGGAGCTGAAATCGGTCGAGAGAAAAATGTCTGAGATCACTGATATGGTTCGCGGGTTGTCAGTGACTCCGTCGCTCCATTGTCGAAAAACATAGCGGGCGCTTGGGTTCATGTAGATTGCCGGTTGGATTTGCACGGTGTTTGATCCCGGTAGTACTCCGATCTGGAACTCGCCAACCCCCACATACGTCTGATTGAGTCCATTCACAATCAGCCACCATTGGAGATCCACGCCGGCATCCTGAGGTCTCACCTCAAGCGTCAAAGTGTATCCAACAACAACATTGAGCGTCTTCTCATTGTTCTCTCTGTTGACCTCAGAGAGGCCTTTCTCAGGATCCAGTACAACCTTGAAGTTGTAGGCGCCTGTCGTCTTCGGTGTCCACAAGAGGTGGAACTGCCCAGACTCCGCCGGATCAAGCGTCAACTTACGCGATGAGAAGAGCGCACCGTCAAGGTAGACAGCAACAGTGAAAGTCTTCGCCTTCAGTGTCCCCTCGTTCGCAACCTCGACATTCAGAGTAGCAGTAATGTTCGGGTGAACGGTCGGAGGGTTCAGCGTCAAGCCCTCCACTGCGACATCCACAGTCGGGGCCATCGTGTCGACAATGACAGAGAAGGCTGAACCGTCCGTGCTCACAACCGAGATCACGAGGCTGTTCTGAGCGTCCAGATACTTCTGCCCAACTTGGTAGGGCGCATCGTCAAGGCTGGAAGTCGTCTGGACTGCGTCTATGATCTTGACTGGGTTTGACTTAGTCTCGTCAATGTATGAGATCAAGACACCGCTTGATGGAAGCGCAACGTCAAAACCGATCTTCTGTCGGACCTCGATGAGATAGTAGTGTTTGGAATCCTTCGCCAGAGTTGGGACTAGGACTGCTTGGATTCCGGACGAAGGCAACTCGATGGGATTGACAGTTGCATTGGTTCTGGCCTGCCTCGTGACGTTAAGGACGCGGTCCGGAGTCATCCATCCGAGGAATATTCGGTCCCACGCGATCATCTCTGCCGGGCTTGAACCCAAAGGCTTTCCGTTCCAGGCGCCTCTGGCCATTAGGTCCCAAGGTCCTACCTGCTCATTCGTGTAACTGTAGAGATCCGGCAGCCCCAACAAGTGTCCGAACTCATGCGTGTACACCCCCATAGTCGCGAGGCCCCGGTCTTCCATCTCCGGGACAACTGCGAACCTGTCGAATGTTCCATATTTCGTCTCGGTGGTCCAGCTGATGTACGTGACCGACCAGATATCGTTGGTTCTTCTGCTGGACTCCTGTCCAAATCCGGCGTGGAGAATGAGGATTTGCTGATACGCCTTCACATCAACTTCCTGAGCAACGATCGGAATAGTATCCTTCAGTAGGCGCCACGAGTCGGGATATCCGTCGCCATCCAAGTCGTCGATGAAAGGGCCGTTGTCATAGCCGTACTGAGACATCATGTGCGGTACCTTCACCCAGCCGACAACCTTGCCGGTAACGGACGCGGCACCATACGATACTGTGCTGTAGTACTTGTCGAGTTGGCCGATTGTCTGATCGGCCACTTCCTCGATTGACAAGGTGTGGTTGTAGTCTTGGAACTCCACAGCGATCACAAGCACGGTTATCTCTCCAACAACGGGGCCCGGCCTGGGGAGAGGGAAGACTATTGTGAAATTGAGTGCGGACGCCTCGCTCGAAAACTGAGTCAACGGAGGCACGAGAAAGTAGCTCTCCCCTCGGACCGCCGTCGGTCCTGCGCCCGTTGCGAGGCCCGGTGCCGCGGGCACGGCGAGGTTTAGAAAGACCGTGATGAGGAGGAGTGCCTCGTATTTTCTTTGTCTCAAGTTTCCGCGCCAGCGAGCGGGCGAGTGATGAGGTATGCACGATTGGCGACAACTCCGCGCGGATTTGATAAATCCGTTAGCCGCACGAACACGTTCAGTATGATGAACGGCTCTCGCTCAGGGTTGACACTAATGCCGCAAACTAGCCGAGAATCAGGAAGACGCCAACCGCCGAGGCCTAGACGCTCGGCTCCGCAGACTGTGGGTTCCGAGTAGTGTTTCTCCGTAGCCTCGAGAATAGAATCAATGAAGTGGCAAACGGCGCGATCATCGCCATGGTGGAGGATGGGAACTCCGGTGCCGTCGTGCTCGAGACTGCCAGAGTGACATCTCTGAATACATGGACTCCACCACCGGCAAGGACGATCTCGAACTCCGCAGGCTCCCAGAGCGCCTCTTCTCCGATCGTGGTCACGAGGAACTCGTGCGATCCTTTGGAGAGCCAGATTCTGTAGCTTCCAGTCGCTGATGAGGTCCAAGTGTCGCCGGAGGAGCGTTCAATCACTTGAGCCCAAGGAAGTGTTCTGAGGTCGGAGTACATGTCGAGCCAATAGACCACGCCGAGCAAGCTGGGCTGTTCCTCGAGGGTTACGCGAACAGCTACGCTGTTTCCCCAAGGTGCCTCAACATTCGTTGTCTCGCTCATTGCGGCGTACGCTCTGAAGTCGCTCAATCCCGAGTCATTCGGGTCAGGTGACGTGTAGTCGTCATCGGTGCCAAAGACACCGTCCGGCCCCGTTGAGTCGAAGACGCCGTCCGGTCCGTATGGGTCGAATGCCCAGACACGTACAGTGAAGCTCCCCCATCCTTCGAGATCGAGCATGTCCCCGCTGCCGCGGATTCCGGAGTCTGCGTGAGCGGTTCCGTCTGTCGTGTCCCATCCATTGGCCCAGAGTGCGTCGATCCTGCTGTCAGAGCCTCCATAGTACGAATGGAATCCGAAGACATCGAAAGCCGCGATTGAGCCCACCGGCACCGACAGTCTGTTTGCATCGTTTCGAATCATTCCGGGCCAGTTTGCCCACGTCACAGGGGGAACCAGGTAGTGCATTCGGGAAATGAATGCTCGTTGCGGTTGTGCCGCGTTGCCTGCCCCTTCAGCCGGCCCCGGAACCAACTTCCAATCCGTCAATGGATCGTAAGGCAGATAGTTGAGATTGGCGTTCGGTGCCGCTCCTGCGTACACTGAGGCCCCGACGAGCGTGCCGATCTGGTTGTACACCTCGACCCGAGCGAAGCCGTTGAAGCCCGTCGCCACGTTCTCATGCTTGAAATCCAGTTCAACTCGAATGTGCGAACCTTGGACAAGATCGATCTGGAAATCGTTGTCAGCTCTTGGGCGAATGTACACGGAGCAATCGTATCGTTGGATGTAGCCGAGGGTGGAAACGAACACCGAATACTTACTCTCCATGATTCGGGTGGGAGGGGTTACAAGAGCCAGAACCGGCCCGGGATCAATTCCTGTAAACACAATCCTGAGCAGACCGTGCCAGCCAACTGGAGTCGTATCGAAGTCGTAATGGCTTCCGATTGTTCCATCATCTTGGACGAGCCCATAATAGAGGGGACTGACCACATGGGCGGGGTTGCCCAGCTCATCAACCAGGGTGAACGTGATTCCTGCTCCGGGAAACATCCAGGGCGCCGGTTGAATCGGTTGCTGCATACGAACTGATCTCAGCATGAACTCGATGGAGCTTGCTTCAAGGTGGAATGCGACCAGAGCTTCGGTGGCACATCCATCCAAGTGTAATTCAATGACGTCCTCTTGAGCCAGGTACCATCCGACACCTGGTTTGCTCGCTGTCAGGTTTCCCATGTCGGCCATGTAGATTTCGAGATAGTAGTCGACAGGTGCATATCCATAGTCTTGGTAGCTTAGGCTTCTCCTTAGGCCGTTGTATGCTCCGTTGAAACCTTCAAGAACGATGGTGAACTGGGTCTGGTTGGCGGGAAATACGCCTGCGGCTAGGCCTCTGTCCAGACCGTCGGTACCTTTTGTCTCGATGAGCAGGGTCGGGCTTGAGAATACCGGATGCTGAGAATTCTGTACTATCGCGGTGGCATTGATCCAGCTGCTCCTTCTCAGGTCTGCCGTCAGTGTGACGTTCCTAGTATTGGCTGCAATTGTGAGGGATCTCTGCCAGTCGTCTGTTTCCTGCATTATGTATCCAGTTACCTGCATCTCCAATGTGTAGGATCCTGGGCCGATTCCTTCAATGAGGTCTGCAGTGTCGGCCGGCACGTGACCATCCAACCTCACTGAGGGCAATCCTCTGACGTCAGTCAGAGTTGCGGTGTATGATGTGCTTGAGGGAAGGGTCGACGGCTTCAGAATCCACGGGGAGTAGCTGCGTTTCCCATCGACTGTCGCAGCTGTCCAGGGCGGGCCATACGGCGCGTCGATATCGTCGGAGGCCCAATAGCCCACAGTCTCATCATACTGATCAAGCAGCCTGAGGAGGATGTCGCGGTGGTGAGCGGCATCGTCGATAGCAAGGCAAGGATTGTTTGTGCCGTAGGGAGGCTGCCAGAGATTGGCCCATGGAATCAGATGAGCGCAGTCTTTTGACCAGATGGTGACGCCAACTTGCACTCCTTTCTCAAGCTCAAAATCCAATCTGAGCGACTGCGCGGCCTCCACGACAAGACGCTCTGAGACCTTCAGGAATCCCGATGCGGAACCTGTCAGGTCAAACGTGCCAGCCGGCAAACCAAACATCCAATATCTGTAGCGGCTTGAATGCGCGTCCGCTGCCTCGAAGTCCTTTGGACCAAAATACGCGACTGCTTCGGCGTACTTGCCAGCACTTGTCGCGCCAGTCGCGACGACTCTGCCGGATGCATTGGTTGGCGGAAGAAGCCCTTGAAGCGACACAAGCCCCGTGACGTACGCCGGCTGAAGGCTCGACTTCACGATCACTATCGGGAAGTTGCCATCTCCGATCGTCGTTCCGTCAACATAGATCTTGAAATGGTATAGGCCAGCTGCGAAAGGTGCCCGCACTTGAAAGAGTCGAATGTGATGGAGACCAGGCCGGATTGTGAACGAAGGAATTGGCGAGCCAATGGTCGGTATGCGCCCCACCTCTATCCTGATCCAGCCAGGTGCGATTGGATCATCATCGGCAACTATGGCAACGGAGATGTAGGAATAGTCATTCGTGATGTCTGTCCAGACTGAGTAGGTCATGTCTGAGGTAATCGCGTCGCCGTACCCACTTGCCACGTGTGCGAAGGTGAAGTTGGATGGCAAGTAGATGCGAATATCCGAGACGTTCTGTACAGTCCAGATGTCGAACTGGAAATCGCCTATGCTTTCGGACATGCTGGCGAGTATCGCATAGTCCAGGTAGCGTTCGATGACTTGCTGTCGCTGGGCTGGCCCTCCTTGAGCCCCTCTAAGAGTATCAAGTGTGTGACTCCAAGCGACTGTGGAATTGGATTTGAATTCATCCCGCACGCCAGGCCTGAGGAAGACGCCGCAGAGCTTCCCAGTCCCGTCCAGATGACAAACGCCCGGCTGAGCATGTGCGATGCTTGGATAGGAACTCAATGCTGATGAGACCGAGATGAGGGTCAGAGCGACAACCGCCAACGTGCGAAGTCTGACCCTCTGCTTCTTCATCGTCGACCACTGCGCAGTGAGCCCATCTGGGCGAATGAATGTTCGTCGTTTGCCGAAGTTGTTCTATTTGAGTGATTCCCTGACGTTCGATTCAACGGTCTCTATGAGGATCTCGAGTACACGCTGATAATCGACAGGGCAAGGATCACCAGTCCCGATATGTGCGCGAGAGTGCACAGCAGGCAGACAGTCCCGATCAAGAAGATCTCCGTGTAGACGAAGCCAGCAACCCCTGCGGCGCCGATAAGCGACCACACTACCAATCCTCGCAAGACTCGTTCATGCTGCCGTGCAAGAAGAAGCAGTCCACCGGCGACAACGAACCAGCCTAGACCGAGGAACGCGACAGATACGCCATAGAAATGCGAGTACTTGCTCCATATGACCTCATCGCACGAGAACACGCTGAAGCCGCCGATTGGGCAGCTCGATGGCGGAGTCGAGGAAAGATAGGTCAAGAAGGCTGAGACCGCAAGGCCAATGAGGGCGAACAGAACCATCCCCCAGTACATCACACTTTTCTTCACGGCTGATCTGCCCTTGACGATACCTTGCGCACGAACTTGGGCGTGGTAGAGTCAAGCGTCTTGATATATTGATTGAGGTCGCCACGTCACGGCTCTTGTGCCTAGCAATGTGCCGGGATGCTTGACGCGAATCATTTATTGCGTGCGTCCTAGAACAGCCGCGCTGATGGTTCGCGGGCCATGAAGAAGCTGATCCTTGCCTGCCTATTGGTCATGACTGTGTTGCTGCAGAACGGCGTTCTGGCTGTGGCACAGGCGACTGTCACACTGTATCCTGCCGCAGACTACTATGCGGACAGCAAATTCCCCAGGTCAAACTACGGAGGCGGAAACGCCTCCATCCTCTACGTTGGCAATAGCTACGATCACGTGCAAGATATCTGGGGATCGGAGAGGATATTCATCCTCTTCGACTTAACGGGGCTGCCGAAGAACCATGTGATTCTGCAGGCGACGCTGAGACTGTGGCAGACCTATGCCCCGGCGGCAAGTCAGACGTACGAAACCTACAGGGTACTCGGCAGCTGGGACGAATACACATCGAACTGGAATAGCCAGCCACCCTTTGCCTCGGACAAGACATCAGAGTCAGTTGCACCTGCCCAGGCGGATGTGCCAGTCGAGTGGGACATAACGACCGATGTGAAGGCTTGGTATGGTGGCGAAGCACGCAACTACGGGTCCATGATCAGGGTCGCCAAGGAGGAACATGTGAGGGACGCTTCCTCTGGATTCTGGTCGAGAGAGTACCCTGTCGGGTCCCACGAGGAATGGAAGCCCAGGCTGATCGTCGTTCTACAGGGCGCGCCGTCATCCACGTACGCCGTGGCAATAGGCACCAAGGGGCTCCCGAACGCGCTGGCCTACACAATTGTCGTTGACGGACGAGTCTACAAGTCAGCGTCCGTTGGCACAGAGGAGAAGATCATATTCGGCAAAGGTACGACTCACTCGATATCCGTCAGCAATACTGTTGCCGGCTCGCCGGGCGTAAGGTACGTGTGCGGCGACAACAGAACGGACGTCTCAGCGGAGGAATCGCTCCTGTTTGAGTACAGCGTTGAGTACTTGGTCACCTTCACGATGGACCCGCCCGGAATGTTCGAGACGTCCACGGGAGGCTGGTATCCTGCCGACACAACTCTCATGGCACAACGCATAGGTCCGGACCTGACTGAGGTAGGCCTAGGAACTAGGTTGGTCTTTGACGGATGGTATGTGAACTCACAGAAACTCACTGCCGAGCCGGCAGGCCTAGTCGTAAGCCGCCCGATAGCGCTCGTCGGACGATACAACACCGAGTATTACCTTGAAGTCAGATCTCCGATCGGGAACACCGAAGGCTCAGGATGGTATCTCAAAGACAGCGTGGCCCAATTCTCTGTGGATCGCGCAACGGTTTCTGAAGAAGGATTCCTCGGCCTTCTCGGACTTCGAAGATCATTCGCCACGTGGACCGGATCAGCCAACTTCTTAGGGGTCCAGGAGACGCCTCAGGGATCGATAGTAATGAAGGGACCCGCCACGATAGAAGCGATCTGGCAGGAAGACTGGAGTTCCGTGTTTCTGAGCCTTGGCGTTCTGATTCTTACGATCGTTGCCATCACATGCGCGACTGTCATTTCGGCCCGGAGAAGGCGCTCGCACCATACAACGAAACACTAGCAGCTTGCCTGAAAGGAGCCAGGGTGAATCGCCCGGACTCAGCGGCTGGCGACAACGGGGAAAGCAGGCACATGGGAATTGAGCTGAACGCGGCTGTCAGGTCTTGTAGTCTCCATTGCCGTACCAGTAGACCACAGGCCAAGTGGCGGTTTTGCCGTGGCCGATGTTCAGGTAGTTGTAGAGTTGGAGAATCGCATCCTTGACAGTGGATCCTCGCGACAGGTAGTAGAAGTACTTTATCGAGAGCGCATCCATTCGGCCCCATCCAAGCGAATACGGCTCATAGAAACCGATGAAGACCGCTGCGCCGGCGGAGATGAAAGCGGTTGAAAGCTCAGCGGATGGTCCCCCGAACACATATACCAAGCCCTGACGGAGGCTCCCCGGGGGATAGTTCTGTTTCAGGAAGAGCATGCTAAAGCCTATGCAATGGCTCACCTCAAGCTCCATTGCGGCAATCTGGGCCGCAAAGGTCGTGCTGGACTTGCTGGTGACCGGCTCTCCTGAGCAGTAGAAACTCAATCCCTCATCATAGAAGGATTCTGTTCTGAGAATGATGAGATCATAGTTAGCGAGTCCTGTCATCAGAAACGAGATGGAGACCTCCTCATTGAGCAAGACATCGACGTGGTAGCCCGCACGCTCAAGCTGGATCACGTATCCGTCAAGCCACCAGGTAGGCATCCAACGCTCCCAAGGAGAAAGGAAGACCGCCTGTTTGCTCGTACCACTAAGTAGCTGCGCGGCGGACGCGTTGATTGCCCCAGCCCCTAGGCACAGAATGAATAGTGTTGCTACGAGGATTCTCTTCAAGTGAAGGCATACTCCTCTTGTGCACACTGTGATGGCTCGCGTAAGGATAAGCCGGCTTTCACACATCAAGATCAAACAGGATGAAGAGCTGGTAAGAGGTTGTGCAGCGCCCGATGCATAGCCGCGTTGGCATTGACAGGAGTCTTTCAATACTCGTCTATTCAATCCATACTGGGTTGGAGGATCGGTGTTAACCAAAACCACAGTTGACTACTTGGCTGAACCTGATTTGCGCGGGCAACGAATCATGTTGCCCTTCCGAAATGTACACATGTGAATCAATGCCACTGGCCGATGTCGCAGACAAGATGTGAAGACCATATGTCTGTCGCCCATGGGTTGCCAGGGTTGGAACAAGCTTGTGCAATATTGTTGGTCACTTTGGCTTTTTCCACGGCGTCAGCTCCGCTTGTTTGGGACTACAGGTCAGGGAACTACTTGTGGGCCGTCGCAGTCTCATATGACGGCACTCACGTGATCGCTGGAAGCGATGACATGCACACATACTTCTTCGAAACCGAGTCAGCGAAGGGCGAGCCTCTGTGGTCCTATGAAGCACACGGATACGTGAGAGATGTCGCGATATCTTGGAACGGCAGTCGCGCAGTGGCGAGCGATACCAGCGGGAGCATCCACTTCTTTCAATCGCGCGTCTCCGGGAAGCCGATCTGGAGTTACCGAGCGGAATCCTCGATTGAGGCCCTCGCCATGAGCAGGGACGGGAGCTACGTCGCAGCCGGGGATCGAGACGGCCGCCTCTACGTCTTCGAGGCGGATCAAGACGCTCCACTAGTATGGCAGAATACGATCCCGGGCGGAGTAATAGCGCTCTCCTTCTCAGAGTCTCTGTCGTTGGCGGTAGCGTCGGCTCGAGGTGGCGTATACTTCTTCGATAAGGCTACCTCGCAGCCCGGCTACCTGTGGTGTTTCGAAGGGTCCACAAGTTTTCCTCAGGTTGCGATAGCGGGCGACGCAGACTATGTCGTTGCCGGCGCGAGTGATGGGCTTGTGTATCTGATCGATCGTGCGGGTCAGCTGGTGGACAGCAGGCGGCTGGGGGGTGCCGTGTCGTCTCTCTCTGTCTCACAAGCGGCGCGTCGAGTTGCCGTGGGAAGCACCAAAGGCGTCGTCTCAATCTACAAGATACAGGCCGGACTTGAGGACCTGAGTGCGCTGGAGACAGAAGGACCAGTCACGTCCGTCACGCTCTCGGACAGCGGTGAAAGGATCTCAGTGGCAAACCTCGACGGGACAATATCCATGCTCGATCATTCGCTGACGGCTCTCTGGAGATACGGAACTGACGCAATCGTTCATTCGCTTTCAATCTCAGCGGACGGAAGGATCATGGCTGCAGGAAGCGACACCGGCAGCGTCTATCTGTTTGCTGAGAAGGGGACTATGAAGACGGATGACCTGAGAGCGTACCACGCTCCCGTAGCCGTCATTCTCACGGTTCTCATCGTGCTTCTGCTTGCTCTGCATCTGCGGAGAAAGAGACGAGACCGGAGGATATGTCGAAGACGCGAGAAAGACTTATCCGACCCACATCGACAACTACAAAGATGAGTCTACGATGAAGCACAAATCGGTCATCCTGGTTGTGCTTATGGCGCTGCCTGTATTCGCCTTCATGATTGTGCCCTCATATGCGTCGATGTCTGTGATCAGGGGAACCGTCTCATGGTTCGATCAGTATGGCAACCTTCACCCGCTGGCCTGGGCTCAGGTCACCGCAACCGGCGAAGGCGGGGATCCAACTGTGACATCTTCAACCACAGACGGAAGCTACATCATGTGGGTGGCGCCGGGCGTCTACAACCTCAGCGTCTCGCTTGAGCCAGGATTCACGCCACAGAGCCAGATGGTCGCAGTGTCAGATGGAGGCGTCGTGGTCATCGATTTCGAGCTTGAGCCATCGGGCGAGCCCATACCTGAGTACCCGGCTGCGATCCAGCCAGTGATGCTCGTTGTTGCCACGCTTGCTGCAGCAATGGTACTCAGACGGCGACGCCCTACCTTAGCCCGCAACTGAGATCCCTAGCCGATAGTTGGACCGACAACGCGTGAGTCTGGCCATCCTGCAAGCTGACTCCGCCTAGCGCTCACCATCATGAAGCGAAAGGAACCGCATCCTTCCCCTTGGAGTGATCTTGAAACCAACCCAATCATGCTCGTGTTCTATTCCTCGTGCCTTCTTGACAAGCAGGCGTCCCCTGATTCTACGAGTGCTGACCGAGCCTTCAGTTTGAAGGACACAATCGGATGCCTCTTCGAGCCTTCCGAGCGACTCAGGGCCAATCGTCGCTGTGGCAATATAGAGGAAGCTGCCACCCGACTTGGTTGTGCGTGCTCCGTAGTAACGCAAGAAGTCGAGGCTTCGTTCGGCGCCGACTGACATGACAATCGGTGTCACTGAGTCAAGGAATACATCAGCCACTCCACCAAGCTCCTCGATGCAGCTCGTCAACTGGATCCCGAGGCCCGTCAGATCGGTCGGGGAAGTGATGAAGTGCTTCTCGGGCGAACCCGCGTCAGTTGTGCCGGAGTAAGCATCAACGAATCTGAGCTTCCTCTCACGTTCGCAAATCTGTGCGTCAAGTCCCATTCTCCCCAACTGGTCTCTGATCTTCGACGGAAGCTCTGCATTCGAGACGTAGACGCATGGTCTACCCTCTTGGAGGGAGTCTGCTAGGATATTCTGCAGGAGGACGCTCTTTCCGCTCCCCGAGGGGCCGGCGATCATCATCACTATCGTTCGGGGTATTTCTCCTCCAAGCAGTTCGGCGATACTCTTAGAACGCATCCTCGCCGCTCTGCGACGGGCAAATGCATACGCTGCAAGGACGGCGACGACAGCGACTGCGCCAAGTATGAGCATTGCATCTTGGGGGATGCCAGCTATGAGGGGTAACTCAAGCGGTGTTTCTCTCAGCTCGCGCGAGTGAGTTACATTGAAGAAGCGCTCGGTTCCAAAAACTGAACTGACGGAAACCTCGTATTCTCCCAGAGGAACTGAAGCAAAGTGGGCTACCCCGTTGCCGTCACTTGGAGCTGCAGCAACGAGTGTACCGTTGAGATAGAGATTGACCTCAGCCCCGGAGACCGGGAGATTCAGGCTCCGGAGGTGAATGGGGATGACCCAATCATACAGCGGTAGCTCAAGATGAAGTATCGTGTCCGATGCGATATCGACCATCTGCGAGTAGATGAGTACGGTTCGCCATCGCACAAGAAGAGAGAGCGGCCCAACGGTTGCACTTGACGGGACCTGTGCTGTCGCCATGCCGGTCGAGTTCGTTGTCACTTCCCCAACCAACTGGTCAACCGCAAAAATGGAGATGTTCAAGTTCGGAGTAGATCGCAGTTGCGGGTCAATCATCCTCAGGATCAGCGTGTGAAAGCTCGTGACGATGATCCGCTTCGTTGCGAGGAAGGTCCTCTGTGCGGCGTCCGTGACACTGACGGTCACATTGTAGCTACCGAAATGTATCTCAATTGGGAGCGCGTAGTCAAGGCGAAATGGATCATCTGTCCGAGATGTCAAGTTCATTGGAGCGTCTCTGACAAGAAAGAAACCAGACGCATTCACGAGGCCGAAGGAAACCGCCCTCACATTCGTGCCGTGAAAGGGGTCCTCGACGGAGATCCGGCAGGTCAGCCTGGCGATGCCGGACTCGTTCACAGGAAAAATCGTCGACACTCTGCCGGACTCGTCTTGGACTCGAAGTGTGATTCTGGGAATCGTTTCGACTTGCAGCGTCAGTCGTGTGGGGGCCGACGGGTCGTCCCACAACATCATCACGGGTATCTGCCTAATGGGCGTGAATTGCGCCTCAAACCTCACAGTCGATCCGGCCCCGACTGCCCAATCCACCGTTCCAAGGCCAAATATCACCAAGTACTGAAGGGACGGCAGCCCTACCGTCACAGATGCGGATCTTATCTCAATAGCAGACGCGTTGGCTGTCACTTCTGATACTGTGACCTCCAAGGTCCCTCGGACGCTCTCCTGAGCTCTAAGCCAGACAAACACTCCAATGGTGCCGGTAATGTGCAGTGGTGCCGCGAGAGGTGGAACAAGGGTGAATGCGAGACGCTGTCGTGCATCTGCGTAGTTCCTAGAAGTGGAGTTGCCGCTCAGGCTGAGGACCCGACCTCCGACAGAAGTGGCCGATGGATCAGTGTGAGCATAAAGAGTCACCTCGGTGGCGACGCTATCCGCATGTGCGGAGGCTGGACCAAGCTGCGCTATCGCCAACACGGCAATCAGCAGGATAAGCGCAGTGTTGGGACGCATGCCTTCATCCGCTACCATCATGGCATGGGGTGTCCACATATAATTCTAGTATTCGGTGAGCACAAGGGCAGTTGCGCCTCAAATTCTTAATACGAACGACGAACCTACGATGGACAGTTGCAGTGCACCGCGATGGAACGAGTCTCATCTGGAGTCAAAGGGCTGGACGAGATTCTCGGAGGTGGCTTCCCCAAGGGGAGGACGATCCTTGCAGTGGGAAGCCCAGGCTCGGGGAAAACGATCCTTGCGATCCAATTCCTCCGGGCGGGAGCGGTCGCAGGCGAGCGCTCCATCTACATCACTTTCGACGAGAAGCCGGAGCAGGTGAAGGAGAACGTGTCCGAGTTCGGTTGGGACCTGGATCGTCTAGAGAGCGAGGGCAAGATACTGTTCGTTGACGCAACACCATTCAGACGCATGAAGAGACCCTCCGAGATCAGGTCCGAGAGCCGCGATCTCCCCGTGCAAGAGGTCATCCCGGAAGTCACCCTAGGAGGGCTCGTTGAG
>CAZJVZ010000011.1:0-20776 GCA_964549795.1 uncultured Candidatus Bathyarchaeia archaeon
GCCGTGATCTTCGCCTGCGCGAACCCGATTCCTGAGATCTGGCCTTGGGAGGCCAAGGAAGCTGGGGCGAAGGTAGTGGCTACCGGACGATCCGACTTCCCCAACCAAGTTAACAATTCTTTAGGCTTCCCTGGAATCTTCAGAGGAACCCTCGACGTTCGTGCTCGTACAATCACGGACGAGATGTGCGTTGCTGCTGCCGATGAGCTCGCGAAGTGTGCTAGAGAACGCGGATTAGATGCGGATTACATCGCTCCGAACATGGACGAGTGGCACGTGTTCCCACGCGAGGCAGTTGCCGTAGGAATGAAGGCTCAAGAACAGGGAATATCGGGCCTGAAGATCAGCAGAGACGAGCTCTACGAGCGCTCTTCAGCAATCATCAAGGCTGCACGTGATCTAACCAAGAGCATGATGGCGAACGGTTTCATCACCCCCGCCCCACCAGAGTAAAGCGAGTGACGCGTCATCGGCTTGCAGGCGTGGTCAAGCACGCTCAATCGTCTGTAGCGTAGATTCGTAATGCAACAATCCGTTGTCACATCCCACTGAAGGTCCTGTGGGCAGGCGAAGGAGCTAAAGGCACCATCGACGAGTACGGGTTCTACGTCGGCATGCGCGCGCGAAGCGCGGGCTGGCGGTCGGAGTGGGTAATGCCCACAGTCAATGATAGAATCGATCTTCTCCACATCTCTCCCATACGACGTGTCGCCGCTCTCCTTGCTGATGCAAGGAGGCAACGGGACATAATCTCCTTTGGCGGCGGCGCTCCGAGCCTCCTGCCGCCGCAGGAAGTCCTCGATGAAATGGTGCGAATGCTCAAAGAGGAGCCGAAGGCTGCATGCTCATACGTAGGAACAAGAGGCCTCCCTGAGTTACGTAGTCTCATTTCTAAGGACTTCGAGAAACAGGAAGGGACAGGATACGACCCCGAGAAAGAGGTGGTAATCACCGATGGCGCAAGTGAGGGGGTTTTCACTCTATTCATGTCTCTACTTGGAAAGGGAGACGAGGTAATCCAGACAGATCCGACGTATCTGGGCTTCCGCGAGGCAGCAATGCTCGTAGGTGCACGCGTCGTCACTCTTCCAGTCACTGTTGATGAAGGCTACCAGCCGGACATCGAGCTGCTGAAGAACCTGATAACAAGGGAGACTAGAGCAGTCGTCCTACTCTCGCCAGACAACCCCACCGGCAGAGTCGTCAAGCAGGAGTTCGCCAAAGCACTAGTCGATCTTGCGGTAGACCACAACTTCTGGATCATATACGACGCCACATACCGAGACATACTGTTCGAAGGCACATACCTCAAGATCTGCAGCCTCCCAGGTGGACGTGACCACGTCGCAGTCACTGGTAGCTTCTCAAAGGAGGCATCGATTCCAGGACTTCGTCTCGGATATGTCATGGGTCCGCCTCACGTGACGGACGCCGTTGAGAAGATCAAGCAGTACACGAGTCTTGCTCCGAATACCCTGAGCCAGCATGGAATTATCAAGTTCTTCTCTGGTGATGTCAAAGAGAAGTATCTGAAGCAGACCGTCTTGCCGACCTACAAGGCAAGGAGAGATTTCATGGCGAAGTGCCTCAGAAAGGAACTGCCTGAGGCAAGAACGTCTCTGCCGCAGGGCGCGTTCTACTTCCTGGTGAATCTCAACTACTATTTGGACCGTATGAAAAGGGACGACCGAGACTTCTGCAACAGACTACTTGAGCGGAAGAGTGTGGTTCTCGTGCCTGGGTCATACTTTGGATCCAAAGGTGCGGGGCATACACGAGTGACTTTCGTCAGTGAACCTGAGGAAAGAATAGAGGCGGGTATCAGAGCCGTCGCCGAGTATATGTTCAGCTTCACGTTTTAGGCTACGGTATCTCCTGCAGTGGTTTCTTCGCGACTTGGAGAACGATCTCTACAGGTGCCCGAGCAACTGACTCGATCCTGGTCTTCCAGTCGCTCCCTATTGAGACGAGAGCGTAGATGCCGCTCACTTCGGATTTGGCCTTCTGTACGATCCTGGCCAAGGCGACTTGTGTCTCGCCGCTGTCGATCACGTCGTCGACGATGAGGACACAGTCTCCTCTCTTGAACGCGTCTCTTGGCACGAAGAGGCTCATCATGATGGCGGTCTTGCTCGGGATGTATATCTCTTCGATAAACTCGCGGACGCCGACCTCTCGGCTCTTCTTCGCGATGATCAGCCCAACCCCAAGCCTGTGAGCGACCAAGGTTGCCAGAGGGATACCGTCCACGGCTGCGGCGAGCACTTTGGTTATTCGCTTGCCTGCGAAAGCGTTGATTGCGTGCTGGACAGCCCTTTCTAGAAGAAGCGTGTCCGAAATCAGTCGAGTGTTGTCGAAGTATCCCAGTTCGTCAAATCTGATACGCTGTTGTATCTCGCCCTCCAAGCGCATGATCTTCTGGAGGGTCTGGTTGATTGACTGGGCGCGGTCAATTGTCGGCAGAACGTGTCCTTTGACGTATCTGCTGAGTACTGTCTCTGGCAGGCCGATAATCTGGGCCAATTCCCGATATGTATAGTAGTTCTTGGCGAGATTGAGCAGTTCGATCGTCATCAGCTTGTATTTGAGGTCAGAAATCCTAGAACCTGCTCTCATTGGTCTTTCCTCTCAAAACCAGTCTCTTTGGACGGGTACATACAGGTTTGTGCGAATGCCTAATAACACTTTCCACCCGACATTAACACGAACCCATGGGGGCCGCCCTAGCGGCGGCTGGGCACGACGCCTTGGCTATCTTGGTATCTGCCCCCGTACCTTGAGGCAGCCTTCCTGCCCAGCCTCAGGACCGCTAGCTGGACGAACCTCTCACCTGCTTTGAGCCTCACTGCTCGTCTGCCGCTGTTGAATAGAGAGATTGTGAGCTGGCCCCTGAAGCCGGGGTCAACGAGGGCAAGGCTCGCGAGGATCCCCTCACGAGCCATTGAGGATCTGATGTGCAACACTCCGACAAACTCGTCACTGAGTTCGACCCTCTCCATGGTCGCGGCAAGGTGATGCCCTGATGCCTTCAGCACGGTGCCAGCCGCCAGCCTCAGATCGTAGCCGGCGGGGTTGAGACTGCTTTCTTCGAAGGGCTGGATAACCAGACTCCCACTACTCAACGCTTCACGAATCTCGGAATCCGAAAGCGCCATGGCCCATCGCTCACGCTTCGTTGCCAGCAGGCGAATCAGCCAGCGCAGGCATAGGTGATTAAGCCTTTCCTAGAGGCTTATGTGCGAGGGCGTCAAATCGGCGCACAGTGCTGGGGATAGCCACTGCGTTTCCGAGTCTCCTTAGTCAACAGAATCTCGAACACATCAGGAGCGAGACTCCTCGGCGGGAAGGCGGACATAACAGTCGCCGCGCCGTCGCCGCACCAATCCTTCTCCATCATACGTGCATCACCGAGTCCCCACATTGAAGTCAAGACCGAGGGCAACACTCATGCGGTCTTGAGGGTCCCGGAGTTAGGGGCTGAGCAGACATTCGAGTCAGCGATAGATCTCGAATACAACACGTCAGCTGTGTCATCCCATATCGCCGAGACGATCTCACCCACAGGTCCTCCCGAGTCTCTGTACGAGTATTGTAGGGCGGACAAGTTCTGGGAGATCAAGGATCCTCTGATCAGACGAACCGCCGAGAAGATCAGCCTCTCATCGCCGAATCTGGAGGGATTCCTGTCAAGCGCATTTGCGTGGGTTCGCGACAACGTAAGACTTAGGGCACCACAGCCGACGCGATTCGGTGCAGCAAAGGCAATTCGTGAACTGGCCGGCGACTGCGACGAATTGTCTGACCTCTTCATTGCGCTTTGTAGAGCAGCGAATGTACCTTGCCGCAGGGTTGTCGGTATCTTCTACCACGGTCGCGAGAGCGAAAGCCGGCCTTTTGACTGGCACGCCTGGGCTGAAGTCCATGTCGCTAGGGACGTGTGGATTCCATTCGACCCGTCTCTGAATTTCTTCGCTACCATAAGTGAGAGGCATCTGGCCAGATGCTGCATGGGAATAGAATCTGACTACCCAGTGCGGAGGCTGACTTGGAGATCTCACCCGACCAAGTCACCATTTCTCAACGACGACGATGTGGAAGGCGTCGTTGTGATACCCTAGCGTTAATCTCCACCTCCGACCGGCAATCCCGGCAACATCGGTCCATGCGCTCGGTTTAGACGCGGACAATCACGCTAGGGCATCAGCAACTGCTTTCTACCTCTGCCTTCTCTGGAGAACGCGATCATCTTGGAGGTGTCATGGACTCTGGACTCAAGCCCAGGAGGTCGTTGGTAGGCTATGCGCGTCTTTCTCACTGGCATCAATGGATATCTTGGCGGGGTTCTGGCGGAGCATTTCGCGCAGGTCCCAGAGATCGACGAGATCACTGGCATTGACTTGGCTCCCCCCAAGAAGCGACACCCGGAAAAGGTGAGATACGTGGAGATGGATGTGCGCTCGCCGGAAGTCAAGACGGCAATGGCCGGACATGATGCAGTGGTTCATACAGCCTTCATTGTCCTGTGGCCTGCCAAGATGTCCGCAAGCGAACGTGATGATATCAACATCAACGGCACAGGAAATGTGGCCAGGGCTGCTCTTGCGAATCGAGTGCAACGGTTCGTCTATTCGAGCAGTGATGCAGCCTACGATCAGTACCAGCTTCGTGGGCAGACGAATGTGACTGAAGACTTCCCACTTGGCAAAGGCGACTTCTCAAGCTACTACTGCAATGCCAAAGCAGCTATCGAGCGCATGCTGACTGAGACGCTGGTGCCTGCAGGGATCACTCTGACGATGTTTCGCCCCGGCTACATCATTGGACCGCGCAACACGGCAACGATAAAGTCGCTTCGCTCGAATGCGGTCAGGCTGTTCGGGCACGACCCTCGATCCCAGTACGTGCACGAAGAGGATGTCTCCGCCGCCTTCGCAAGGGCAGTGCTGACGGATATGCCAGGCGCCTACAATCTAGATCCTGACGATTTCCTGCGTCTGAGTGAGGTCCAGAAGATCATTGGTGTCAAGTCTGCTCCCACAGTCCCCGTGTGGCTAGCTCGCCTGATCATGCGAGCTAGCTGGAGATACCTCCATTCACCGACTCACCCTTCATGGCTAGACGTGATGCTTGTCGACTTCACATTGAGCAATTCGCGACTGAAGGCCGCCGGATGGAAGCCCAAGTACGGCAGCGTCGCGGCGCTGAGATCGGCGATACAGTAGATCCTACTCTGGATATGGCGGGCGCAGCGCGACCTGTAAGCTCTCCATGGACATGAGCAAGTTGAGTGAAGCGCCACGACAGAAACTCGGCGAGAGCGTCTTTCGCTTGAGACCCCTGACCAGAGAGGATCACGACTGGGCATCCGCTCTTCTGGCGGAGCATTGGGGGTCTCCCGCAGTCGTGACCAGAGGCAGGGTCCATCGCGTCGATGAGTTGAGCGGTTTCGTTGCAGTCAAAGGTGGCAGACTCGTCGGGCTCGCAACCTACAGAATAGAAGGTGCGGATTGCGAGATCGTCTCCATGAACAGCCTCGTGGCGAATGTGGGAATAGGGTCTGCACTGATTCATGCCGTCAAGGGTGTCGCGACCACCGCCGAGTGCAGGCGGCTTTGGCTCATCACAACAAATGACAACACAGCCGCCCTTCACTTCTACCAGAGAAGAGGCTTTGTGTTGGTGACCGTGCATCGCAATGCCATTGAGGAGTCACGCAAGCTGAAGCCCGAGATCCCTCACGTCGGGGCGGATGGCATTCCGATCCGAGACGAAGTGGAACTCGAAATGGTGCTGTAGAGAGAAGGCATGTCGCGGTCATGATGTAGGGTGAGTTGACCCAGGGCCTCCAGGTGGAATCTCCTCCGTCCAGATGCCGGGCCGGCAATCCAGCCGATTCCACATTGGCCAGGCAGGAGAAACGGAATGCGGCTTAGGTCTTCCTCGGGATGTCAATCATCGCTGAAGAGAGTTGATACTCCTCACTACTACGGGGGACACTGGCCGAATGGTCCGGTGAGTCTGTCTTACCTGGCGCGCTTGGTTCGCTTCGAGCGTTTGGCCCTTCGGGACCGTTTCGGCCGCTTGACACGTCTCACTCGGATTCTCTTTCTAGTTCGCTTGGGTTTCACGATGCGCTTGGCTTGCTTGGGCGGAGAATCATAGGAGATTTGGCACGAATTGCACATCCATCTGTCTGACCCGAAGACGTGCTGCAGTGGCTTTCCACAATGTGGACAGAAATGAGAGCTCGGCAAAACGCATCACATCACTGCTAGGTTCATGACAGTGACCTTATAGCTGTTTTGTGGGACGCTACGCGGGGCAATCTCCTTCACCTGCGAGTCTGCTCCACCATCCGTTTCTCCCGCTCATATCTCGACTTCCGGCCTGTGAGTATCTACGATGGGCAGAGCGAGAAGATCGAGGGATCAGCCACAGCTTCCGTGGGCCAACCCCGACGCTTGTCCGCACCCAGAACCTGACACTTTGCTGAAATTCAGGGACTCCGACGAAACGTAGCAACGCTGTAGTGTATGTGGAAACGTCGTGACGCTGAATGAACTGAGCGCCAGACGAGGAGAGCAGTTCAGGCTTGAGGCCAAAAGAACCATATTCAACCGAACCACAGCAGAGCTGGGCCCGTAGTCTAGAGCATCTGATCGTTTCGAATTGACGAGAAGGTGCGGATAGCCAGGATTAGGACACAGTCGCACTCGCGGTGTAGGCCTTCGGAACAATTCGTGAGGAAAGCCTGGGGTCCAGGGTTCGAATCCCTGCGGGCCCGCCAAACCACTATACTGCCGTTTCCCTTGTGATACGGATGAGGGGTCTCGGAACTGTCCACCTCTCTGAGAGAGTATGCATCGAGCCAAACTTGCGTAGAGCCGCGACGTGCAGTTCCCAAGACTGAGTTCCGTCAGAAGTGCTGACTGAAGCAGGACGAAGAGTCAAGTTCGGGGCATTCCTCGAGAGGCTGACAGACATGCGCGGTCCGTCTCAGCGGCTCCAAGACAACCAGAAGAACTAATATGCGCTAGTGGCATTTTTCTCGAACATAGGTAAGGATTGAGTTTAGACATGTCAGGTTTGGACTATCAGGGAATTGGACCCAGACTAATCGCGCAGATAGTCGACGGAATAATCCTGATGATCGTCAACTGGATACTCGGCGCAGCCATGTTCGGTGCATTCACCTTCGAAGTATACGGAGCCCCCGCTTTCTCGTACATGGGCGTCGGTTTGCTCGTGTTCCTTCTATACTTCGTCGTGCTTGAGGGCATGCTCGGCGCAACCGCGGGCAAGATGGTCGCGAAGATCAAGGTCGTTCGAGAAGACGGCTCTGCCTGTGGAATCGGGCCGGCTGCAATAAGAAACATACTTCGAATAGTCGACGCATTACCCTTCCTCTACATTATCGGCATTATTCTCATCTCCCGATCCGACAAGAAGCAGAGACTCGGGGACAGCGTGGCAAAAACTGTCGTGGTCAAGTCCTCGCAAACAGGATCAGTCGCTGCACCTGCACCATCTGGAGCATTCTGTACGAACTGCGGCGCCGCGCTGCCTCGGGACACCAAGTTCTGCACCAAGTGCGGAGCCAAGCAGTAGACGGCCTTCCGTGGAGCATTCCAGGTGACGACGCAGGACACCTAATCATCTTCTTTCTTCCGGCACACTTTCTTTCGTGCCGCCACGGCCCCTAGATTGGCAGCAGCTGCGGATACTGGTGCAAGGGCATGGAGTTTGAGAACCGGCGAGGGAGATGCTGCTCCGGCAATCCTTAAAACCAGTCGTGGCGTCCTACAGTCGACGCTAGGTTGTTAAAGGGTGTAATCTTGTGAAGAAGGCATACGCCATAATCGGAATCGTCCTGCTTATTCTCGGCATCATCGTATCCGCCTCGACTTTGACGGTCGCAGATACTTTCGGGCCGGAAGACACCACTCTCTCCGTGGATCAGCCGTTGGACTACCATGGTGTTCCGGTGGAGAAAGGCACAACGATCGTCGTCAGTTTCGAGTCCAAGAAACCCGGGGGCAAAGTGTCTGTAGTTTTGCTGCCGGAGGAGAAATTCGACGAGATAATGAGTCTTCTTGAGACGCAGCCGTATGGGAAGTACATGCTTGGTAACGCTTTGAAGAAGGTTCTTGGAGAAACCGGAGAGGCGAGTCTCTACCCTATGACGGAGAGTGGACAGGGCGAACTCGAATTGGAAGCAACAGCAGACGGTACCTACTTCGCGGTCTTCACGACTCCCGGAACGATCGTCCACAATAGTTATGACTCGACCATCGAGGAGAAAGACGGCTACATGTACAAGAAGGTGGATCTGCGTGTCGGTTCGGTATTCGGCTCTGATTTTCAATGCTTGGACGCCGATGACCAGGTTAGAGCAGTTCTGATGAGTGAAGGGTCATTCGGCCGGTTCCAGAAAGGCGAAACGATACCTCAATCAGAGCTTCTTGCAGACGCAGTTGGCAATAGCGGAGCAGTGAACTGGTTCAGTCCGTCGGATGGAACGTACTATCTGGTGTTCATCCCCACAGGCGGATACTGGCCGATCCCCATCAAGATCAATACCGACGCCACATACGTGCTTGAGGGAAGCGAGTGGCTTCTGCCGCTGACCTACAAGATGGAAGGCAGGAAACCGGGGCCGTGGTACTTGGGCTTGATCCCCATTGTGGTGGGTGTTGCCGTACTGATCTTGGGCTTCAGGAAGCCTGGTGCACCAGCAGTACCCACGCTGACCGCTCCACCTTCAGCACCAGCCACCACTTATGCTCCCTCAGTGCCAGCAGCTCCGGGACCAGTCAGGTTCTGCATCCACTGTGGCGCACCTAACCCTGCGGAATCAAAGTTCTGCAAGAAATGCGGCCAGAAACAGGAATAACGCAAGGGCAAAAGTCTTGTCACAGTTGCAGACTCTGGATCGGCAAGAGGAGCGGCAGTGTCTGACTTGAAATGGCCCATACTTGCTCTTGCTGGAATCCTGGTCATCGGATTCTACTGCGTGTTTACTTTCGCATCCATCGCACTGTTCCCGCCGCCCTTCAGCCCTGTCACCAACTGGCTAAGTGACTTGGGGAACTCCAGATTCAGCCCCAAAGGCGCAGTCTTCTATAATGTCGGCTGCGTCCTCACAGGGCTTGCGTTGTTTCCCTTCTTTGCCGGCTTCTACAAATGGTACACAGATGAGAAGTGGAGAAAGCTCCTGATGACAATCACTCAGGTCGTCGGATTCATTTCTGCCTTCGCATTAATAATGATCGGCGTATTCTCGGAGGACTACATGGCGCAGCACGTTTTCTGGTCAGATATTTTCTTCGTCTTCAACCTAGTAGTGTTGATCTTGGCCAATGCTTCACTCATGACCCACAGGAAGTTCATGAAACCGATCGCCTATTACGGTTTCGTCGTGGCCGTGATCAATTTGTCCTTTGTTGCTCTCAGCAATACACCAATACTTGAATGGTTCACGGTCTTCACAGCACTGGGCTACGTTGCACTGCTGTCGTACAACACGCACAAGTCGCAGGTATCTGCGTAGAGTCTCAGGATCCGAGACGCGGCAGGAGCAAGCTACTCTTCGATCAATTCGAGCCAGTTCCCATCCGGGTCTTTGATGAAGGCTATCTGATGGCTGCCCCCCTTCAGTGTGAATGGTTCCATCGCTATCGCGACGCCTTGTCCACGTAGACGCTCTATCGCCGCTCTGACATCCTTCACACCAAACGCGATATGATCGAAGTTGTCTCCCTCAACAAGTTGCCTCTTGTCTCGCCAGTGAGTCAACTCAACGGCATTCTGATCTGTGTCCTCTAGGAAGGCGATTTCAGCATTGTTCTCTTTGACTTCGAGTCTGCGTGTCAGTTTCAGCCCTAAGCGGTCTCGGTAGAAGGCCAGCGACCTATCAAGATCCATCACATTCAAGCAGGTATGCATGATTCGCAGGACGAATCACAGCAATAGAAATGCCTCAGCCCCAACTGATTTACATTGTGCATGGATCAGCGCCGGGATCCATTTGACACGTGACCGACGCTGACAGGCTTCAGCTATTCTTGTAGGATCTGGAGAAGTTGCTCTCGTTCTATATTGCCGCCGGTCAGAAGAAGCGCAACTTTCTTTCCGTTCAGTTTGTCTTTGATCTTCATAGCTGCGGCAGTAGAGGCCGCGCCGGCCAATTCCGCAACTTGGCCCGTTGCGTAGAGGATGTTCCTGACTGCCTCTCTCATCTCATCGTCACTGACGAGGACAATGTCGTCGAGTTTCTGTCTGAGTATCTTCAGAGGTAGCTCGTATGCTTGTCCCGCGGCTAAGCCTTCGGCCGCTGTCTTGACGCCGGCCGTGGACACTATTGTGCCGCTCTTCCATGACTGGTAGAGCGCCGGTGCACCCTCTGCTTGCACACCTATGACCTTGATTCGTGGATCGACCGCCTTGTAGACTATGCATGCTCCACAGGCGCCGGATCCACCACCGATTGGGTTGATGACGACATCTATGTCCGGCTGTTCCTCGACGATTTCGAGATGCATTGTTCCGACGCCTTCGTACAGGAGCGGTTCATTGATGCCGTGAACGTAGAGGTACCCCTTCTCAGACGCTAGCTTCTCAGCGTACTCCCTCGCTTCTTCGTAGTAGCCGCCGTAAGTGATGACTTCGGCTCCGAGGTCTCTGACGGCTTCATTCTTCAGTCTCGAGACGCCATGCGGCATGACGATCTTGACCTCGGCGCCAAGTAGGGATCCCGCACAAGCTATTGACTGTGCATGGTTCCCCGTTGAGGCCGTGACTACCCCGTGCTCGATCGCTTGGTCCTTCATTCTGCACATGTAGTGGATGCCGCCGCGTATCTTGAAGGCTCGCGTAGGCTGAAGGTTCTCCAGCTTCAAGTAGGCTTGACAGCCAAGAAGATTCGACAATCGGTGAGAGTGGATGAGGGGGGTGGGTTTCAAGTATCGATTGACCACTTTCCTCGCTGCGTAGACGTCCGCGAGTTGTGGAACCCTCAGCTGCTGTGATCGAGACATGCTCCTTGCTCCTTACACATCCATTGTTCGTTCGGCATTCCCTGTCATAGGAGATCTATGACGTGGTCTTCGAGGGTTTCCGTGGGCCTTCTACGCTTCTCGAAATCGGATTGATGACCAATGGAACAAACCACATGTAGAATCTTACTGGAGTATCGCCAATCTGCCAATACCAGAATTGCGGAAGTGCCGTCACGAAGAACACCGCAGCGGAAACGAAGAGTCCGTTTCTTGCGCGCCTATACCTTGGTAACAGTTCTTGTGGAAGGAGCCCTCTCTCGTCAACAGATAGCTCATGGTTGAAGAATCCTAGGATTGCCATGAGTCCTCCCATGTCTAGTGCGTAGATCACAGATGCGTAGTCGATGATTCCTCGTTCTCCTGCATGCCCGACGAGAGACACTAGGTGGAACAGATACGGCTCAACCACCACGAGGAACAGCATTAGCACGTTGAGAACCAATGTCCTTCTTGTCTCGAGCGGGAGCACGGACATGACTCGTGTGTAGCTCATCCAGACGTAGATCAGGATCAAGAAACTGAACGCAAATGCTAGAATGTCGCTTGTGACTTCCGCTGGGGTGCTTGGTGGCTTGCTGAGCAGTGAAAGCGCGCCCACCGAGAGCGCAAGTCCGAATATCAGGTCAGAAAGACTCTCGATGCGCGGCTTAGGACGCGTCGTGGTCTCGGGCATTGTTGCAGAATTCTCCTGCGTCTGCAGAAAGGCGCCAGTTGGATAAATGCGTTGGTCCAGCGCCAACCATGTCTGAGGTTGACGCATGTCTGTGCCTGCTCGACATCTCTCTTCTTGTATGCCGCGGCATGTGCTGTGGTCGAATGACTACGTTTCGACAACTCCCATTGTGCGATGGGGCTCCTCCATTTCGTCCATTGATTCGCGGCCTCTAACCAGAGACGCAAATGTGCCGACTGCGCCTATGACTGATGCAATCAGAAATACTGTGCTCATTCCTACGATGAACTCATCTCTTGCGACAGTGCCCTGCGTGGTCAGACCTGTGAATAGTTGCAGAACTGCTTGGGGAGGCAGTGCAGCGGCAATGACAGCGCCGGCAATCGCGAGCCCAATAGATTGCCCTGTGGATCGCATCGTGCTGATTGTTCCCGAAGCCACACCCAGCTTACTTCTATGGACCGAACTCATGACGGCGCGTGTGTTCGGTGAAGAGAATAGGCCAAAGCCAACTCCGAGCAAGGTCAGTCTCAGTACAATGTCATTGATTGAAGAGGCGGCATTCAATTGGGACAGAAGGAGTAGCCCGACTGTCACGACAAGCATACCAGCCGAGCTTAACAATCTCGAGCCGAATCTGTCTGATAGCCAACCACTGAACGGAGAAAGCAATGCCATCGCGACGGACATTGCTATCAGGAATAGGCCCGCGCTCTGAGGTTGAAGTCCCAGAATATCCTGCAAGTAGATCGAGATCATGAAAGTCACGCCACTGACAGCAATATAATTGAGAAGTGCGGCTGTGTTGGCGGCAGCAAAGAGCCGGTTCTTCGTGAAGAGTGAAAGGTCGAAGGTTGGAGTAGCAGTCAGTCTACTTTCCGCATAGATGAACAGAACGAACGCGCCCACGCTGAGAAGTAGAAGGGACACAATAGGAGTGGAATTCCATCCAAGACTGCCCCCCAGTGTTAGAGCTACTAAAAGTGATGCCAACGCCGCCGAGAGCGTTATCGCCCCAGCGAGATCGAATCCTCCGTCCGTCGATGGGATCTTGCTCTCTCTCAGCTTGAGTGAAGCGAGGCCTATGACGAGGATTCCAATGGGGACGTTGACGTAGAAGATTGACCTCCAACCGAAGTTTTGCACTAGAATCCCGCCGATGACCGGGCCTGTCATGAGTCCCGCGTAGACCGCCGTCGCATTGATTCCCAGAGCTTTGCCTCTTTCCCAGCTTTGGAAAGATTCAGTCACGATGGCGGGACTATTGGAGGCGATGAACGCAGCCCCAACCCCCTGTACGGCTCTGAAGATCACGAGCTGGAGACCTGTTGCTGACACACCACACAGAATCGATCCTGCAGTGAATATCGCGAAGCCAAGGATGTACGTGCGTTTCCTTCCTCTGATATCGGCCAGTCTTCCAGCATTGATGAGGAGTACCGTCAGGACAAGGAGATAGGCCAGCGAGATCCAAATGACAGTCTCAAGTCCTATCATCATTGAGGACGCAATCGATGGGATGGCTATCGTCACTATGCTGCCGTCGAGCGGCGCCATGAAAGCGCCTAGTGTTGTTATCAGAAGAACGGTCCACTTGTAGCCAGATGGTGTCTGCGTTTCCCGAACTGTGAAGGCAGTGTTCCTCCTCGCTCGCTCAGGCGCTGCAGGGGTCGTGGCGTTCCAGCAGCGATCCTTCCAAGAGTTAAATCGTCTAATAGTCTTTCTTGCATGCTGGTAGATCCCTTTTGGATATCGATAGGATACGTTCAGAATTCCCTGTCACTAGGAAATACTCGTACTTCGACCACGCGGCAGTTGGTCCGCTTCCGACCAGGGTGACGGAGGCCACCAAGCGCGTGGTGGAGGAGAAATCGGAAGGAGACCTCCATTGGGGATGTTGGGAGGATACTATTGAAGCCACGCGGAAATCAATCGCAGAACTCATCAAGGCCAGACCTGAGGAGATCGCTCTCGTTCATAGCACATCTGAAGGCCTGGCAATAGTTGCCAACGGTTTGTCATACGAGAAAGGCCAGAACATAGTCACCTGCGACATGGAATTCGCGTCGAATCTCTTTCCTTGGCAAGCACTCGCTAGGCGCTACGGCCTGGAACTGAGAGTGGTTCACAATCGCGACGGTATGCTGCGGATGGAAGACTTCGCTGACGTCATCGATTCAAAGACAAGAATCGTCGCCGTCTCGTATGTCCAGTATTCGAACGGGTTCAAGATTGACCTTGAAGAGCTTTCCAAGATGGCACATGAGAACGGTGCCCGCGTAGTCACTGACGCCGTTCAGGCTCTGGGTCACATGCCGGTTGACGCGTCGGAGCTCGGAGTTGACTTCCTCGCAACAAGCGGGTACAAGTGGCTGCTCTCGCCAATCGCGACAGGTTTCTTGTATGTCAGGCAGAACCTGCTCGAAGAGCTCTGGCCAACCATCGTGGGATACCGATCGGACGAGCACCCCATGGAATTCGGTTTCAGGGAATTCCGCCCCGCCCAGACTGCTCGAAGGTACGAGGCCGGTCAGCTCAACTTCCCCGGCTTTGCGGGAATGCGGGAGGCTATTGAGCTCCTGCAGAGTTGCGGCATCGAGAACGTGTGGCAGAGGATTCTTACCCTCGAAGATCGGCTGGTTGACGGCTTGCAGCGAGGAATGCATTTGCAGTTGAGAAGCTGCTTGGATGAGGGATCCAGATCTGGAATCCTGAATGCCGCATGCAACGATCCTGACTCGGAGTCACAGCTCCTACTGAAGCGAGGAATAGTCGTTTCTGTCAGAGGAGGCGGTTTACGTATCTCTCCGCACTTCTACAATACGGAAGAGGAGATTGACAGGTTGATTTCAGAGCTCAAGCTCCTCTAGGACAAGGAACTGCAGACCCTGATCAGCGTTTCCGTGCGAGCGGTCACAATGCCTTCGCGATCTCATCCAGAGCTTCAGGGTTGTCCAGCGTTGAGAGGTCTCCCGCTTCTGTCTTGCCGAGGAGTCGTGACCTGATGAGTCTTCTGACAACTTTGCCTGATCGTGTCTTGGGCAGTTGCTTTACGAATCGTATGTCCCTCGGTCGGAACGTCTTCCCCATCACGGTTGCCACTTGATCTTTCAGTGACTCTCTCAGATTGTCGCTCGGCTCTATGCCTGGCCTGAGAACTACGAAGCAGGTTACTTCTTCGCCCTTCACTTCATGGGGTACCCCGATCGCTGCGGCCTCTGAGACGCTTGGATGTTCCATGAGTGCTGATTCAACTTCCGCTGGTCCGACGCGCCTGCCTGACACTTTGATCGTGTCATCTGCTCGTCCCAGCACGAACCAGAACCCGTCCCTGTCCACAAGAGCCCAGTCTGCGTGGTACCAGACCTTCGGCCATCGGGACCAGTAGGTTTCGATGTACCTCTGCGGATCGTTCCAGAACCCCTTTGTCATTGACGGGCATGGTTTCTTCATGACGAGGTAGCCTACCTCTTCTCGCACAGACTTGCCTTCTTCATTGAAGACATCGACATCCATCGCCAGGCCTGGGCCTCCCACGGTACAAGGCTTGAGTGGCATGAGCGGCGACGGAGAGATGTGAGGCGCGATAAGCTCAGTGCCTCCCGTGATGTTGATGATCGGGCATCTAGATCCTCCGACCTTCTCGAAGAACCAGGTCCACGACTCTGGATCCCAAGGCTCCCCCGTCGACCCCAATATTCTGAGGCGTGACAGATCACGTCCCATCAGGTGTTGATCTCCATACCTCATCAGAAGTCTCACCAGTGTCGGCGACATCCCGAATACTGTCACTCTGAAATCCTCGATGATCCTCCACAGCCTGTCCGGCTGCGGGTAGTCGAATGCGCCTTCGAATAGGACAACTGTGCTTCCAAGGGCAAGGTTCCCGATGAGCATCCAAGGGCCCATCATCCAGCCGATGTCGGTGACCCAGAAGAACACGTCGTTGTCCTTTGTGTCGAAATGGTACGCGACATCTTTCGTGCATTCAAGTAGCGGTCCGGCATGCGTGTGAACACACCCTTTCGGTTTGCCAGTCGTTCCAGAACTGTAGAGAACCAGCGACACGTCCTCAGAGTCCAACTGCTCGGTTGGGCATTCCCTGGATTGTTTCCTGACTAGATCGTCCCACCAGATGTCCCGTCCACCTGACCAGGGCACCTCGACGCCGAGTCTCTTGCATACGACGACATGCTCGATGCTCTTCACTAGGTCGACCGCGATGTCCGCTTCTCTCTTGACGCGGAGGTTCTTGCCTTTCCTCAGTGTCCCGTCGGCGGTCACCAAGATCTTCGCCTGAACATCGTTCAGTCTCGATGCAACAGCTGAAGCTCCAAACCCTGAGAATATCGGAACACAAATCGCTCCGAGCTTGAATGCGCCGAACATCGAGATTGGAACTTGTGGTGACATCGGCATGTAGAGTCCTATGGCGTCACCTTTGCGGACCCCCATGTTCTTGAGAGCGTTTGCGAATCTGTTCACTTCCTCGCCGAGATTCCCGTAGGATAGTTTCCTCACTTGTCCGTCTTCGCCTTGCCAGATGATCGCGGTCCTGTCTGTTCTCATTATGGCGTTTCGATCGATGCACATGTGGGCAATGTTCAGTTTGCCTCCAAGGAACCAGCGCGCCCACTCAATGCCTCTGGAAGTGTCCAAGATCTTCTCGTAAGGTCTGAACCATTCGATGCTCAGATCCTTCGAAGCGGCATCCCAGAACCATTCGATGTCGTCTATGGATCTCTTGATCAATTCATCGTGTGTCTGTATGCCGTGCTTCCGCATGAGCCGTTTCATGTTGCTGTTGTCGACGTACTGGCGCGTGGGTTTCCAGACAATCGACATTGCCATTCAACTCTTCGAGGCTATCGTGTTGAGTATTTAGCGTTATGAGATGTTTGCTGATCGAAGCTCTTTTTAGCATCAGGGTTCGGGTTGTCGTGCCCTGAGGGTTTGGCTGTGAGCAGAACTCAGAAGATCGAATACCCGTCTCGACTTAGGCAGATGCTTGAGCGCGCACTGAGTGACACAGAAGGCTTCTGGGGAGAAGCTGCACGCGAACTGCACTGGTTCAGGCCTTGGGATCGCGTGTTCGAGTGGAACTACCCGAATTTCAAATGGTTCGTCGGAGGCCAGACTAACCTCGCCTACAATTCTGTGGACTATCACGTCCTCCAGAAAGGAAGAGGGGAGAAAGCAGCGATAATTTGGGAGTCGGGAGAAACGGGCGAAAGCAAGACACTGACGTACAGGCAGTTGCTGGAGGATGTTAAGAGATTCGCTGCGGCCCTGAGAGCTCTAGGCGTGGAGAAAGGCGACAGGGTCACAATCTACATGCCGATGGTTCCAGAAGCAGTCGTGGCCATGCTGGCCTGCACGAGGATTGGCGCAATACACTCCGTGGTATTCGGAGGCTTCGGCGCAGGCGCCTTGGGTGAGAGGATAGTGGACGCCGGCTCCAAGGTCTTGGTTACAGCCGACGTGGGATATCGACGAGGAAAGGAGGTCAAGCTCAAGGAGGTTGTTGACGAGGCCCTCCTGACACCCAGCGAGATCCGGAAGGTTGTCGTGCTCAAGAGATCCTCGAAAGACATTCAGATGAACAAGGGCAGAGACCTGTATTGGGACGAAGCGCTCGGCTTGGGCAAGCCTGAGAGGACCGATTTCGTTCCTGTCGAGTCCAATGACCTGGCCTTTATCCTCCACACGTCGGGTACCACCGCGAAACCAAAAGGCACAGTCCAACCTCACGGCAGCTACCAGGTCTACATTCACTCGATGGGCAAGTGGGTCTACGACATGACTGGTCAGGATATCTGGTGGTCCACCTCAGACATCGGTTGGATCGTCGGCCACAGCTACGTCGTCTATGGGCCGCTCTTGTTCGGCTGCACGACTCTGCTGTATGAAGGGGTTCCAGATTATCCGGAACCGGATATTTGGTGGAAGATCGCTGAGAAGCATCGCGTCACCAAGATGTGGATATCTCCAACAGGGGTGAGAGCCCTGATGAAATACGGCGACGAACTGCCCGCGAAACATGACCTAAGTTCGATAAACCTCGTTGTGTGCGCCGGCGAAGTTCTCAACCCGCCGGCTTGGAAATGGCTGCAGCAGACTGTCCTGAAAGACAAAGTGCCTGTCATCGACCACATGTGGCAGACAGAGAGCAGCGGCCCCGTGGTCGGCAACCCAGTCGGTATCGCAATGCTGCCGATCAAGCCGGGCTCAGCAACAATACCCCTGCCCGGGATCGAGGCAGACATAGTGAACGAGCAAGGAGAATCACTTCCGGTGGGCGCCAAGGGCACATTCGTATGCAAACGCCCGTTCCCCGGCCTGACGCCAACGCTCTGGAAAGACCATGATCGATACGTGAAGGACTACTGGGAGCGCATTCCCCGGCGCTACTACACGGGCGATGCAGCACTGAAAGACGAGGATGGATACATCTGGTTCCTCGGAAGAATGGATGAAGTGATCAAGATAGCCAGCCACCGCATCGGAACAATCGAGATCGAGAGTACCCTCATCGGCCATCCAGCTGTCGCAGAGGCAGCTGTAGTAGGGAAACCTGATCCCGTAAGAGGAGAAGTGGCGGCAGCATTCGTTGTCCTCAAGGCCGGCAACGCGCCCAGCGAAGAACTGAAAGCAAGCCTGCGAGGGCTCGTTCAGAAATCAATGGGAAAGATCGTCGTCGTTGACGAAATCAACTTCGTCGAAATGCTTCCGAAGACAAGGAGCGGGAAGATCATGAGACGTCTCATCAAGGCAGTTATAACCGGGCAACCACTCGGCGACTATTCCACGATAGAAGACGAAGTATCGATTGAGGAGATAAGAAAAGCCGCGGAAACTCTGATGGCTGGCCTCAAGAAGAAATCCTGAGATCGCAATCGAAACGGATTGCTGATTGTCTGGCCGGCAACGTTTATTTCAAGGTCGTTCGGTCAGTGCAGTCGGTCCCGCGGTAGCTCAGCCTGGTAGAGCTTCCGAGTCAGGTGAACATCCTGACGGAGACGCTGTAGACCTGTGCCAATGGCATGGGCCGCTCAGCCTACTAGGCGTACAACGGAAACCGGAGTGTCGCCTGTTCAAATCAGGCCCGCGGGACCAAACTCACGTCTTGTTTCGTCTCCTAACCCGGCTTCCACGCATGGCCCAATCTAGTGGCTGTCAGCACCTTCTCTCGACAAGCAACCTATTTGGTGGGGCTGAGTGGTGTGAACTCAAAGGATGTAACCACAATCTCTTGATCACAAGATCGGCCGTACTTCCATGCTGCCAGCCAGCCCCCATACAGCCATAGGTTGATGTGGACTCTCTCTTGTCCGAGGACCAGCGCCTCTCTGCTGGACCCTGGATATGTCCAATCTTGCACGACATGTTCGCCAGCCAGCGAGCCGGTATTGTTGCCGACTGCGCTCCGGAACCGTATCGCTTCTGCGGTCCGCTCAATGACGTGAACGGAGTCGCTTTCGCTCCGGGAGAAGGAGAATGCATGCAAGTGACCCTGCAAGTCTGCCGGCCACACAACATACTGAGCATTATTGGTCCGCGATGGATCTGCCCATCTGGAGAACTCGATGTCAAGTTCGTTTCGGTCAGATTGATAGAGGAACAAGCCAACGACGACCATGGGCTTGAGAGAATCGATCGCGCCGCCAACATGGAACACGTATCGGCCGTAGCCCAGTGAAATAGGAAGGTAGACCTCGCTACAGTACCATCTCCCGTTGACATATCTAATCCTGAGATGCAATTGTCCACTATCGTCCACCCACACGTTCTCGCCATCGCTAGACCAGCGGTTAGCGCCGGGATCGCCATGACCGGACCTGACATGCCAAAGGAATCCTGCAAATCTCAGTGTCCTCACGGCGGTTGCTTCGGGAGAGAGAAAGCAGCCAACCGAGAGCAGTAGAACGAGGACCAGCCACAACCCGCATAATCTGAGAGCTAGTGCCAAGATGAATCGGCGGGAAGGTAAGATGTTAGTCACGTGTGGCTTTCGCCGAACCGTGTCTGCCAATCGAGGTCGACAATGCTTTCTGAGGCAACAAGCCTTCTCACTGCGTGAAAGGCGGATCGCACCCGTCTGTGACCCATTCACGGAAGTATCCAACAGCAACCTCAAGAAGGATAGCACAAGACCGGCTGATAAGGGACTGCAGACAAGGAACCGCTTCGTACTTGCGGATCTGCGCTGAGATTGCTGACTGCTTCTTGCTTAGTGCCCTAGCGCAGCAGAAGATGACGGGCATAGGCGGTGTCTGAGGAAGTGGCAGTTCCTGTTACAATCCCTGTGACACACACATGTCTCTAAGCCAGACTGGGGCATCTACTGGTAGGGCAGCCGCACCCAAGGCCGTTGGCCGAGGTCCGCGACACACGCGGAGACATCGTCCGTTACAATTCGGTTCTAGATTCTGTACAGATAGAGCGCATGAAGCCCCAAGGGGCCCTGGATCAGCTCCACGCGGCTTGGTGCCCAATCTGGAATCGAGAAGTCGTGCGTGACAACACGTGCTCCGCTGTGTAGCTCCCTCTCGAGTTTCCTGCGTAGCGCCTCATTCACGGATGGGAGTAGATACATCGTTACGACGTCTGCGTTCGACAGGTCGGCCTCGAAGAAGTTCTGTCTCAAGGCTTGAAGGTTGGGCTTGAGGGATGGAACGCTGTTTCGAATGATCGCATATCTATCGGGATGAAGCTCCACTCCGAGTGCCTTCGCCCCGAACTCTCTGGCTGCCGCTATTACGATTCGCCCGTCTCCGGCGCCAAGGTCGATCAACCGGTCTCCGGGCTTCGTGTCGGCAAGATTCAACATTCTTCGGACTATAGGTCTCGGCGTCGGTACGAATGGGACATCCAGGCCAGTCTCGGTCATCTTGCGTTCCACTGCATCATTTTCTTCAGCGCGGGCAACATTCTCATGGGCTTGAGGGGGTTGGCGCCCTGGGCGGGATTCGAATTCGCGGATCAGACTCCTTGGTGCTGATCTCCCGCGTCGATGGCGTGACAGGCCATCATCCTGGACCGCTGA
>CAZJVZ010000012.1:0-20684 GCA_964549795.1 uncultured Candidatus Bathyarchaeia archaeon
CCTGACAGATGCGGTCGTTCACTCGGACCGAATCCATGATGTCTTTGCCGTATGCTTCGAAGTTGATTCCGAGCGCTTCCCACCTAGCGGCGAACTCGCTCTTCCAACTCAGCTTCCCAAGGCCACTGAGTACGTCAACCTCGCCCCTGAAGCCGCATCCTTCAAGCTCCTGGCCCCTGATCTCAACTTGCCCTTCACATGAGTAGAGGACCTTGTGTTCTTCTGGTGTGTACTTGTATGCTCGGGTTGTGTAGATTCTTCCGCATCCTCCGCAAATCGGAAAGTATGGAAGAACCTCCGTATACTTCTCCTGCCCAAGCTCATCCCTTATGATCTTCGCGACCCTGTCAGCGTTTTCCAGGATCTTCAGAATCTGATTGTTAAACAGTCCATCACGGTAAGCTTTCGTTGCAGACATGGACGTGTACTCGACTCCGCATCTGTCCAGCGCTTCGCGGAGGAGTGAACTCATGTGGTCCCCATAGCTTGCGTGGCAGTTGAATGGGTCTGGTATCGACGTGACCGGGTAGCCCAGATATGTCGCAAGTGATGCCGGCATCCCTGTCGGTACTTTCCTCAATCCATCCATGTCATCGGAGAAGGCTATGTACTCGGCTTTTCTGCCCAGCGACTCTATCGCGAGCTTGATCGCGTACGATCTCACGCCGTCACCCAGGCTGCCAACGTGTGGGATTCCGGAAGCGCCCAGCCCGCTCTCGGTCCGAATCACAGCCGGTTTCCTGCCCAGCTGGTCTTCCCTCTCCAAGACTCTCTGCGCAACCAGGTCGAGCCAGGTCCCCCTTCCAATGATCTGCCTCGACATGCGATGCGCTCCCAAACAATGCCTCCTATCTGCTTTGCGAATCATAAAGCTTTGATGAAACCCGACAATCGCATCTTCGGGACCAAGCCGGTCATGATGGATCAGGAAATCCTTTTTAGCGGAAGCCAGCCGCTAACAGCGCACATCTCACGCCTGGAGTAGCGAGATAAGGATCAACCAACAGAAACCACGGTCGGTGGATTCGAGAAATGTCAAAGATGGCAAACCCAAGGAGTTGGCTCTCTCTCATTGTCTTCGTCGGTATTGTTGCTCTTCTGGACTACGTGCTTCTGGACTACCTGATCTCACACGGACTTGAGCCGAAGCTCTACCCGGTGCAGATCTCAAACTACCAGCTCTCCATTCCTCTGTTGGGCTTGACTTTCGTCGGACTGCTGATTGTGGCAATAGCGGCGTGGTTCAACATGTCAAGCGTCCCCATCTCAGTGGCGAGAGAGATGCCCCAACTTGACAACCTGCGTATCCTGAGAGCCGCAGGAGTCGCGATCTTCCTCTTCAGTGCGGTCTTGTTCGGACCGTACATCGTCGGAGCGAGCGCATTCTGGAAACAAATGGGGCTTGTAGGGAAGGTTATCCCACAACTTGCAGGTTCCCTGCAAAGCCTTTTCGACTCTATCCAACCTGTTGCGGAGCTGGACAGCTTGACGAAGCTTGCCTTGTCCCAGAACGTCGGAGCCGCGGCGCTGGTTGCAGTCTCGGGGCTGATAGGGCATTATCAGCGCCGAATGAGACGGATGCGATAGATTCGTCGTGCAAGCAACTGTCTATATGAAACCAACCACCAGGTATTCCCGCTGATTCGCGAATGGTTCAGTTCACTTGTCGCAAGATCGATATTCTGACCGGCCGTCGCACCGTTCTGTTGACCCGGAAAGACTGCGAGCTTGTAGACATTCGTGCTCATGACAGAGTCAAGTTGAAAAGAGGTGACAAGAGCGCAACGGCGACTGTCGACACCACCACAACGATAGTCGACGTTGGCGAGATAGGAATCACCAACGATCTAGTACCAGAATTGGGCGTGAATGAGGGCGATGTCATTGACGTATCTCTTCTGCCTGCCCCCAGTTCCGCGTCATTCATTCGCAAGAAGGTAATGGGGCAGAAGCTCTCGAAGGATGAGATCTACTCGATAGTCGAGGATGCAGTCAAAGGCGTGCTCACAGACGTGGAAATGGCGGGGTTCCTCATGGCCCAGCACTTCCTTGGCCTAACGGACGAAGAAGAAGTGTGGCTTACAAAGGCGATGGCAGACACCGGAGAGAAGATCGATTTTGAGAAGCCAGTATACGACAAGCACTCCGTAGGCGGCGTTCCAGGGAACAAGGTCAGCCTCCTTATCGTTCCGATTGTCGCTTCGGCAGGTCTTCTCATTCCGAAGACCAGCAGCCGAGCAATCACGAGTCCATCTGGCACCGCGGACACGATGAGCGTCCTCGCCCCGATCGAGTTCTCAGCCACAGAACTGAAGAAGATGACATTGAAAACCGGTGGAGCGATCGCTTGGGGAGGAGGCCTTCACCTTGCGCCTGCCGATGACATATTCATCAATGTTGAGCACCCATTGCGAGTTGACCCAGAGCCACAAATGATCGCAAGCATAATGGCGAAAAAGCTGGCCGTAGGCGTTGACTTCATGGTCCTCGATCTCCCGGTAGGACAGGAAGCAAAGATACCGTCATCGGATGAGGGAAGGAGACTCTCGTTCAAGTTCATCAACATGGGTGACAAACTGGGAATCAAGGTGAGATGCGGAATCACGTACGGGGGCCAGCCGGTTGGCTATACCGTGGGGCCGGCGCTGGAAGCTCGAGAAGCCTTCGAGGCACTTGAGGGACACGGCCCCGCCAGTCTAATTGAGAAATCGACCTCACTTGCAGGCATGCTCCTCGAACTCGGTGGCAAGGCTGTTCGGGGCGGAGGACAGGAACTGGCAAAGCAAATCCTTGCGTCAGGCAAAGCCCTAGAGAAGATGTGCGAGATAATCGACGCCCAAGGAGGAGACAGCAAGATCCAATCAAGCGGAATCCCAGTCGGCCAGTGCAAGGCAGAGATAGTTGCCCCATGTGATGGCTACGTGACACACGTATCCAACGCCGCCATCAACCAGATCGCCCGTGCCGCAGGGGCGCCAATCGAGAAGGGGGCCGGCATAATCCTGTACGGAAAGGACGGGCACAAGGTCTCAAAGGGGCAGAAGATCATGGAGATCATTGGGGAAAGGGATTCTCGCGTCGACGAGGCATACAGTCTAGCTGTGAAGCTAGCACCGATCAGCATCGAAGGCATGCTTCTCCAAGAGGTATCCTCCGACTAGCCCCAAAACGAGGGAATAGTCTCCGTTCCAGAGCAAGATTGCCCAGACGAACAAGCCTTAAGCCTTGACCCATCCGTTTCTGGGCAGAGCCTCGACAGAATCCAGTGACGCGTCTCCATGCAGCACAACTGTCCGATCTGCAATAATGCGACGGCTGAGGGGTCGTTGTTCTGCAAGGCCCACGACCGAGCACACGTGCAATTGGAGTCAGCCTTCGGAAAATGGCGACATGCGTATGGGAGTCAGCTTGAGAAGAGGACATTTCTTGAGCGGCTCCTGCAGCTTTCTGAGACGGGCAACATATCGCGTGAGGTGGCGCGTTTCCTTCTGGAGAAGGATTCAACGTGAGGACTACACTCATAGTCGCCGAGAAGCCAGACGCGGCGCTACACGTTGCGGAAGCGCTTCATCCTCGCGGTGAACCGCGAAGGTCCAGCCGCAAGGGGGTACCAATCTACGAAATAGAACGGTCCGATGAGCGAATTCTGGTGTGTTCCGCGCTCGGCCACCTCTACAAAGTAGATCAAATCGGAGATGCGTCGCGCAGAGAGTATCCTGTCTGGGACTATGATTGGAAACCGATGCATTCGGCCGAACAGGGCCGTGCAAGACAGGAAAAGTGGTTGGACGCCATCACCGGACTCGCCAAGGAAGCCGATGCCTACGTCAATGCATGCGACCTCGATGTGGAAGGGTCTCTAATCGGATACATGGTACTGAAATACGCATGCAACGGAGCCGACTCGATAGCAAAGAGAATGAAGTTCAGCACTCTGACTCCAGAAGAGCTACGACACGCATATGAGAACATGCTCCCGCAGCTTGATTTCTCGCTCGTGAACGCAGGCCTATGTCGCCACGAAGTCGACTGGCTATATGGAATCAACCTCTCTCGCGCATTGACGGAGTCTGCCAGGAGATCAAGCAACAGATACGCTACCCTCAGCACAGGGCGAGTCCAAGGCCCAACCCTCAGGTTTGTCGTCGAGCGCGAGCAAGAAATCGAGACATTCGTACCCGTTCCATATTGGGAAATCCGAGCTGACGTGGAGGTCAATGGGCAAGTCCTCCAAGCCGAATATGAGATTCCTAGGCTCGACATCAAAGCAGAAGCCGAGGGAATTGCCGCAAGGTCGCATGGAAAGGAAGGCCTCATCGAAGATATCGAGTGCCGCGCCGCTCAAATTTCGCCTCCTGTTCCTTTCGATCTCTCGACTCTCCAAGCAGAGGCGTACAGGCACTTCAGAATGGCTCCCCGTGAGAGCCTCGGAGTCGCGGAGCGCCTCTATCTCGACGCTTTGATATCATATCCCAGGACTTCGAGTCAGAAACTGCCGGCCTCGATCAACTATCGTCAGGTTCTCGAGCTCCTCAGCAAGAACACGGCCTACAAATCGCTCGCAGCCAGGCTTCTGGGCACACGAGACCTTCTGCCGAATGAAGGAAAGAGGATCGACCCTGCTCATCCAGCGGTATATCCAACGGGAAGTACTCCGAAACGACCTCTTGAGCCCAGACAGGCCAAGGTTCTTGACCTCATTGTCAAGCGGTTCATGGCAGTCTTCGGCCCGCCCGCAAGACGAGAAACTGTTAAGGCAGCGATCCAAGTCGACGACTTGAAGTTCAGCCTGAGAGGCTCCCGCATCTTGGACGCCGGTTGGGCAGATTTCTACCGACCGTACGCGAAATTCGAAGAATTCACTCTTCCCCCAATCAGGAAAGGGACACGTGTGAAATTCCTGTCAGTTTCTGCCGTTGAGAAGTTCTCGCAACCGCCCCCCAGATACAACCCGAGCAGTCTCCTCCGCGAGATGGAAGCAAACGAGATAGGGACAAAGGCCACACGAGCCGAGATAGTCGAAACCCTGTCGCGAAGAGCATACATCAAGGGTGAAAGAATCGGGGCGACACCGCTCGGAATCCAGATCGTTGAGGTGCTTGAGAAGTACTGCCCAAGAGTCCTCGATGTTGCGTTCACAAGGGAACTCGAAGAGATGATGGCGAACATCGAACTGGGAAAAGAGGAGAAGCAACGAGTAGTCACAGAAGCCATCAATCACCTGCGCCCGATCATGAGCGAGCTCAAGCGCCATGAGCAAGAGGTCGGGACGCAGCTCAGTTCCAGGATCAGACAAGTCCAACCTACAGAGCTGACTCTCTCCGCTCCATGCCCCAAGTGCGGACGCGCGCTGCATTTGGTGAGAAGCCGAAAGAGCGGAAAACGTTTCATCGGATGCGTCGGGAAATGGGACGCGGGGTGCAGCTTCACTCTTCCGCTTCCACAACTCGGGAGGTTGAGCTTGATGGATCAGCGATGCAGCAAGTGCGGCTTCCAATTGGTGAAGGTCACATCAAAGGGAAGGCGCCCTCTGATCACATGTCAAATGTGCTATGCAAGCAAGTAACGCAGCCACTCTGTGGTTCCAATTCTCCCCTGCATCATGTATTGCCTGCCTGTGGCAAGATCCCGCGGAGCTAGTATTCTGGCGACCGCTTCTGGCTTTGGCACCGGCGGATATCGGGTGATGCTCCACGGGTGCAATGCAGCTTCACGAACCATCGGTCGCAGCAGTGCCTTTACGCGATCAAGGCCATTCCTTCCAAGGCACAAACATATACAGTACTGCGCTCTGTCCATGTTGCCGGAACGGGTCTCTCTCAAGCTTGTCCTTGCGCAGGCAAGAGTTATGTAGAAACCATCGAGGTCACATGTGTCGACCGCAGATTGGTGGAGTCAACTGTCACCGTTCTCGCCTGAGCTCCTCGGCCTCTCGCAGCAGGTCATACTAGTTCTCTGTGCGATCGTTTCCGGACTTCTTGGGGTCTACGCAATGCATGTCTGGATTCTGACGTTTCTGGCGTTTCGAAGGAGGGCGCCACCAACGATCTCGCCTCCCAGTGCTTGGCCTTCCGTATCCGTTCACGTTCCAGTATACAACGAGAAGTCGGTCATATCCCGGCTGCTTGATTCGATTCTTGCGTTTGACTACCCCCGGGACAAGTTCGAGATCATCGTCGTCGACGATTCAAGCGACGGCACGACTGAGCTTGCTCGATCGTACGAGAGGAACCACCCGGGACTCGTCACCGTCATTCACCGCAAGAATCGAGATGGGTTCAAGGCAGGCGCGCTGCGGACCGCATTGGCAAGAAGCAAAGGCGAGTTCTTCGCGGTCTTCGATGCCGATCACATACCACCCAAGGACTTCCTTCGGAGGATGATCCCATATCTGTCCTCTGACGACACGGTGGCATTCGCGCAGGCGCGTCCGACCTACCTGCGAGACGGCGACTCATGGGTGACCCGCGCTCTGACTCTCGGGACAGATTCATACGCCTTCGTTGATCAAGAGGCTCGATTCTCAGCCAACCTCTTGACGCACTTCAGCGGTGGCGGCGCAGTATTCAGAAGGAAAGCCGTGACTAGCGTTGGAGGATGGAGCTCTGACACACTCGCCGAAGATCTTGATCTGTCAATACGCCTGCGGTTGAAAGGATGGCACTATGTGTACGACGAGTCAGTCACTTGCCCGGGAGAAGTGCCGGCGTCATTCTCCATACTTCGACAGCAGCAATTCAGGTGGGCCAGCGGTTTTGCAGGATGTCTGAAGAAGCACATGCGCAGTTTGGTCACGACAGAGCAGATGTCGCTCTTGCAGAAGGCGGAGGCAGTGGTGTATTTGACTGACTATGTTGCTTCTCCACTTATTGCAGTCGGAGTCGTCCTTGCAATCCTGTACTGCTTGGTGTTTCCACTGAACTTCATAATCAATGGATACCGGAGCGATATGCTCGTCACTTTCACAGTACTGATGTCAGCGCTTATCTACACGGCACCGCTTGCATTGTTTGCGGTTGCAGCCTTCAGGTCTACGGCTGGGTGGCTACGGAGGGCGGGGCGTCTGGTGGATCTCGTCTATCTGGGAGTGGTCTCCGTGGCGATCTTCCTGACAAGCGCTAGGGCTGTACTGAATGGCTTTCTCAACAGAGCTGCATATTTCTACAGGACACCGAAGGATGGGGATGCTGCCACGTCACGGACGGGTGATTGAGGATGAACCAGATGCCGAAGGTTTGCGTTGCTATTCCTACCTACAACGAGCGCGAGAACATCTCCAGACTGGTACCTGCGCTCCTTGGAGTCTTTCGCGACAACACCATCGACGGATGGGTTCTGATTATCGATGACTCAAGCGCTGATGGGACAGGTGAGATCGCAGATGTTCTTTCCCGCGAACATCTGAACATTCGAGTCATCCATAGAACGGCGAAACTTGGGATCGGCAGTGCCTACAAGGAGGCGTTCAACACAGCACTGATGGATGCAGAAACCGGAATCATAGTTGAGATGGACGCCGATCTCTCACATGACCCTACGTACTTGCCGTCGATTGTTCACGCCGCTCAACAGTCAGGCGGAATTGGGCTCGGGTCTCGCTATGTGAAGGGAGGGCGCGTGGAGGGCTGGTCCAGAAGAAGAAGGATTGTCAGCTGGGGTGCGAACCTTCTGACACGTATGATCCTTGGACTGCGCGTCAAAGACGCAACAAGCGGGTACAGAGCCTACACCCGTGAAGCTCTCACAGAGATCGGATTTGAAGAAGCGGGCACAAAGGCCTATGCCTTCCAGGTCGAGATGCTACACAGGTGCGAGAAGCACAAGTTCCTCATCCAAGAGGTTCCCATCACGTTCTATGAGCGAAAGGTGGGGAAGTCGAAGCTGACGAAGGGGGACATTCTTGATTTCCTGAAGACCCTCTTACGCCTTGGGCTTCGGTCTTGATTCCTTCCTACTTGAGTTCGCTTCGCTTGTCTATGACTAGAAGTAGCGCGACTACCAGCCCTATGACGTACATGATGAGGGATGCGTTGAACAGAGTCACCATGTCGCTTGAGTACCAGCCTGACATTGTGACTGAGTAGAACAGCGTCGAGAGAGTCTCGACGATCGCGAGAGGAAACAGAAGCAGCGAGAGCCACAACGCAAATCGCCGTCCAAGGAACACTCCGAGCCCTGTAACGACTGAGGCCAAGCTCAGGATCAGGAGCGGAATCAATCCTACGTCGTAGATGGCGGAGAAGGCAAGCCCGTAAACCCCTAGGAGTATGAATATTGCACTCGCGACCAAGAGTCCAGTGGCATGAGTGCGTTCGATGCTTCCTTCTACGGCCAACCTTCTCAACTCACGGTCGCTGGCATAACGCAGGGTCATGTATAATGTTTTGCGGATTCTCTGACCCTGTGATGCAAGCCCGCGGAGGTTTGGTGATTCCAGTGAGGCGTTTTCGCAGGAATGGGCGTGAGTGGGGGAGTCGGGATCCCCTATGCCGATACGCCATGCATCACGGGGATCGAAAAAGGGGGAGGTCGGGTGTCTCCTACCAGAGCGGTATTCTTGCGAATCTTCTGTGCAGAATCGCATCGAGTCCGAGCACTCTCCCACCTGACGCAGCTATCATTGCCAGTTGGGCGCCGATCATCACGAGATTGATGCCTGCTGTTGAAGGTGAGGTGTGACCTGCAGCCAGGTAGAAGATCGAATTCAAGACTATGCCCGCGAGAGCGCCAAGACGAGTCAGGAATCCGAAGAGTAGGCTAATGCCCACAAGAACTTCGAGGACTGCTATTAGTGCGACGACCGTCGCCGCGTTCGGGGCTGCGGTTTTCGTTAGGAATTCTACCATGAATGGATAGGGATTGGATCTCGCCCAGACAGCGCCGAACACTTTCGACATACCGTCGAAGTAGGCTGTTGCGTTGCCGAAGATGCTCTCCACCTTTCCGGTCCCCGAATTGATCCACTCGTAGGCCAGGAATAGTCTGACCAGCAGTACGGACACCGCGGCGTTTGCCAAAGGAACTTGGAGTTTGCCTAATGCTTCCGTCACCGTCATTTCGCGCCACCTTAATGTCTTAAACATCATAATATTAGTATATTTAACCTTGTGGCCTGACCAAGAGAGCAACTCCCGCTGTTGAATCTGCAGGATGCCTTGAAAGAGCAGTGCTGGAGCTGACAAGCCGGCATTTCGGTCCTCATATCCTCTTCGTCATTGCAGAGACCCAGCCCCTGCAACGGGCTGGAGACCGGATCTGGGGCAATCCATGGAGTCTGAGGATAAGCAAATAGCTAGAGTCAAGGCCAACGGAGAGGCATTCACATGCGCGAGTTGGATGATGCCGTTGATCCCGGACCAGATTCGCTTGCACGTCTCTCAATCTCAGCTCTTCTCAGGGTCTGAGAAACCTTTCAGCGAGGCAAGGTTCGTCGTGTTTGGCGTTCCATTTGACAAGACTAGCACGTACCGGGCGGGTTCGAAGTTTGCCCCGTCGGCCATACGAGAGGCGTCGTTGAACATAGAGACATACAGCCTCCGTTCCAAGTTCGACCTTGAGGACATCGGGATTTGTGACATCGGCGATTTGCATGTCACGGACGCGGTCGATGAAACGATGCGTCGGCTATCTGCTGTGGAGAGTGACATCCTCTCATCCTCGAAGATACCGGTGGCCTTGGGAGGCGAACATACGATCTCGTACGGAACGATCCGATCATTTCCGAAGGACATTGGCATTGTGTGTTTCGACGCCCACGCAGACATGCGAGACGAATACATGGGTGAGAAGCTGATGCATGCCACATTCCTTCGGAGAGTGATCGACATGGTCGGCCCGGAGAAGATCGTGCACATAGGGCTGAGAGCGCTCTGCAAGGAGGAACTGGGTTTCATGAAGAAGAACCACATTCAGTCTTTCCCAATGAATGATCTCAAGCGACATGATGTGAAAGAGAACACACGCATTGTTCGACGTGCTCTTTCCGATTTCGGGAAGCTCTACGTCACAGTAGACGTGGATGCACTGGATCCTGGATTCGCTCCTGGCGTCGGGAATCCTGAGCCTGACGGGATGTGGCCCGACCTGTTCTTGAGCATCATAACGGGAATTTGCGACGAGAGACTAGCGGGGCTCGATCTCGTTGAATTGTCGCCTGAGCATGACACCGGGATCACCGCGCCGCTGGCCGCGAAAGCGATTTTCGAAGCGATTTGTGCAACAGAGGCGGCCAGAAGCAAAGCCGGGTGAGCACCTGTTCAGCCGACTCGGATGATTCTCGATAGAAAGTGACCGTTGCAGTCGTGCGTGTGAGGATACAGTCGCTGGCTCTTGTTCGATCCGTAGAGTCCGGGCGAGCCTATTCTCGGATGCGGGTCGGCGACCCTGAAGTCAGGGTTCGCTCGGATGAATCGATCGACTACTTGCTCGTTCTCCTCGGCAAGAACACTGCAGGTACTGTATACGAGCGTGCCTCCCTCGCGGACAAGACGTGACACGTTCTCTAGCATGGCCAACTGGATGTTAGCAAGCTGACTCACGCGTGCAGGGTCAACCATCCACTTGGCTGCGGGGGACTTCCAGAAAGTCCCAGTGTTGCTGCACGGAGGATCGAGCACGACAACGTCAGCCTCAACTCTCACCGGAAGAGGCTTGGTGGCGTCTCCCAGCAAAGGCTGTGCTATCTCCACTCCGAGACGAGAGATCTCCTTGCTCCAGAAGGACATCCTTGAGACTGAACTATCAATCGCATAGATCGACCCTCGATTCTTCATCAGCTGAGCAAGATGTGTTGTCTTCGCGCCCGGTGCCGCGCAGACATCGACGACCAAGTCCCCTTGCTCCGGGCATGCGACCGCGCCCGCAAGGATGCTCGCTTTGTCTTGAATCGCGACCATCCCTTTTCTGTATGGTTCAGTTCTCACGATGGCACGTCTGGACGACAGAATCTTGAACGCCAGAGGCAGATCCTCAACAGGTCTGACCTCTATTCCCGCCTTGCTCAGCGCATGCAGACAAGCGTCCTCACTTGCCCGAAGCGTGTTGATCCGAATGTAGGATGAGGCTTCCTCTAGGTTCCGTCTCATCAATCTCAGGGCCCCTCGTCTGCCAAGCATGAGCTCACAAGCAGACACAAACCATGCCGGGTGACAGAGGCTCAGGGCCGGAGCCTCGCCTGGAGGAAGTCCTGCGGCGGTCTCCCGCAGGTCTAGGGCAAGGATTCTTCCAAGTATCAGCTCAGTGCGATGCAAGTCTCTCCAGCCGAGCACCGAACGAGCAGCATGAACCATGCGGACGACGTCGCGATCGCTTGCTCTGTGCAGCTTCGCCCAATAGCAGAACACCCTTAGGAAGCTTGCAGGGCCATGCTGCAACGAGTTGAGATCAAGTTGCCCGCCCGCCGCGTCGCTGATGAGATGGTCTATGAGGTTGCGTCGTCGCGTTGTCTCGAGTACAAGCATCTGAGCTATCCTCAGTCGACTCGGGTCCGCTACCCCAAGCTGTCTGGATGTCCTCGCGAACGCGGTTCGTTCGCTAAGGTGTTCGTGTTCCATCCAGCTCAGTGTCTCGATGGCTACGGCAACAGAATCTCTCACTCATTTCATCTGCTTGGATCAGTTCGTCATGACTATGCAGGATCTGACCTTGGCGTCCGGCCGCTATTACTCTATGCGTCTTGCTGCGTGACCTGACGCAAATGCTTTCTATCCGAGTCGGTTCCCAGATACCCCGGAGCATTTCGCCGGTTGCAGACGCTTGACCAATATGTCCCTAAGCATTCAGAGACGGACTCTCTGAGAGCAGTGGACTCAAGCGAGTCGGGCGCTCCGGCTGCTCCTCAGCAAGTTCCCCCTTCCTATTTTGTCTCTATCGGGTATGATGGCGAGAAACATTCCTGCTATCTGCGCCTGTACGAGGCAAAAAGCCATCGCATCTTTGAATGGTACGACACGACCGGGCACCTGCCCTATTGCTACACAGACAAGTCGATCGAAGAGCTGTCGGGTAATGATGCGATCGTCAAGAACCCCGGTTTTGAGAGGTTCGAGACAGTTGAGAAATATGATGCGCTGCGAAGCCTGTCGGCTACCCGCACAAAGATCGTGGCCAAAGATCCCCTCACAATTGGAGGAAGACCAGTAGGTTCAATCCGAGATGCCATTCGCGCATGGGAGGCGGACATCAAGTATGTTGAGAACTACATCTACGACCGTGGCCTCGAACCGGGAATGATTTACGAGGTCAAGGGAGGGCTTCTGAAGCCTGTCAAATACTCACTTCCTGAGAAGGCGGTCAAACTTGTGGACAGTCTTCTCAAGGCTGAATCGGACGAGTATAGAAGACTTGCACTTGACTGGGTCAGGCTTCTCGAATGTCCGGTCCCGACATACCTGCGCGCAGCCGTCGACATTGAGGTCTTCTCTCCTGTACCGACGCGAATCCCGGACCCAGAACTCGCTGACCAGCAAGTGATATGTGCCAGCCTCGTTGGATCGGACGATCGCAGACGCGTCTTCTTACTGAAAAAGGAGGGTAAGACGGAAGGAAGCACTCCGCTACCCAAGATAGCCTCTGTCGAGTTCTACGAGACAGAAAGAGAGCTTCTCGTGGAGTTCTTCAGAGCGATGCTTCCCTACCCGGTTGTGGTAACATTCAACGGCGACGGTTTCGACCTCAGTTACCTCTACCATCGAGCTCAGAATCTGGGTCTCAGGAAAGATGAGATTCCCATAGAGATGGGGCGCGATGTCAGCTACCTCAAGCACGGCCTACACCTGGATCTCTACAAGTTCTTCTTCAATCGGTCGATACAGATCTACGCATTTGGTCAGAAGTATCGTGAGAATACACTTGGCGCGGTCAGCGAGGCCGTACTAGGAAGAGGGAAACTTGAGACATCAGCGCCAGTCTCTGACCTTGACTATGGTGAGCTCGCCACATACTGTCTGAATGATTCCGAGATCACGCTTGGATTGACACGATTTGATGACGATCTTGTGATGAAGCTCATGACTGCTCTCTCCCGGATCAGCTACATGAGCCTGGAGGATGTCTCGCGACAAGGCGTCTCAAGCTGGATCAGAAGCATGACGTACTGCCATCACAGGAAGCGCAACTACTTCATCCCGCGGGCCGACGAGATTCAGGAACTCAAAGGAGGCACAACGACCGAAGCCGTCATCAAAGGCAAGAAATACAAGGGCGCCATTGTCGTCGAGCCGCGCCCCGGCGTTCATTTCAACGTATCCGTTCTGGACTTTGCTTCCCTGTATCCCTCCATAATCCGCAACTGGAATCTGGGCTACGAGACCGTCCGATGCCCACACACTGACGAGCAGTGCAGGCAGAATCTTGTTCCCGGAACGTCACACTGGGTATGCAAGAAGACGAGGGCTCTTGAGAGTCTCCTGATAGGCTCATTGAGAGACATTCGGGTGAACTGGTACAAGCCCCGCTCCAAGGACGCGTCTCTACCCAAGACACAGCTGAGTTGGTACAAAGTCGTCTCGGATGCGCTGAAGGTCGTGCTGAACGCGAGCTACGGCGTCTTCGGGGCTGACCGATTTGCATTATACTGCCCACCGGTTGCCGAAGCGACTGCAGCCATCGGAAGATACGCGATCTCACAGACACTGGAAACTGCACGGCAACTCGGAATCGAAGTGCTATACGGTGACACCGATTCACTCTTCCTCGAGAGTCCCGATCCACGGGCCCTCAGGAAATTGGTGGACTGGTCGAAGTCATCTCTGCACATGGAGCTGGAGGTCGACAAGAACTACCGGTATCTTGCCCTGAGTTCCAGAAAGAAGAACTATCTCGGTGTCAAGCCTGACGGGAGTGTCGACATCAAGGGCCTGACCGGAAAGAAGCGGCACATACCAGAATTCCTGTCCAGAGCCTTCTACGAGATGGTTCGGATCCTCAGCGATGTCAAGTCGCCTGAGGAATTCGAGAACGCGAGAGCGAGGATAACTGAGATTGTGAAGGGATGCTATCTCAAGTTGCGAAACCGGGAATACGCCATCGATGAGCTTGCGTTCTCAGTGATGATGAGCCGAGAAACAGGGAGATACACAAAGACCACTCCTCAACATGTCAAAGCGGCAAAGCAACTGGAAGGACGGGGTTTCGAAATCAAGTCAGGGGAACTGATCGCATTTGTCAAGGTGATCGGTGAGCCGGGCGTGAAGCCTGTGCAACTCGCAAAGGTGGACGAGATTGATACCCAGAAATACATGGAGTATCTGCGATCAACCTTCGAACAGGTGATCGACGCCCTCGGAATCGAGTTCGAAGACTTGATCGGTCTCAAGAAACTCGAATCCTTCTTCTCAAGCCCGGAGAGAAGCAACGATCAAGGCATGAAGAGATCTTGAAAGGCCCTGTCGCGATAATCGGGTTGAGGTATTTCCCGAGGATCGAGCCGGGCGAGGACCTTGGGAGGGCAATAGTCTATGCAGCAGCCAAGCAGCATGTCAGAATCAGGGCAAGCGATGTCGTCGTCATAACGCAGAAGGTCGTCTCGAAAGCTGAGGGACGATTCGTCTCCCTCCGCGAGATCAAGCCCTCCGGCAGGGCAAAGAGACTTGCAGGGTCCATGAGAAAAGACCCGCGGCATGTTGAAGTCATTTTGCAAGAAACGAAGCGCATAGTAAGGTGCCGCGGAGGTCATCTGATAGTCCAGACTCATCATGGCTTGGTCTGTGCCAACGCGGGCGTCGATAGATCGAATGTTCGAGGTCACGATGTTGTCTCACTACTCCCGAAGGATCCTGACAGGTCTGCGCGGCGGATCCGAGCGCAAATCAAGAAGATCACGGACACAGATGTCGCGGTGATAGTGTCAGACACATTTGGGAGACCTTGGAGGGTAGGGCAAACCAACGTCGCAATTGGCCTCTCAGGAATGAGAGCATGGGCAGACTACCGAGGAGCCAGGGATATGTATGGCTATAGACTGACGGTGACGCTGATGGCGATCGCGGATGAGCTTGCAGGCGCAGCCGAACTTGTGATGGGCAAGTCAGACGGAGTTCCTGCTGCTGTCATCCGAGGATACTCCCATCGCACCGCTCGTGGAAGTGCGCGGCAGCTAGTCAGGCCGGCAAGACAGGACCTATTCCGCTAGGAACTAGCCTCCCTGCTCAAGTTGCCAGTCGCTGTCCTCCTGTTCTGACTGCGCTCAAGCAGGACGAAAGCCTCGCAATAGTGAGTCACGGTTCATGACGCAACGCGAACCGCGGCAAACTTAACTATCGCTGCGTGTTTGTCTACGCTCTCGCATTGGTGCTATTCTTGGATTCGATAAAGCCCCCCATACCAGTGGAGGCCAGCGACATTCTCAACTTCTCAAGGCTTGCACTTGCGCTTACAGAAGGCTCGCAGATACTGTGGCATTTCAAGCACAAGGGCAGGCACGTGCTCGGAATGTTCACCGCATACATGTACTGGGACGGCGATCTGCCGATACTGGCCTACACTTACGCCGAATCGCCTCCCAAACCATTCCTTGCATACAAGTGCGATTCTCCGAAAGGGGAGGAGTGGATGTTCACGGATGATGCTGATGACAGCAGATACAGGTATGGTTCTTTCGTTCAGGTGAAGAGCCTACCGGGGAAGTTCCTCGAATGCCTGGATGGCCAGTTTCCGTCTCCACCCGCACCGATGTTGGCCGAAGTTGAGAGCATCAATTCGATCATGCGAACACTTGTTCCTCTATCAATGCGCGAAGGCACGGTTTTTCCTCTATGGCATTTCGTCCGTGACAGCAAGCATGTGTTGGGAACATGCATACCGTTCGAGCACTACTATGAAGCAGATGCGCTCCCCGTTTTCTTCTACTTGATCCAGGAAAAGCCTCCTCCCGCTGCATTCGTGAAGTACATAGCATCGAAACCGACTGGTGAGAAGATCGACTACACCAGTAACACGACAGACGCAAAGGGCTTCTACGCGAAAATCGTGGACGTGAAAGATTTCCCCATATTCCCGTAGACGCTTGGCGTCTTGGAGTGCGTGAAGTCACACCTTATCTACTCGCAAGGAGACGAGATGAGATTGGGTTCTGTTGGTATTGGGTTTCAGGCAATCCATCGAGGCCGCAGCCACTAGGAACAAGTCGCCCATTGTGATGGCTCTTGACGCCACCCGCGCGGGCAGGGGCGACTTGTTCAAGCATTGTGTGAAACTAGTCGACTCAGTGTCATCATTCCTGTGTGCCGTCAAGATCAACCATCAGCTAGTTCTTCCTCTCGGATTGCATGATGACGTGATCAGGTTGGTGGACGGGATTCACAGGCACGGCATCCCGGCGATAATGGATGCGAAGATCAATGACATCGGTCATACGAACGAATTCATTGCTTCCGAGTACTTCTCAGCGGGCTTCGACGCCGTCATAGCCAACCCGTTCGTCGGATACAAGGACGGCATGGAGCCAATCCTTCGACTTGCGAAGTCGGAGGGAAAGGGGGTGCTCTTGCTTGTTCATATGAGCCATAAGGGTGCGATCGAAGGTTACGGTCAGTCTGTCCTTGACGAAAGGACAGGAGAGAGAAGACTCCAGTTCGAGGTGTTCGCAGAGAGAGCTCTTGAGTGGGGAGCAGACGGAGTCATAGTCGGGGCAACCTTTCCGGAGACGATCGCGAGAGTCTATGCGATTCTCGGTCGGTCGATCCCAATATTCTCCCCAGGAGTCGGTGTCCAAGGAGGGAGTCTCAGCAGCGCCCTAGCTGCAGGAGCAAGGTATCTTATCGTTGGCAGATCCATATACGAGAGCGACGATCCGGCACGATCTGCGGAAGAGCTTCGCAGATCTGTCGCCGCGGCCGGCTAGTCTTCCTCAGTTCTCCAGAGTTCCTTCTTCAGCATGTCACGCACTGCAGCCCTTATTGCCGCGCTTCTACTCTGGTACATTCCTGCCTTGACGAGCTCGTCCAATCCCTCGAGTATGGCTTCTGGGAGCTTGACCGTGACCAGCTTCAAGACCGTGAGCTCCGTCGAGCATTTCCTATTCCGGCGGACGCGATATGACTCTTTCCCATCGCTTTGTCGCTCTACGGAAAGATTTTATTGAACACGATTTGCACTCAGAGCCAAGTGATTGTATTGGGCGGAGCGAAGAAGAAGAGCCTAGCACAGATGGAGAAGACGCAGGTCCAACAGGACAAGAAAGTTGAGCCCACCAAGAAATCCAAAGGCAAGCCACCCGTAGAGAAGAAGTCGCGTGGCGTCGATCTTCCGAATCTGGAGGACACAAAGTTCCTATCTGAGCTCTCCAAGATGGGGGCAATCACTCCCTATGCGCTTGCCTCTCAGTTCAACTTGCGGATAAGCGTCGCCAAGGACATGCTCGAGGAACTGGAGCGAAAACGCTTGGTTACCGCCGTGGGCGGAAATGCTAGGATACGCATCTACCGAATGGCAGCTGCCTAGACCCTCTCTAGTCGAATCTTGCCCCCAGCCGCTAGATCCTTGAAGATCTCAATTCCGCTCCTCACTATGCCTATGATATTGACTGGGCTGTAGGGCTGAGTATCGCCGTAGAAGACGCAAATAGCGGAGCCCATCGGCCAATATGCGACTGTTCCGGAATCCACTTTGGATTTCGCCTTCTCGAGTCCCATTGTGATGCCGGCCTCAAAGTAGACTTCCTCCTTCCAACGAGCGACTCTCCCCTCGATGGGCAGCCGTCTCAGTAGGGCGTCGGCAGTCTTTGGTGCGTAGAACCGTATTAGCTCAGCGTCGGCGCTCTTTCCGTCCTCAATTACAAAACGTACCGGTACACGCGAGACACTACTTGCCATGCTCCACCAAGCTCTGCCCACGCTAGAACTGATATAGGTTTGATGCATGGGATACGTGCCACTCCACAGCGGGGGTCAATGTTGGCACGCAGAATCAGGACGGTCATAATGGGGGCAGCTGGAAGGGATTTTCACAACTTCAACGTAGTCTTCAGGAAGCAAGCGGAACACGAAGTGGTCGCTTTCACTGCTTCTCAGATACCGGGGATTGAACAGAGAATCTATCCTCCTGTCCTTGCAGGGCCGCTCTACCCGAAAGGAATCCAGATCATGCCGGAGGATCAACTTGCTGCACTGATCAAAGAGAAGCAGATTGACCTTGTCATCCTCGCATACAGTGACCTGTCGTATGAGGATGTGATGCACAAGGCGGCCATAGTAGGATCCAACGGGGCGGACTTCATGCTCATGGGTCCCAAGAGCACGATGCTGAAAGCCAGAGTACCTGTAGTCTCCGTCTGCGCCGTCAGAACCGGGGCGGGAAAGACCACGGTTTCCAGAGCGGTCTCCCGGGTCTTGAAGGCGCATGGTAAGAGAGTGATCGCAGTCCGTCACCCCATGCCATACGGCGACTTGGCGTCAGAGGCGGTACAGAGATTCGCAACATACGAGGATATGGAAGCACAGAAATGTACGATCGAGGAGCGGGAAGAGTATGAGCCCCACATTGATGACGGGAACGTAGTCTACGCCGGCGTGGACTATGAGAAGATACTCCGCTCCGCAGAAAAGGAGGCTGACATCGTCCTATGGGATGGCGGCAACAATGATCTGCCATTCTACGAGCCTGATCTCAACATTATCGTCGCCGATCCGCATAGGGCAGGGGACGAGCTATCGTACTACCCCGGCGAAACCAATGTGCGTATGGCTGACATCGTAGTCATCAACAAGGTCGACAGTGCTCCTCCGGAAGGCGTGCGGTTGGTAAGAGAGAACATCAAGCGGCTGAACCCCAGAGCGACAATAGTCGAAGCTGCGTCTGCGATACACGTCGATGAGCCCTCCCTCATCAAGGGAAGATCCGTCCTAGTTGTGGAAGACGGCCCGACGGTCACTCACGGCCAGATGAAAGAATCAGTCGGAGCGATTGCAGCACGCCAGTACGGGGCGCACGAGCTGGTGAACCCGAGACCGTTTGTCGTGGGTTCGATCAGAAGAACCTACGAGAAGTACCCTCATATTGGTTTCGTCCTGCCGGCAATGGGATACGGCGCTACACAGGTCAGAGAGCTCGAACAGACAATAGAGAAGACGCCGTGTGATTCCGTGGTCCTCGGCACTCCAATCGACTTGCGTCGAATAATGAAAATGGCAAAGCCTGCTGCGCGCGTTCGATACGAGATGCGTGAAGTCACAAAGCCAACCCTTGAGGAACTCTTGGGCAAGTTCCTGAAATGAAAAACACCGTCACGGGCGGCATGAATGGCCCTTAGACTGCCCGCTTGACTGAATCAGCAACGAACTGGAGCTCAGTCTGTCTCAGCTGTGGGTGAACCGGGAGCGAGAATATCTGACGACACGCTCGCTCCGTTTCGGGCAGCGCGCTCCTTCGCGTCGATTGGAGATCTCGGAAATAGGGCAGCATATGAACGGGTGATTCGTAGTATACGGCAGCGCCGATGTTCCTTGAACGCAGCTTCTCAACAAGCTTGTTGCGCTTCCCTGCGTTGGCGCCTCGGAGCCGTGGAGAGAAGAGATACCATGCATGCTTTCTATCCGCTGGTTCCTTCGGCATCACGAGTTTGCCCAGCACGCCCAACTTCTCAATCAGGTACTCGGCGTTCCTTCTGCGTTCTTCCAAGAAACCAGGCAGTTTCCTCAACTGAACGATTCCTAGTGCTGCGGCGATCTCTGGCATGTGATAGTTGTGGCCTTGTCTGGAAACCCAGTATGGACGCTCCTCTCCATGTGTTCTGATCATCCTCATCTGCTCGGCTAGGTCGTCGTCATTCGTCGTGGCGATTCCTCCCTCTCCGGTTGTCATGTTCTTGCCAGGATAGAAGCTGAAGCAGGCTGCGTCACCTATCGATCCGGCCCTGCGTCCCTTGTATTCCGCACCATGCGCGTGGGCCGCATCATCAATCACGACAAGCCCGCGATTGCGGGCCAATTCCACTATCGGATCCATGTCTGCGCACAAGCCATACATGTCCACAGGCAGGATCGCCTTTGTCTTGCTCGTCAAGGCGGCCTCGATCGACTCCGGCGTGATCGAGTAGGTGTCAGCGTCAATATCAGCAAATGAGGGCCTTCCTCCTGCAAGAACTATGGCTTCTGCAGTGGCAGAGAACGTGAAAGATGGGACAACTACTTCATCCCCGGGCTGAATCCCGACAGCCAATAGAGCCGAGTGGAGTGCGGCGGTTCCAGTGGAGACGGCGACCGCATGTTTGGCACCAACATACTTTGAGAATTCCTTCTCGAACTGCAGGACCCGTGGTCCTCGTCCGCTCTTCTCACTGAGGATCCCACTCTTGAGAACCTCAACGACAGCTTCGATCTCTTCCTTTCCAATCGACGGCCGATTAATCGGTATCATGTCGCGCATCGAGTTCAATGCCACGTGCGCACTCTATGATGGCAGAAAATCTAAAAGCGTTTCTCGAACGACCCAATCCGTAGTCACACAGTCCGCAGGATCCGCGGGTCGGTTGCTTCCAATCGCGCATGTGCGCGGCCTTACACGGGATCTCTTACCATTCGATTGAGCGAGCTTGTACCAGTTCGACAAGATCGTGACCACGGGCGCCATTGCGTCGAAAAAGGCGGCACAGGGCAGACTCACTAACATGGAGGGTAATCGCGTTCCTCCTTTTCCTCTCGCCGAGTTGAGAGTCTGGAGAATGCGTCGTAGTATTGGGGTGACGGCAA
>CAZJVZ010000013.1:0-20501 GCA_964549795.1 uncultured Candidatus Bathyarchaeia archaeon
CAGACGAACTCTCACTATTGCTGGACATTGGGACGAATACGGAACTGTTCGTCGGGAACAGGAAGGGCATCGTCTCATGCTCATGTGCTTCGGGCCCCGCCTTCGAGGGCGCCCACATCAGACAAGGAATGAAGGCCGTGTACGGAGCGATTGAACGGGTTCGAATCGATCCAACCACATTGAACGTCGAATGCGAGACGGTTGGTGGCGAGAAGCCGGTGGGCATCTGTGGCTCAGGAATGCTGGACGCGGTCGCCGAGTTGTTGAGGTGTCGCGTAATTGACTCGAAGGGGCGCTTCCAGAAGATCGAGAACAGGTGCCTCACCGAAGTCGCAGGTGATCGCGCGTTCGTCCTAACGCAACCGGAGGAGACATCTACGGGTGATGCAGTCATGATCACCCAGAAAGACATAGGCGAGGTCCAACTCGCCAAGGCCGCGATTCATGCAGGATGTGCTATTCTCATGCGGCACGCCGGCGTCAGGGCTTCCGACCTGAGGCGCGTCTACATTGCTGGCAGTTTCGGGAACTATGTGAACCCTGCCAGCGCTAGATTGCTGGGATTGATTCCCGAGGTTCCAACTCAAACCGTCAAGTTTGTTGGCAATACGGCCATCGCAGGCGCCAAGATGTGCCTGAGCTCGGTGGAGGCGAGGAGCGAGGCGAAGAGGATCGGCGAGCAGGTCAAGTACATCGAGCTTGGCGCCGATGCAGACTTCTCGAGAGAGTATGCGGCTTCAATGTACCTGCCCCACCAAGATCCGACCCTATTTCCTGAGACGTTTGGATTGCTCGGGTTCCGTAAGTAGCGTGCTTACCCGAGCATGAATGTTACCATCGGTAACGTTTATATTCGACGTGTTACTTCTGGTAACGCTCGACATCCCTTGAAGCTCGCAATCGACACGCCAGCGCCTTCCGAAATCAGACCACGGGACATCATCGACTACTGCGCGTTTCGAAGGAGATTCGGAAAGAGCGAGAACGAATCTGAACTCCACCTTGCCGAGAGGTTCCACGCCGCCAAGATCCTCTTCGAGCGAGGAGACGAACACGTATACAACGAGGTCCCATTGAGGACCGAAGGAGATCCTGAAGGATCTCAAGCAAAGATCACCGCGGACATCTGCGGAGTCACAAGCGACGATCTAACACTCGCGTTCTGCGAGACTTCTCCGCCAACGAGTGACCTCATCGAGAAACTCAGAATCGTCGAGAAAGCAACCAACGCCCGAGCCATCCTCCTGTACCCGTTCTCAGCAAGCCTCACGCGCCTTCCCTGGACGAAGACAGAATATAGGAAACTGGATGTGGCTCGCGTTCCTTGGCTCGACGAACAGGTCGACGCAACATTCAGACAAGTAATGGAAATGGTCGAACTATTCGCCAACCAGACGAGAGTTCGAATGCTAACCCCGCTCATGGAGCGAGGATTCAGGAAGCGAGACTACAGACGAGTCATCAATCCGAAACTGCTCTACGAGAACCTCTCGAACTTCCTTGAGAGAGGAATCATCGATGAGGCTGAGGACGAAAGCTACCGACTGACGCAATTCGGATCGGACCTACTCGGTGAGTACTTGGCGTTCTTGGAGCGTGTGAGGCGAGTCATGGAAAGGGAAACCGACGAATCGAAAGGAGGTGAATCATAGACATGTCAGATTGGGACGAATTCCCAGAATGGCCGTTCTCTTCAAGAAGGAAGCGTGGCTCGTCACCGTTCTTCATGCCGGAGAGGTGGTTCGAACAGTTCGATGAGATGTTCGAACGCATGTTCAAGGACATGACAAGGGACTTGCCAAAGGATGCGTGGACCGAGAAGAAGCTTCCCGACGGGAGCACAGTGCGCCAATTCGGTCCTTACATCTACGGCTACTCAATGACGATGGGTCCAGACGGAAAGCCTGTCGTTCGCGAATTCGGCAACGTGAAACCATCACACAGACGCGGCATGTTCGGTCTTCCAGAGGCTAAGCTTGAACCGAGCGACGCTCGCGAGCCCCTTGTCGACGTCAACGATGAGACAGAAAGCGTCAGAGTCCTCGCAGAACTCCCCGGTGTAGAGAAGAAAGACATCCAGATGAAATGCGCAGAAGATCTACTTACGATCTCAGTGAATACTCCATCACGCAAGTACCGCAAAGAAGTCGAGCTGCCAAGTACGGTTGATCCCGATACCTCCAAGGCAAGCTACAACAACGGCGTACTCGAAGTGATACTGCGAAAGACAAAGCCTCGACCACGCGGGAAAGAAATACGAATAGAGTAGAGAGAGTAGGGCGGGCATCACAGATCCCGCCTATCCCAACATTTTTCAAGAATTCCTTTCGGTAGATACGTGAGAGGCTTGAGGGATCGGCTTGAAGATTGCAGTTGACCTTGACGGCGTTCTCGCAGAGGCGATGATCGCTTGGTGTCAACTGTACAACGAGCGGTACAATAGATCTCTGTCGATTGAGGATATTCGAGCGTGGGATGTCTGGAAGATCGTCAAGATCCCACGTGACGAGTTCTTCAGGATTCTCGACGACGCTTGGCTGGCTTGGGAACGAATGCCTCCCACAGAGGAAGGCGTTGGGGAACAGGTCGGACTTCTGCGCGAATTCGGAGCAGTGGACATCGTCACTGGGAGAAGCGCTCGAACGGTAGTGTCGGCGAAGGAATGGCTGAAGGCGCATTCCATCCCATATGATAGATTCATACGCACCGACTCGACTGAAGCAAAGATCCGGCTCGACTATGACGTGTTTGTTGATGATTCTCCGAGGCTGATGCAGCTGATCGCTTCCAAGTCGATAGCGCTCGGGATATTGTACGCGCGGCCATGGAACCGCGCCGCTCACATGTCGTCGGTCATACGTAAGGTGACTTCTTGGACCGAGATTCCGAACATTGTGCGCGGTGCACGGGAAAGTTCAAGGCACATGACTGACTGGACATCACGTCGCTGACGTTCCCGGCTCAGGCGTCGTATGTCTCATCTCACGTCCCTTCTGGCCGATGAGCACCCTGGAGCGGGTGATCAAAGTCGGCCCGACGGTTCCCATCAGGACAGCCGTGGTGAGTTCATGCGCGAGCCCGAAGGAATACGGAACGCCGAATGGAGGAAAGAAGGGCACATAGAGCTGCAATATCGAGATCCACCATTTGTAACCGAACATCCAAGCCGAAGCCAGAGACGTCGTAACATCGTACGCAGCCGTCAGCAGGAATCCGCCTACCACAAGCTCAGCTCTAGCGATGTTCACTCGCCTCTTCCATAGAAGTCCGGCGAGAAACGCTATCGCTCCCATAGATGCAGCACCGGTGATGGTCCAGGGTCCGCCTCCGAAGTACAGGTCGCTTATGAACATCGAGAGTGCGCCAACGACGAAGCCTGTTACTGGTCCCCCGATGACGCCTGCGATGATGCACAGGAAGGCGACAGGTTTCACGTTGGGTGGTCCGCCTGCCAATGCGATCCTTGATGCCACGCTCAGGCCCGTCAGCGATGCCGTCAAAGTCAGGTTCCTAGCGAATGATGTGCTTCTGCTGGGCGTCAATGAGTATTTCGCGACCGCTCGGAAGACATATAGAGATGTAGGTTAATTAACCTACATCTCGGCAAGGTGGAAGAATGAAGGCGCGTTTGGTCTGGCCATGCTCTCTCATAGTGGCTCTAGTAGTTGTGGCTGGGATGATAGGTGGCGTGCATGGTGTGACAACGGAGCAGGGCGCGACAGTGAGCGTGAACATTGGAATAGACTATGGGAGCGGGGCGGTTGAATGGCACAACTCGACCGTCGTGCCTCTGGGCGAGTTCCTACTGAACGCAACCATCGGAGTCGCAACTGTGGAGTTCACCAATTTCCCTGGCTTTCCAGGCCCCGGCCTTCCAGGTGCATTCGTCACTAGCATAAACGGTGTGAGCCAGAACCCATTGGCCAACATGTACTGGACCTACTGGGTGTACAATTCGGAGAGCCAGCGGTATGAAATGGCTCCGGTGGGAGCAGGCTCGTACGCGCTCGTATTCGACCAAACGATTCAATGGTACTATCAGAACGCTGGCTCGTTGACGAATCCACCGTTGGAGCCTTACACGTCTGTCTCACTCAATGTCAGTCTAGATACCTCTACGAATCCTCCCACAGCAATCATCACAGGGTCAATCAATCCCGTACCATCTGGGTCCGTCAACGTGACGCTTGAGTACAGCACTACCCAAGGTGCCAGCTATCAAGAGATATCGCGAATCGTGAGCGCGGCGGACGGGACCTTCAGCTACTCATGGACACTGCCCAGCAGCGGACTGTTCATGTTCCGCGCTGACGCGCAGGGAGTAAAGAGTTCTCCAGTTTCCATCGCGGCAGGGGGCAGCGGTGGTGTCCCAGGATTCCCCGTCGAATCCATCCTGATAGGAAGCGTGCTGGGATTGTTGTTTGTTTTCCTCAAGCGGACACCACGTTCGCGATTCCGGGAGTAGTCGCAACTGGAGAATGTATTAAGCCAGGCGTGAGTATCTCCCGACGATAGCGCTTAGGCTATCCTTCTCTTCCTGTGGGATGGGTGGAGGAATCTCCTGATGTCTCTGCCTGCAGTTGCAGCCTTGGACGGCTCGGCAGCTTGACATATGCAGCGGATGTCGATTCTTCTAGTACGCTGGCAGGCAGTCACATGGTCTGCAATATCTGATCGCAAACGCATTTAGGCTGAGTTGGTGCGAAGTCTTGATTCCCTGTGGCTCAGATCGCTCGTCTGGGTGGTTTGATGACCAAATTGGTTTCCTTAGTTGTGGTCATGCTAGTCTTTGTTGTTTTGATGTCTCAGGCGAGCGCCGGCTTCACCAAGACTCCAACATTTGACTTGACGACCTCGTCCAACTTGGCTGGTGCGACAGACGCGGTCTACACTCTCCGAGCGGAGAACCGAGACGAATCCGAAGATGCGTCCGCCCTTGCGATAGCCATCCCGGCCGGGTATTCCATCGGTCAGAGTTTCATTACAAACAAGCCCGGAGTCAAAGCGATGTCTGTGTATGGCAAGTGCCCCGAGGGCAGCGGAGAGGCGGGAGTCACCACAACGACCACCCCAGGCTTGTTTTCAGCTTCCTGGAGGGGCATAGCAGAAGTCAGAATCGCCATTGTTGCGCCCGGTGCAACGGCACAGGGAAAGATGGAGGTGACATTCTCCGAAGGGTATTCGCTTGTGAATCGCGACTGCTATGGTGAGTTCACAACGGCGAAGGGCTTCCTCATCAACCCCTCAACCCCCGGCACATACATGTGGGCTCCATCAACTGCTCATCCAACAAGCGGACCCGGGATCGAAATGGTACCCAGACCCGGCTTCACGCAGACCGTTGAGATTGTCGGCCCATCAGTAACCACGCAAGCCGTAACGAGCACAACTGAATCGCCCACCGTCCCTGCGACAGCTGTTGTGCCACCAACGACAACGCAAACAACCCTTCAGCCAGCAACAACAACCGTCGTGGTCGAACCTGAAACGAGCACAACAACACAGCCTTCTCCAGCAGGTGGAGGACTCCCGACTGAGATGCTCGCAATTGTGGCGGTCGTGCCGATCGTCATAATCGCAGGCGCAGTCTACGCTCTGAGACGACGAGAATAGACAGGCGCGCCTCAGAATGGTGCCCGTACGAGCAGCAGATCTAGATCTCAGGAGCCACTCTCTCCGCTCTAGACCCACGCGGTAGAGTAGGTTCAGAGGACAGAGCCGCCACGAGCCTAAGGGTGAGTCTATTCTTTGCGCGGGAGGGGAATTCGAACCCACGAAGGCCTACACCTTGGGCTATTCTCGATTCCCCTCCTTCAATGACCCCATTTTCCCCAATGGACAAGGAGTAGGTACGCTTCACCACAATGAAGCGGGCCGCGATTGGATGAGTGACGGGACCTGCCTCACCTGTGTTCAATGCTTGAATCACAGCACGTGAGCATGGAAGGCAGTTCTGTCGTCGCTCATGACATGGTCTACTCCTCGAACTCCTCTATTGAACGAGAGAATTGCAGAGGCACTAGGCAAAGGAGTTGCTAGGGGATTCCGAGGCGTCCTAGCAGTTTGCGCAGTCCGCTCGTGAATGGAACGATCCTAGGGACTCGCTTTGCGTATTCGTGGTAGTCGTCGCCGAAGATGGCTCTCAGTTCTCTCTCCTCGAAACGCGTCACCACAAACTCGAACCACAGCAGTAGAAGCAGCGTCGAGATGAGGAGGAAGCTGTAGTCGAGCAGGAGCCACCAGCCAAGAAGCATTAGCAGAACATCCGAGTATAGTGGATGCCTAACGTACTTGTACGGACCCCTCACAACGAGAGGCTCAGTTCTGCGTGACCGTTCCTCTAGACGTGTCCGTTCTCCTCCGACCTTCGAGAAGGTCACATACGTCGAGACGAGTATGTCTCTAGGTCTCCTGTATGTGAGAAGCCAGCCAAAGAGAATGAGCCCTGACAACAGCAACACTAATCCAATGAAACGTACAGGTAGTGGAAACCCAAACTGTTGGGGTATTCGTAACCAGATCGTCATCAAGTAGCCTAGTGTGAAGAACACCGCCAGAACAGTGAGTACAGCGAATGGAACCGCGATGATGGGTCTGCTCGACATTCACGGACACGTATCCATAGACGGCACATGCGCGGAATAGGCTATCGGTCCCGGGCAAGTTAGCTGCACGACGACTTCAGACCATACGGCGCCGTGTTGGGGTCTCTTGACTTTGCCCTTCAATACATATCTCGCACTCAGTTTCACCAAATCCACCTGCCTTCATGTTCGGGAAGAGTACTGTCGGGACTGGCCTAATATGGAGGCTCGGCGCTGCCGTAGCCTTGGAGTTCGATGCGTTTCTAGCAAACCAAGCGGGGAGAATGATTGCGGTGGCAGATATTCATGTTCTTGGTGTCTCAGGCAGTTTGAGGAAATCCTCCTACAACACTGCACTGCTAGCTGCTGCTTCTGAGCTCTTGCCGGAAGGCATGACTCTGGAGATATTCGATATCTCGTCTATCCCACTCTATGACGAGGATGTGCGTTCTCTTGGATATCCGAAGGCGGTTAGGGAATTCCGGGATCGCATTGCTGCTGCCGACGCTTTGCTGATTGCCACCCCGGAATACAACTATTCTATTCCGGGTGTCCTGAAGAATGCGATCGATTGGGCTTCGCGTCCACCGGACTATCTTCTCGACGGCAAGCCTGTGGCGATTATGGGTGCGAGCACAGGAAGCTTCGGCACGGTTCGAGCCCAAATGCATCTTCGGCACGTATGCGTCGGCTGCAACATGCTCCCTCTGAACGAGCCGGAGGTGCTAGTGATGCGTGCTCAGGAGAAGTTTGATGCCAGCGGGCGACTTGCAGATGAAACCACGCGCGGACTTGTTCGAGATCTCCTCGCTGCGCTAGCTGATTGGACTCGACTTTTGCGAAGAGGGGCAATTCCCTAGGGAGTGCTTCTATGACTGCTGGGCTATGGGCTGACAATCCCGTCGACCGAATAATGGAGTGAGCGGTGGTTTGAGTCGAAGTAGAAGGGTAGCTCTGGCGGCGCTCTTCGGCTCGGTCGTATTCATCTCCAAGGCGATTCTTCCATCACCTTTCGACAAAGTCCTCGTCGTAGTGCAGGCGATGTTTCTGGGTCTGGGTGCGATCATGCTGGCGCCTTTCGGGGCTACGTTGGTTGCAGTCGTTGGCGGGCTTCTGACTGCCGGCTGGCGGGCACCGATGGCAATCTACACAGTCTCATTCGCAATGATCTATGGATTGCTGGTGGATGGCTTCTGCAGCGTGCTGCGGGTGCGATCCAGAGAGGGAGAGGTCGATCGGACCCGATTGATCGCTGCGGTAACGACCAGCACAGCGCTCATCGGGATGGCCAGCTACTACACAACAGTCTTTCTGTTTCAGCTGATCCCGCGCAACATGATGTTTGAGATCGGCATGCTCATCCTGGGTACCATTAGTGGGCTCGCAGGAGGATATCTTGCAGCCCTAGTGTGGCAGAAATCAGTGCGGCACTTAGTCACGTAGCTCCCCAGTCGTCGCTTGCCGGCTCCCGGGATGAGAGGGTGTGCACCGTCTTCTCCTCCCATTCGTGGAGCTAAACATTAGAAGTTTCTCAGGAGGAAGTTCTTGGCCTTAGGCCACTTCTCCAGTTTCTCCAGCACGATCTCAACCAACTGTTTCATCTGTCTGTCGAAGAGTCTCGTGAAGAACAACACGATGAAGAAGCTCACGACAGACGAGGAAAGCACGTACAGTATCTTGGAAGTATTCAGGAGCCATATGGTCACCGAGAAGATCAACGCGCCCAGCAGACCCATGACTATAGATCTGACTATGAAGTACAGGTAGAATTCATCGTCCTTGGATTTGCTCATGCATTCTATCTAGTTCAGGATGCTTACTTCCTTTGTGGCAGCAGTCTCTTCTCAGGTCTAGTGTGAGTCCGAGGCTACTGGCACCCCAGAGACGAAAGCAGTGTACTAAGAATGCCAAACCAGTAGAGAACGAGGATCGCAATGAGGGACACGCCAGCGTACAGCATCACGCGTTCTCCCAACGTTTCTCGAATGTCGCGGTCGGCTCTTCTCACAAAACGCCAACCATTCACGCGGAGATCCATGAGAAAACCGGCGAGTAGAATCGCAAGATCTGCCACAACGATGGCGGACGAGACCCAGAAGTTACAGGCGCCAACCAAGCTCAGTCACCAATCTTATCGAAAGAGCCCATCTTGCCTGGGATACATCGGGCGTCTCTTCGTATTGAATTCTCCGCATAAGCAAGTTCCTCCGTCTTTCGTCACATCCAATTCAGGCCGGATTGATCTATGACGGCAAGCGTGCTGGAAGATCCAGCCTAGTGGGCGTGTAGGCTCGTGAGTAGTCACTTGCGCAAGCAACTCTCTGACCCCACCTACCATTCAGGAGACTTCCACAAGACATGAATACCTAGCGAAGGGACTGGGATCGCGCATATCAGCTGCCAAGAAGGAGCCGAACATGTATAGTCGAGTCTGGCATGGGTGGACTGCATTAGCTAACGCTGACGCCTACGAGTCACTCCTGAAGAGCGAGGTTCTCACCGGCATAAAGAACCGTCAGATAGCGGGCTACCGCGGAGTCCACTTGTTTCGGCGAAACTTGGGCAATGAGGTGGAGTTCGTCACAGTCATGTGGTTCGACTCAATGGAGGCTGTCCGAGCCTTCGCCGGACAAGACTACGAAGCGGCAGTTGTGCCTCCGAAGGCAAGAGCTCTGCTTTCGAAGTTTGACCAACGTTCACAACACTACGAAGTCAAGGCCGAAACGAAAATCTGACCTCACATCAAGGTTCTTGAACCACGAGCAGGAGCAGCGGTTCTTCGCGGCCGGGAACTCTTAACTATAGATGCTGTCGCAGTCAGAGGAGCGGTTGGAAGCAGATGGCAGAGTTCCGTGGCATTCATGATTGTGTATTCTCAGTCCACATATGCAGGACCCTAACCGAGATGGAAGCGACTAGGAATGAATCCCTGGCCGTCCTGGAAGGATTAGGCAGCAACATCACCAAGAGACTCGGAGACGTCGAACTCGGCAAATCAATCAGAATATTCGCCAAAGACAAAGAGAACAAGGTTGTCGGCGGGATAGTCGGTGATGTCTTTGGAAAATACGTCTACGTTGCCCAACTGTGGGTTTTGGAATCGCTCAGGAACAAGGGCTGCGGCACTAGACTGCTGAACATGGCCGAAGAGCAGGCAATGGAGTTGGGGTGCGAATACGCTCACACAGACACTTACACTTTCGAAGCAAGACCGTTCTATGAAAGAAACGGATACGAACTGTTCGGAATGCTCAGTGACTACGTCGAAGGACATAGCAAGTGTTTTCTAAAGAAGACTCTGGAAAAGGGTCGAAAGCCGGTCTGATCAACACAGGACTTGCGCCTGTGCCGTGTTCCCCTCGATCCAGCAACTCAGTCTCGCGCATTGCGAATCATCGCACAAGACCCAAGATCTGGGAATCGAAGTATTCATCATGGCGTATGATCACATCTGCCTCCCCAACATGCGTGCGCTTCGTATTTGCTCGACATGTGAAAACCGAAACGGCGGTTCAAGTCACGATCTCTGCACGAAAGGCGACACAGAAAGAGAGCTGACACGAGGAGCGCTAGCGCAGAGAGACGTGTCTCAGGAATTCGATCGCTTCATATTGGCGGCGGCAATACCGATCACAAGAAACACTATGCCGATGGCAAAGCCAGGTGAATCGAAGAATGGCCAACCTACTAGATAGTGACCGATTGCATTGGCTGCGTTGACAGCGAGATGACATGCTTGAGTCAATACTATTCCCAGATATTGTCTGGCGCCCGACTCAGAGAGGCCTACGATATCGCACCTCAAAGGGTCAGACAGTACCTCGATGCCGAATTGAACCATGTGCTGGAGAGGATTCGCCCCGGTGACATCGTCATCGAATTGGGATGTGGGTACGGGCGGATTCTTGCAGACTTGGCCAGCAAAGCAGGGTGGGTGGTCGGGATAGACACCTCCGCGCCTACCCTAGAGCTTGCCATGGAAACTGTTGGCGCAGTTGCCAATTGCTCGCTTTCTCGAATGGACGCAGTCAAACTCGGTTTTGTTGATCAGGCTTTCGACTGCGTGGTCTGCATCCAGAACGGGATCTCCGCGTTCGATGTTGACCAACGAGGGTTGATCAGTGAGAGTCTCCGCGTGGCGAAATCAGACGGCATCATCCTCTTCTCGAGCTACTCAGACAAGTTCTGGAAACACCGATTGAAGTGGTTCGAACTCCAGTCTGCGGCAGGACTTCTCGGAGAGATCGACTACGAGAGGACAAAGAACGGCGTCATCACCTGCAAAGACGGTTTCGTCACGACGACCGTAGGGGACAATGATCTCCTTGCCCTGACAGCGGATCTTGAGGTGGATGTGCAGATCGTTGAGGTAGACGAATCAAGCATGTTCTACGAGATCACTCCCAGGGCAGGGTCAGGAAAAGAAGAGAAAAGGAGTCGATAGGGGATTCCTCCCTCTGCCCCTCTCGATCGTGCTGCTCTTGCCCGGCCATCATCTTCTCTTGGCCACAACCATGATCTCGATTTCGTCGAGGTTGATTCTGCGTCGACCCCAGTTGCCCGCGGTCCCACCCCAAATGTGGTCGATGTGGAATCCTGTTTGCTCGAAGAGATCGCGGAGTTCCTGCGGAAATTAACCTCGTTCTCGAACTAGGACCTTCTTCTTGCCGCCTGGGCTATCATACTCCATGGTGTAGGTTTCAATCAGAGTCAGTGGATCGAATCGGCCGCTTTCCACATCCTCTTGAGTGAACTGGCGGATCTTGGCATATCTATTCAGCGTTGTCAAGACGAATGAACCTCCAGACTTCAGAGCAGAATGGATGTTGCGAAGGATCGCCAGATCGTGTTCCATAGGATCGTCGTCAATGTCCAACAGACTGAAGGCTCCCTCGCATAGGCAGATCGCTGCATCAAACGCATCTCGCGATACAAACCGCGTCGCGTCAGCATGTACCCATTGGACCACGACCCCTGCCTTTGCCGCTGCCTTTCGGGCCTCGGTCAACATTTCAGCGGATAGATCTACACCAACAACCTGACTGCCCCTCTTCGCAAGTTCAATCGCGTGACGCCCTGTTCCACAGCCGATGTCTAGGATTCTGCCTCCTTGCGCAACATCTAATTCCTCTAGCAGAAAATCCACTTCTGCGATCGTATTTCTTGTGAAGGTGTTGCCCATATAGAGAGGTGCATGACCGTCGAAGGACTCTCTCCAAGAACTTCCCCGAGTCACCGGCACTTCCTCAGTGTCGTCAAATACCGGAATGCCAGCTCGAGGGAATCTCTTCGCGAAGAATGCTTCGCATCTTTCGACAAGGGTCATCACTGCGGAATCGAGCAAGACGCGATATGAGAGTTCCTACAGATGCGGCATATCACACCTGCACAAATGTGTCTCCGTCGCAATTTGAACCATCACGAGAGGAAGGAGTTTCTTCGTCGTCGCGTCACCAAGCGGGTGCTTGCGTCATCAGTTCTGTAGCAGAGAAGAATAGGACTGCGACTCTCCTCAGGCCGGACTAGAATGGGTGAAATGAAACGAGTCTTCGTTCCTGTCGAATCGCTCACAGGTGCTTCCTGATCTCAGCTTCGAGGTCCTCTGGGGCAGTAATGCGAACGTACGGTCCGATATCGCCCAGCATCTCCTTAGCCTTCTCGCGATGTGACGCTGGCACGACAAGCACGACCGGTATGCCGAAGTTCCTGCATGAGAATAGCAGGTCGGTTGCCTTTGTCTGCTCCTGTTCTGCCGGCATAACCTTGTGTAGATAGCCAACTACTACGTTCACTTCGCCTTTGCTGAGATGGTTCACGTATTTTCCATGGCCGTCCCAGGTGTTGGCGACCGGCAAGGTCTCGATTCCTTCGGACGCGAATTTCGCCAGCACGAGCGGATCGGTCCCTTCGAAATAGCCAATTCTAGCCATGAGCATCGACCTACTGGAACAGTTGCCCCCTATCCCTGATAAACAGTTCTCATTCTTCCATGATTTCGTCGCATGTCGTCTGCCTCTGCGAGAGTTCCACTCTGTTTGTCTGGTTGAGGCGCGAGTGGACTCGTGTACTCACGAGAATTGTCCAATGAGGGATAGGTTGGAGAAGGGGCTCCCTTGAATCCGCGTTTTCGTGATGACTCTGGAACCTGCCGTGACGGATAGGGATTGCGGGTCAGACCAATGCTAGGTGCTCGATTGGGCAGCCGGTCTATTTCTGTTCCTTAAGGTATCCGAAGCCGACTGCTATTGTTGGTATGACCAGATATGTCAATCCTATGTCTTTCATGTAGTCGATGATGCTCATTTGCATCGGGCTTTCTGGCATGAACATGAGAAGATCCAGCAAGATACTAATCGCAAACCAGGCGACGCCGAGTACAATGCTCTCCATTAGGAATCCTGTCTGTAAACTCCTGAGATACAGGGCTGAGAATGAGACAACGCACAACGTGACCACGACAGGCATGATCGACTCAAAGAGTGGGCGATCAGACACCCTGATCGGGAATATCATGATCGCAACCACAAACGGTATGACCCAGATCGCGAAACCGTAGACAACAGCGTCCCTGATCGACTTCATTCTTACACCTACACCTGTCAGGCTCTGCGTATCGTGACCAGATATGTGTCACGCTTGCTGAGTGAGTGTGCTATCGAACAGCAACGATGGAGATCTCTTGTTCCCTCTGTCGGAACTCTCGGGCGACAGACTGGTCGCGACAGCATGGGGCCGGCCGATCTTGCGTTCCGGCTGTCACACTTTCTCGAATTTCGTGCTTGGTGCTCCGCAGATGGGGCACTTCTCGGGCAGTCTTCCATCCTCAATGTGTCCGCATACTGTGCACACGTAGTACTCTGTGCTGCGTTGACCTATCACGTGACCGAGCGCTCTCTTGTAGAGTTCGGCGTGCTCAGCCTCGACATCGCGGGCCTGGGAGAATACGAGGGCTGCTGCTTTCTCCCCGTCTTCCTCAGCTTCGTGCAGCATTCTCAGATAGTGAACTCCGTTTACGGTCGTTTCGCTTTGGAAGGCTTTTTCGAGATTCGTCTGTGTGTCAGCTACTGACTCCAGTAGGGCAAAGTGTCGGCGAGAGTGGATGCCTTCAGCAGTGGCAACCGCTCTGAACAAGTGGGCTATTTGGGCGAAATCCTCCTGTTCCGCTTTTCTTGCGTACATGAGGAGCCTCTGGTATGCTTTCGCTTCTCCCACGAAAGCATCATGAACGTTGTTGGCGGTTCTCTCCTTCAAGCCCTCTCCTCCAGTCCGTTGTCTTCTTCTCTCTCGCGGACTCTTTCAAATCGCTTTCGTCCGCGGTCGCCCATAGCACACAGTCACGTTCTAGAGGCTGGGGGAGCGTGGATGCAGAGGTTGATGATCCTGTGGACGGTTCGAATAGCGACGGCCTGAGAATTCCCGGCGCTGTCGTGTACAGCAGTTTCTCTGTATCAGGGTCGACTTGGGGACAGTAGGAGCGCTGGGTCTCTCTTCTGCAACTATTCTCCGAGTTCCTGTCTAGTGCGAATCGTACGCATGAGGTCTCCTCGAGTCACGATGCCAAGTAGGTCTGGTCCGTCGAACACCAGAAGTCTTCCCCCATTCTGACGAGCCATCATGTTCATCGCATCGAGAGCGGATGTTGACTGCCCGACGGCTAAGGCTTTCTTGCAGGGAATCATTGCGTCTTTGACTGTGGTCGTATCCCTCCTCTCTTTGGGGACAGCCCGAACGCACTGCATCGTGACGATGCCCAGTACTCGTCCGTCCTCTACAACCGGGTAGCCACCGTGACGGTGAACAAGGAAGTACTCCGACACCAGCTGGTGAATCGTGATGTTGCCGGGAACGGTCAACACATCTCGCGTCATTATGTCTCCAACTGTGACGCCAGACAATGCGTCACCGACCAGTGTCTGTCGCAGACTGGTCTCGGCCCCCGATCTGATGAACCAACCCAGAAAGACGACCCATATTCCAGTGACAAAATCCCCCAAGACTATGGCTGCGAATCCTCCGAACATCATGAGCAGCGAAATACCTTCACTGACTCGCGTTGCCGTCTTGGTCGCTCCGATGAGGTTCTTTGATCTCTCCCACATGCTTCCGCGAAGAACTCTGCCTCCGTCCAGTGGGAAGGCCGGCACCAAGTTGAAGACGCCCAAGGTGGCGTTTATCAAAGCCCCGTAGCCGAGTGTCGCTGTCACGGCAACAGGTGCACTCGCGAGGGGTGCCAGATACCAGAGAATACCAAGCGCCGCCGCGATGAGAAAGCTCATGAGGGGTCCTGCCGCTGCCATACGGACCTCCAAGCCCGCGTCCCGAGGTTCTTCAGTCACCTCTGACACTCCGCCGAAAAAGAAGAGCGTGATTCTGGCTATCGGAAGCCCATTCTTCTTCGCAACATAGGAATGAGAGAGCTCATGGACGAGCACTGAAGCGAAGAGGATTATCGCCGATGCAATGCCGATCGCCCAGTAGGTGACAGTGTCGAGTCCAGGATACTGGCTTGGCATGTAGCCATACGCCAAAGACCAAGCTATCAGGATGAACACAAGCCACAATGTGTAGTGTATCCTAACCGGAATCCCCATAATCTTGCCGAGTTTAACCGACAACCCGATCCTCCCCGTTCTCTTTGGTCATCCTAGCTCTTTCCTTTTTAGGTGTGGAATCTTCCACACTGATACTTACGCAGTTCCCAGAACATCCGAGCGATTCCAGTCTCCGCCAATTGACGTTTCGAAAGGTCGTAGCAGAGCCACTTGACGCAGGTGCTCTGGAGAAGATCGCCAATTCCAGACAATAGCACTGGTGGTGATCCGATGAGTCGAGAGAAGCTGAAGCAGCTCTGACGTCAAGAAACTAGCCCGCTCGATCTCTATCTCTTCGTGAGAGAGGTTACCGGGAATTCGTATCCCCTATTGCACTGACAACTTCTCATTGGAAGAGGATTATGCCTGCGCTATTTCTCCCTCTTCGGCATGCTCCGATGTGGACAACTACAGGGCACCAAGTTTCCGAACGGCATTTCGTGGTGATAGTGGGTAAACGCCAAGGCTCCCAGCGACGATGTGCATGGCATGAGAGGAGGAAAGAATGTGCTGTGACTTCGCATCTCGGGGTTCGGCTACAATGATGCAACGGGTCCAGGCCGGAGAGTGTCCGGACCGCGACGCACAAGCAAGAGGGAGAATCCTCCAAGAACACTTTGTGTCCGTAGAGCATTGGATGAGAGTCGAGTCACCTTTCTATACTGCTAGGATAGAAACGCGCTCGTCATGCTCCGGTGAGATTCGTGGCTAGGGAAATCTTCAAGTTCCATTGGATGGGCTGGAAACGGTTCGCACATGACCTCTTCGTAATCCAGATTGGGTTCCTGCTGTTTGGTTTGTCCATCGACATGATGGTTCAGGCGAGCTTGGGCCTTGGCCCGTGGGACGTCCTCCACATGGCGCTCACCCGCCACTTTCCAATCTCACTTGGCCAGGCCAGCATCGGGGTGGCATTCGTGGTTGTCCTCGTGAATGTCATTCTCAGGGAGCCGCTGGGCTGGGGGACGATCATGAACATGATCTTCATCGGCGTGTGGGTTGATGCGCTCAGGCCGTTTGTGCCCCCTAGTCCCAATGTGTTCTGGGTTCAGCTTGTATACCTCCTCTTGGGGACGTCGGTCATGGGATTCGCGACTGCGATATACGTGGGAGTCGATGCCGGAGCAGGTCCGCGAGACAGCCTGATGCTTGCCATCTCAAGGATAGGCAAGACCAGCTTACGTTGGTCGCGTACGCTCATCGAATCGACCGTGGCTGCCGCAGGGTGGCTGCTTGGAGGACCGTTGTGGCTCGGAACTGTCATCTTCGCTTTCGTTATCGGCCAGGCCGTCCAACTCGCATTCAGGGTACTGAAAGTCCGTCCTTCCAAGCACGCCCGTGGTAATGCTCAAAGGTAACTGCATGTTGAGTGGTGTCGAATCATTGAAAGCGTTCCGAAATCTGGCAAGGAACGAATGGCGTTCGTGGTTGGCGAGAAGCCATTCAACGGAGAGGGAAGTGTGGCTGGTCTTGTACAAGAAGCATACCGGCAAAGCAAAGATGGCGTATTCTGATGCAGTTGATGAGGCCTTGTGCTTCGGATGGATTGACGGGAGACTAAAGCGCATTGATGATGAGAAACACATGATACGGTTCTCCCCACGCAGGGAGGGAAGCATCTGGTCAGACTGGAATGTGAGAAGAGTCAGGAAGCTCATGAGAGAAGGCAAGATGACTCCTGCCGGACTTGCGAAGATAGACAGGAAGACACTGGATAGGCCGATGCCGAAGAACGGTCGAACAAGGCCCAGATTCCGCATATCTCCCGAGATGAGAAAGCGACTCATGACCAACAAGAAGGCTTGGAGGAACTACTGCAGCCTCGCCCCATCTTCAAAGGAACAGTACGCCTACTGGCTCACCAGCGCAAAAAGAGAGGAAACCAAGGAGAAACGCCTCAATGAGGCAATCGCTCTTCTGACGAGAAACAAGAAACTTGGCATGAAGTGAAGAGTAATACCATGGCCTTCGACCCTCAGATTCGTGCGCCGTCATTGGCGCAGACATCGTAGTCCAAGATCTTGATTCCTGTGCACAGTTAGGCCGCCTCAAGACTCTAATACGATTTGTCACTTGCCGCTCTTGCACGCCCTCTCCGCACTGATCCGTCGCCGGCTTTGGTGATCCGTGGGCGGACGATTTCCCGGATGTTCAAGACTGCCTCCGAAAACAGAGAACAGTGGAAGAGCTATATGTCGAGTTGACGTGCAAATGAATGTCATAGAAGGAGTAATCATTTGGCTCCTAAGAGGCGAAGGATATCTCGTTCCCGCGCATCAAGAACGAAGAGAAGTAAGGCTCCCCATGTTCGTCAGCCGAGAAGCAGGAAACGCAGGGCTTCCAGTGCTCGCTCGTTCAGAATAATGAAGCGCAGGGCTCCTCGCGCTTATCCGACAAGAGCCAAGAAGCGCAAGACTCCCGCTGGCCGTCCGGCCAAGATCAAGAAGGGCAGGGCTTCCCGCGTTCGTCCATCTCGAACCAAGAAGTTGGAAGAGAGAATTCGAGAACTGCAGACCGTGCTGGCCAACGCGATCCCACGGGCCGAAGCCGAAACCTTGAACGCCAAGCTACGAGAGTTGAGGTCCAAGCTGAACCAGTCTATCCCAATTGCTGACGCGGAAGCGAGATTGAAGATAGCGAGGTCGCGTCTGAGGAACAAGATCCGTAAGCTCGAGGAAGAACTCGCCGCGTCAATACCAAAGGCCACAGCGGACGCCCGAGTTCGTGGCCTTGAATCAAGAATGAGCGAGTTGAAGGCCCGACTGAGCGAGTCTGTCCCCAAGACAGATCTCCAGACGCTGAACTCCAAACTGAAGCAGCTACAGGACAAGATGGCTCAGTCAGTTCCGAAAATTGACGTCGAGGCAGCAAGAGCGGAACTGAAGGAGAAGATCAGTAGGCTTGAATCGAAGCTCGCCGAGTCAATACCAAGAGCGGAAGCTGACAAGCTGAGCGCAAAGATCGGAGAACTGGAGAACAGACTGGCCTCATCGATCCCCAAAGCCAACCTAGAGACAATCAAGCAAGACCTGCAGTCCAAGGTTTCCGACTTGGAGAAGAGGCTCGCCGCCTCTGTTCCGAGGATCGAAGCAGACACCCTCAGAGAGAAAGCAGGCCAGCTGGAAACCGCACTGAGAGAAGCTCACGACAAACTGAGTGGCGCGGAATCCAAGCTGTCCGAATCCATACCAAGAGCAGATGCTGAGGCAAAGAACCGAGAACTGGCAGACAAGATCCGGGCTCTCGAATCGAAGACACAAGAACTGCAAGTCAGACTGTCAAAGTCTGAGAAGGAGGCCGCTGCCCTGAAGACTCGCATCGCAGAGCTGGAGACAACTGCGACAAATGCAAAGACGGGCACAGAGGCTTCCAGTCCAGACACATGAACCACGACCCACGCCCAAAACGGGGCAGCTCGTCAGGCGAGGCATTCTCTAGCGATTCCTCCCTCTCGCAGAACTGAGAACTGTCAGCCTTCGGAACACCGCCCGAAGTCTCAAATTCCGACCAATCGGAATCAGCTACTGGCCCTAAAGGATTCGCTGCTTTCCCACAGGGAGTTCGTTGCTTTCCTAGGCTGTGCGCGAGAACAGTCTGTATTTTCCTTCGCCGCCGAGTTCCTCTGCGATCCTTTTTGCGAGGATCTTCACCGGGTCTGAAATGCTAGTTCTTTCGTGTATGTCCTTGAAGCTCTGGAATGGCTTCTTCTCTCGAGCATTAACGATCTGCCACATCGACTTCTTCCCGATTCCCGGCAGAAGCTCCAGGGCGTGCATTCTGGGCGTGACGGGCTGCGAGACGTTGAAGAATCCGACAAATCTCTCCTCCTGGTGAGCTATCAGTTCCTCAAGGACAGGTTGCAGTTCGGCTTTGGCGCTTGCTGTCAGTTCTTGGTAGCTGATGCGTCCCATCACGCGCTCGATCGTCTCGCGTCGTTCTCTGCCGACGTAGATTCTCTCATGTGTGGTCGCAGTTGCGCCTGGCTTGAGCTCGGCTTCGAGGAGTGTGAAGTAGGTCTCTCCAATGACTTGAACGGTCGGAGCGGCCACGCGTCTCGGTCTGTCAGCGGAAGGTCTCCCATAGCTCAAGAAGTCGAGCACGTAAGCATACTCCTCGTACAGTCTCGGACGGAGAGCATCCTCTCTACTCTGGCGTGTGCTCGTAGCCTCGTATCTCTGCTGACTGTCTCTAGGTTCCATCAAGAATCACTTTTCGGGGTTTGCTTCCTGCGCCCTGGAAAACTAATAGTGGAGCAGAATCGCTACTGTGTCGCTCGGATTCGCCAGTAGCATTGGTGGTGAAGTTCGGGGCGCTGGCATGGCCTGCTCTTCCTGAAAGGGTGTCGGCTCGTCGGTGTCAAAAGTCTTTCGGGCATCATGTATGGAGGCGTTCCTCGTGACTCTGTCACATACAGGGTCCGTGCAAACGCGAGCCAGCCTCGTGGCGCCAATTCACACGTCTAGGTTGCCCTGTATCCGGCCAGGGTCTTCAAGATGCCTTCCAATTGGTCGGTGGTGAATACGCGGCCCTTGATAGAGAGCACCGTTCTGATCTCTTCTATCGATGCTGGCATGCAGTTCGCGATCTGTATGGCGTCCTTTCGGTCGAGCTGGTGTTTCTCACTGAGATCCTTGATCAGTTTCTCAGCTTTCGTCGCTGGAACCTTCGAGAACTTGACGGTGTAGTCGCGTGTCCTTCGCTGGAACTCGCCCAGTTCTTCCTCTTTTGCTCGTTCGAGGATTCTTCGTGCTTCGGATGTGGTGATCGGTTTCGTATCGATCACTTTTCGAGGCAAAGGTCCGATCAACTACTCCAGATGCTCAGGTCTAGCTATGATGGTATGGACTTGTTTTCCATCCTTGACTTCGACGACATAGCTTCGTCCTCTCCGTGTTTGGACAGTGCCGATTCGACCGTGGTATCGGCGATGCGGCATGCCCTTGTGGACGCTTGGGTCGATTCTTATTGTGACTTTCTCTCCGGGGTTGAAGGTTCTAAGTAGGCGACTGAGGCCGATCTTTCCTCTCGTTCGGGGTGACTTGTGGAAAAGCCTGCGAGTCCTTGATCTGTAGCCCTTTGAACGCCTAACCAATGCTCTGTGTACTCCTAAGCGTTTCTTCTGAGCGATCCTGCTAGCAGACCCCAAATGGGCTATTTAAGCATCCCAGACCGATCACGGTGGCATCTGGAATGGTAGACGTTTCATCAGAGTGCCTTGGCGACGTTTCAGGCTCTTCATCATCTTCTTCATGTTTGTGTACTGGTTGATGAGTTCCTTGACTTCCTTCTCCGTTCTTCCTGAGCCTCTCGCGATTCTGCGAGCCCG
>CAZJVZ010000014.1:0-20446 GCA_964549795.1 uncultured Candidatus Bathyarchaeia archaeon
ACACCGTATTTGTCGACCATGAAATCCTTCATGCAATCGAAAACGACTGGGTCCAGTTTGGTCGTCTCTGCATTGTCCAAGTAGACGGGCTCTCGTTGTTGTGCCTCAGGCTCGAGAGATTTCGACAAACCAGATCGTGTTGGAGGAGCACGATGAGGCGTTAAAACCTGTCCCTTTACAGAGCAGCGGATTCTCTGCCACCCTTCTGGCATTCGATTCGACTGTGGCTTCTCGGCATTGTAATGCAAGCGGTATCCTGATTCGCGTCACTGGTAGACCGTCGGGATGAGCCTCGCTACGTTCACATCTACAATGCCCTTGTCCGTCAGGCGGACTTCAGGGATCACGGCTAGAGAGAGGAATGACATGACCATGAACGGTGATGCAAATGTGCAGCCCAAGCTCTTTGCCGCTTCGGACAGTTGCTTCTCAGCCTGGTTCACTTCCTCGATTGATTGATTCGACATCAGGCCTGCAAATGGCAGAGGTAGCTCTGTGAGCACACTGTCGTCCTTGACCGCGACTATGCCCCCTTGAAGCCTCGCGATTTCGTTTGCCGCCGCGGCCATGTCGGAATCGCTGGCTCCGACGACGCTTATGTTGTGGCTGTCGTGAGCAACGCTGCTCGATATCGCTCCGGCCTTGATGCCGAAACCTTTCACGAATCCTCGGCCAATGTTGCCTGTGTGTTTGTGTCTCTCAATGACGGCGATCTTCAGAATGTCGCGTTCAAGGTCGTTTTGGATCTGGAAGTCCCGGACTGGCAGGCCTTCGATTGTCTTCTTGGTCACTATCTCGCCAGATGTCTCTATGACTAATGCTCGTGCGGTGCCGTTCTCTGTCTTGGATCTGACGATGAAGTCTTTGGGCTGGAGTCGCCGTTTCAAGTGAACCGTTCTGAGGGACCACTGCGGAAAGCGGGGCGAAGGTATCCTACCTAGCAGGGCGCCATTTCTTGCGACAATTTGCCCGTCTGCGATCACGGCTTCGGCCCTCATCTTGGAGATATCTGGTGTGAGGATTATGTCGGCGCGCTTGCCTGGAGCTATCCCGCCGATCTCTGTGTCGACTCTGAAATGCTCCGCTGTGTTCAGCGTTGCCATCGTGATAGCGTCGATAGGGTCGAGGCCCTCCTCGATCGCTCTTCTCACGTTGTGGTCCATGTGGCCGAGTTCCATGAGGTCGCCCGCGTGACGGTCGTCGGAGACCAAGACTGCGTGTTTTGGACTGAGGTTGTGACTCTTCAAAGCATGGATGAGGGTTGCGAGATTGTGCGCGGTGGATCCTTCTCTTACCTCAACGACACAGCCAAGGCGTATCTTCTCTAGCAGCTCAGGCTCGGTTGTGCTTTCGTGATCCCCGACGATTCCCGCAGAAAGATATGCGTTCAGCTCTCTTCCGAGCAGGCCCGGTGCGTGGCCTTCGACGACCTTCCGCGCTCCCTTGGTTTCTTGGATCATCAAGAGCAGTCTGCGGTCGCCGCCGAGTATTCCCGGATAGTTCATGACTTCGCCGAGCCCGACGATTCGTGGCCAGTTCAGCATCGTCCTAACTTCCTTTGGCCCGATCTTTGCGCCAGCGGTCTCAAGGTTGACCGTGGATGGGACGCATGACGGTGCTTGAACGTACACCTTCAGAGGAATCCCCTCTGTCCGAGATAGCATAAGTCGGACACCTTTCATGCCGAGTACGTTGGCGATCTCGTGGGGATCGATGATGACCGCCGTTGTTCCTCTTGGAATCACGACTTTCGCGAATTCCACGGGATCCAGCATCGTGCTCTCGATGTGTATGTGGCCGTCAATCAGGCCGGGAACAGCATAGAGCTGACTAGCCTCGATGATCACGGTGTCCGAGCCGACGGACGGTTCGAAGTAGCCCACAGAGGCAATTCTTGAGCCCTTGATCGCTATCGTGGTTCCGGGACACAACTCTCGTGAGTAGACGTTGACGAGCGTGACCCCTCCAATGACAAGATCTGCAGGCGCTTTCCCCAGAGCCACATCAATTAATTCCACGCCTTTGGGCATAGCTCATCCGTGCGGAGACTGTCTGTTCAACTCATATTTCACAGAAGCGCAAGCGGCAAACCTTTTCTCCCAACTGAGCTGCCTAGAGAGAGTGTCTGTCTTATGACACGAAGACTATTCTGGGAAGATGCATACGCGACAGAATTCGATGCAATAATCGTATCAATCGATGGCAATCAAGTCGTACTCGATCAGACTGCATTCAACCCTCGCGGCGGGGGCCTCGTGAGCGATACGGGGACGTTGGCGGGAGTGAAGGTTCTTGACACCATCAAGGTAAGCGAGGATTCCATCGCACACGCGCTTGAGTCAACAGCATCCTTGACGATTGGAAGCAATGTTCACGGAGTCGTCGACTGGAACAGGAGACACAGAATAATGAGGATGCACACTTCTGCACACCTCCTCAGTGCCATCTTCCACAAGCAGACCGGCGCACTAATCACAGGAAACCAGATAGAGCCAGAGAAATCGAGGATCGACTTCAGCTTAGATGATTTCGACAGAGAGAAGATGATGGTCTACTGCGGCCAAGCCAACGAGGCGATCGCCAAGAATCCGCCTGTGAAGACGTATTTCATGAAGAGAGAGGATGCACTTCAGATTCCGGGTATCACAAAACTGGCAAGTGTCATGCCACCCGACGTCAAGGACCTCAGGATAGTCGAAATCGAGGGCTATGACCTGCAAGCTGACGGCGGCGTACACGTGAAGAACCTCGGCGAAATCGGCAAGATAGACCCCTTGAAATTCGAGAACAAAGGCAAAAGCAACCGAAGAATGTACTTCACGATCCCATGAACACGGGGACGCCGTCCATTTCCGGAGTCACTGGCGAATGATAATCCGATGGCAGGTCGTGGCAGATGGGTCGATCTCTTGAGCGGGATTATCTCGAGTCTCGACAGCGAGTCCTGACCGCGATGTCGATCAGTGGGCCGGACAGAGTCCCCATGGCACTTTCTTTCTATCCCACAAAGCTTCCTCAAACGGACGGAAAGGACACGGACGAAGAGCTCGGTACGGACGTTCGATTCGTGGAGTTCGACCAGCCAGTAGGCCAAGTAGGCTTCTTGAGGTATTTGGAGACCCTACCCGCCAAGATCACTATAGGAGACCTCAGAACCCTACGAACCTACTTCGAGTGGGGATATCATCCGGAGAAACCAGGACAAGAGCCGCTATCGGACGCACGCGACATACACGACCTAGAATCCTTCCGCTTTCCTAACCTTCTCAACGGGCGACGATACCGTCACTTGGCAGAGAGAGTCCGAGAGATTCATGCGAGAGGGCTGGCCGCGGCTGGTGGCCCGCCACATCTGGGCGGGGAGATTTTCGAGACAGCTCAGAGGCTGAGAGGATTCGAGCAGTTGATGTTCGACTTCTTTCACAACCCAGAGCTGGTTGACTATCTGTTCAGACAGCTTGCCACGATCTCCTCGGAGAGCGTGGAAATTCTAGCGAGGGCAGGGGTCGATGTGATTTGTCTGGATGATGATGTGGGTGAGCCGACACGAATGATGATTGCCCCTGATCTCTGGCGTCGATTCCTGAAAGACCACTTCGCCCGAATGATCAGAACAGCGCACACCATTGATCCGACTGTGAAGATTCTTTATCACAGCGACGGCAACATTGAGCCGATAGTTCCGGATCTGATTGAGATCGGCGTTGACGCGATAAACCCTGTCCAACCAGACGTCATGGACCCGGCGAGACTGAAAGAGGAGTATGGCAGGAAGCTCGCCTTCTGGGGAACCGTTGGAACCGCCTCAGATTGGACCTATGGGTCACCTGACGCGATCACATCAGATGTGAAGGAACGCATAGAAACGGTCGGTAATGATGGAGGACTCGTGATAGGCCCTGCGTACGATCTCGAACCCAGTGCCAAGTGGGAGAACGTGCTGGCTTTCGTCGAAGCCGTGAAGAAATACGGCTGAGGTCGGGCTACTGCACTCTGAGCATGGGCGGTTGGTAGTAGTAGAGCTGGCCCGGTGGCTGGGCTAGGTACATCTGAGGCGGCGGCTGATACACGTAACCAACGGGTGGAGGCTGGTACACGTATCCTTGGGGGGGCGGCTGATAGTAGACCTCAGGAGGCTGAGGAATAACATACTGCATCGGCAATAGGTATGTGTACGCAAGCGGTGCTTTCGGGACGTAATAGTAAGCCACTGTCGATTACCCTAATCGCAGGTTCAGGCAAACGGGGAATAAACCTTCCCTCAGGAATCGTCGGGCATTCCACTTGTCATGGCAAACATGGGCTTGCCATGGGCCAAATTTCGCAGGAGATTGTTCAAAGGCTGGCAGCTAGGGGATGATCTCGCAACTGTTGTATTTCGTGTACTCGAAGTCATGTAGCTGTATCCTCCCATGCTCAATGAGGTGCCTGACCTCAGGTAGCACTTCGCGTAGCGAGTTCACCATTCCCTTGACACTGTCGCAGACTTGTCGGAATCCTTCTTCTCCCCAGAGCTTGGTAGCATTGGCGTAGAGGCATCGCCCACCGCAGATCCCGTAGATATCGCAGCCAGTGCATGGCTCGGACACGAAGACGGCATCTCTCAGACTTTCTGGCGAGGTCTCTCGAATGCTGCCCAAGTAGAAGTCCTTCATGCCCGCCATGACTGGGCAGGGGGTTATGTTCCCATCCGTCTGAATGTTGAACATGATCCAGCCGGCGCCACAGCGGAGTGAACTCGTCTCATCTACGAGAAGAGACTGCATGACCCCGACCAGAGGATAGAGTCGCAAGACTTCCCCGTCAGTTCGCATGCGTTCTACCCATGACTGTATGAGGTTTCTCAGTCGAGGGTTGTAACTCTCCGTGACCCATTTGGCGAAATGCCGTTTGGGGAAATCATTCTGCCAAAAGAGCGCGTCAAGTTGCCAGTGAACCGAAGAGACGGGCAAATCCTTGACGTGAACCAACGCAAGTACCTCACGATCGATCTCAGTCTCTTCTCCGACCGTCATTCTAGCAATGATCTCGCCTCTGAATCCATTCTCGAGGATTCCTTGCACATTATCCGCGACTCTCCGGTACGTTCCCTTTCCTCTGTAGTGGTCCGTTAATGCCTCGTCACCGTCTACAGAGACAAGGATTGTCTCAAACCTGTTCGCATACTCAGGCTCTAGTCTGTCAAGCAAGAGCCCGTTCGTCTGAATCATGAACCTGCTTCTCTTTGCTCTATCCATGATTTCCCTCAGCTTGTCCATCCGGAGGAGCGGCTCGCCGCCATAGAATACAAGAACCGTATCTCGATCTTTCTCCAGAAATGCCTGCAATGCATCTGTCTCATAGGATATGGAGCTGGGCAAGGAGTAGTCGACTGCAAGGTCGTGGAAGTCGCTGCCGAAATCCTCGCAGGATCTTCCGTAGCAGTATCTGCACTTGAGATTGCAGTTGTTGGTCAGTGTCACGTAGAAATGCATCATTGACCTCTTCCGTTGTCATCATCGTGGTGGTTGCAGGTGACGGGCATGCAGTTGATGACAAGGCATTTAGGCTTTACATTGTGCGGAGTGCAAGGGTGCTGACGCAAACGATCATTGGGTTAGGCCTTCATCGGACTGGCAAAGACGGTGTAGCGTGACGGCACTCGGGAAGAGACTTGCACTTCTTCACACGGTGGGCGGGCTTACGGCAACTCTTCAGCAGTTGTCCGAAGAGCTCAAGCCTCAATGGCAAGGGTACTTGAGACCATGAAACCCACCGAGATCCATGTACCAGTCCTGTCGAGTCCTCGCTTGGGGATCCACTACATGATCGGCATTCTAGATCGCGCGGAGAAGAAGAACTCGCCAATCAAGTAGGCTATGCGGGTCTGATGAATATCTCGGGGTTCTTGTCAAACTCCTGTTTGCACATCGCAGAACAGAAGAAGTAGGTCCTCGCCTTGTGTTCAGACTTCCACTTCGCACTCTTTTCGTCTACTTCCATATTGCATGCTAGATCAATTGCCATCTTACAGTCTCCTTTCCGAATCCCACAGTAGTGAGATAGATCAGCCTTGCTCCATGCAAATAGCAAGAGACTATCGCTAGCTCTCTAGTTCTTTGGCACGTGCTTCGATGAACTCAGCGACTTTCTGCTCACTGTACTTCCTTTCTTCCTTCTGCTTCTTCAGATGCTTGTTGACCAGTTCGAGGAGGACCTCGACGGCGAATGGCTTGACTACGTAGCCGTCTGCACCCCTGTTGAGGGCTTCAATGGCGTTCTGAAGCGACGGGTATCCGGTGACAATGATCTTGACCATGTCTGGAGTATTCTTGAATGCTGTCAGGAGGTCTGTCCCCTCCATGTCCGGGAGGCGTATGTCGATCAATGCCAGGTTGTAGGCTCTTGTCTTGGATTTCTCGATCGCCTCTTGGCCGCTTTCTGCTGTATCAACAAGGTAGCCTTTCGCCTCCAGTACGGCTGCCACTGACTTGCGTATGCTTTCCTCATCGTCTATAATTAGGATCCTCGCCTGTTCTGTTTCTGTCATTTGGGTTTCACCTCCGCTTGGCTTGGGATCAGGGGAAACCGGAGAGTGACGGTCGTACCTCTTCTTGTTTCGCTCTGGAGGCTGATTGTACTTCTATATGCTCCAACTATTCGCTTAGAGATTGGCAACCTAGCCCAATACCCTTGTCTTGGTCGTCACTAGGGGACCCCAGATTCTCTTATACTCTCTCTTGCGATGCCCGTTCTAGTATCAGTCATGCTGACCTGCAAGTTGTCATCTGATTTCCCACCTGCGATGGTGAGAGTGCCACACCATCGTGTAAAAGTGGTCTCGGAGAAGACGGGCAAAGTCTGCGGAGCTCCTCACCATGTCCAGCCTCGATAGAAGCATACCCAGAAGAGCCTGTGTCAGCTGTGGTCATCTGTAGTGGCTCTCCACGGCTGTAGCCCAGGCGCTCGCATAGCGCTCGACTGACCTCGAGAAACTTGCCTTTCATGTCGTGGATCGCAATCGCGCCACCTGCGCTGTCGAAAAGAGTCCTGTAGCGATTCTTCGACTCTTGCAGTGAAGCCACGAGTCTCTCCAGACAGGTGTGCTTTTACATTTGCACTCTCGCTGGTTTCTGCGCTGCCCCTTTCCACCGGTTTCTCGCGATGCACATGGCCTTTCTCAGTCCCCTGAGAGTTCAGCTTGGATTCTCTGCCGCCAAGACTCTTGAGACGATTCCTCGGTCCCCGCCGGTGGTCTCTCTCCTTCACGCTTCCTGAACTCACGATCATGATCCGTGAGCTAGATCGCATAGCTCTCCACGATCTGCTTCGACGCTTCCCCCAGTTTGAGTTCTGCGAGTGTGCTTGCAGTTGGCACACCGTCGGCGGTCCATCCTCTGAGCTTGTAGTATTCGTCGAGCATAGGAGCCAGCGCGACCGTCGTGTTCTTTGAATGCCCTTCCGATAGGGGCGTCTCTAAGAGCCTCGCCGGCAGCGAATCGGCCTTTCTGCCCAAGCCTTCTCTTGTGTTGAAGACGCGTTCCAAGTTGTAGACCCTCTCGCCGATGTTGATCAAGTCTCTTGCTGTGAAGGGAACGCCTGTAGCAGTATGAAGCAGGCCTGCATAGTGGTCTGGATTCATGGCGAACTGCGAGAAACGACAAAGAACCATCGAATCTATTGCGGCTGAGATGTTCTGAAGTAATATTGTGAGGCTGGCCTTTCCCTCTATCTTGAATCGGTCGATGAGGCAAGGGTTTCCCAGTACCTCGGTGGAGATCATGTACGCTCGAAGGTGACATGCTCCCCGATTCGACGTGGCAAATGCCAACCCCATCCCTTGGATACCACGAGGATCATAGGCTGGAATCTCAAGCCCCTTCACGCTCATGGAGAACTCGGGGCGGCCGTACCTCTCAGCAAGCCTGAGCGAGCCTTCGGAGAGGTCCTTTCCAATGCCATGCTGCTCGCCGATCAGGCTGACGAGACTCACCATGGCCTCAGCGTCTCCGAATGCCGGACCGGATGAAAGATGCCCGGCAGATGAGAGTTCCATTGCACATGCTATTGTGCTGCCAGTTGAGATTGTATCGAGCCCGTACTCGTTGCATAGGTAGTTTGCCTCTGCGATGGCTTCAAGATCGCGCACTCCACAAGCGGCACCGAAAGCCCACGTCGACTCGTATTCCGGTCCCTCTCCTCGTCTGTCTCTTCCCGGAATCTTGGTCTCTCTTCCACAAGCGATTGTGCACGCGTCGCATGCGACCCTCTTCTCGAATATTCGCTCCCTGATGGTTTCTCCCGAGATCGCGTCTGCGTCCTCAAAGTATCCTCTTTGGAAGTTCATGGTCGGCAGTGCCCCGATCTCGTTCATCACGTTCACAAGAACTGTCGTTCCATAGTTGGGCAGCGAGTCCTTCGTCACTGGATTCTTTGAGATCGCTTCGAGGCTGACGCGCGAAGTCGCCGTGAATTCGTCTCTGCTGGCTATGGTCGGCTCATGAGTTCCCAGAACTGCGATCGCTTTGAGTTTCTTTGAACCCATGACCGCTCCGACGCCTCCTCTGCCGGCGGCCCTGTGCTTGTCATTGATTATGGCGCTGATCAGAACTTGTCGTTCGCCGGCGGGGCCGATGGAGGCCACCTTGGCCTCCTTGTCGGTCTCCGACTTGATGGCATCTTCTGTTTTGTGGGTGGTGTATCCCCAGATGTGATCGGCTTTTCGGATCTCGGCGGATTCATCATGGATCCACAAGTAGCTGGGCTTCTCCGACTGGCCTTCCACTATCATCGCGTCCCAGCCACAGCGCTTCAGCTGAACTCCGAAATGCCCTCCCGAGTTCGAATCGAAGATCGTTCCGGTTAGAGGAGATTTGGTTATGACGGAGTATCGACCTGAGGTTGGTGCACCTGTCGCTGTGAGTGGGCCGGTCGCAAAGACCATCTTGTTCTCAGGGGACAAGGGGTCAGTTCCACGTGCAACTTCGCGGAAGAGTACGTCAACGCCCAGGCCTCTCCCGCCCAAGAAGAGCTGAGTCTGTTCTCTGCTGAGAGGTTGCGAGGAAACCTTCTTTCCCTTCAGGTCTACTCTAAGGACCTTCCCCATCCATCCGTCCAAGATCTCATCACCTTCCTCTAGAAATCCTTGAATTTTCTGTAGCCGTTGTTCGGGCATGTCTTGCATTTCTTGACGTACACTGTTTGGATTTCCAAAGGTTGCTTGGACACATAATTGCTCGGGCATATCCTGCAGGGAACCTCTTCCGTGAACCAGGAGTCATCGTATTTGGCCCAGCTCAGCGAGTTGACGATGTTGATTCCGTTGCTCGTCCCAATCCTGAACTTGTCAGGACGGAGGAGATTCGGTGCGTTTGCTGCTGCGTATATGGATCTGATTGCTTCCAGGAAATTCGTCACGCCACCAGCCGCCTTCACTCCCAGTCTTTCGCCGACTGTCTCGCGCATGAGCTTCAAATGAGCAGGGTAGGCACTCATGGGTCCGAAACCGGTAGAAGTCTTGACGAAAGCCGCACCCGCATCCTCAGATATCCGACAAGCTTCCACAATCTCCTGATCTGTGAGGTAGCCTGTTTCGAGGATGACTTTCACCGGGGCACCGTCTGCTTTCTTGACTACCGCGCTAATGTCTTCTCGAACGAAGTTACGCATCGTCCGGCTCTCGTCTGCAGACGAGGCGGCGATCTCTCGAACTTTCCCTACGTTGACTACCATGTCAATTTCGGTCGCTCCCTTCGCAATTGCGTCTGATGCCTCAAACGCCTTCGACTCGGTTGACATTTGCCCGAGTGGGAAGCCCACGACGCTCGCGATGCCCACCCGGCTTGACTTGGATCTCAGATGCTCAGAGGCTTCGCGCACCCAGCATGAGTTGACGCATACCGCCGCGAAGCCATGAGTGTCCGCCTCGTCGCATATCGATCGTATCTTCCTTCTGAGGACGTGGGGCTTCAGCTCCGTGTGATCGATCAGACCCGCAAGTTGTTCCTCCACCAGCAGGTCGGCGACTTGGCGAAGCGATTGACTGGAAATCCTCACAAGCGCTCTCCCATCAGATACAGGGTTCTGAAAGGAATGAACCTTCCTGCTGCACCATTGCCTTGTGCAGACTTGTTGAGTGTGATCCGAATGGGGTACTAGTCTCGAATGACGCCTTCGGACTATGTATTGTAGACCAGCAGGTTTTTAGGCGCCGGAGCCTCCTGCGCGTCCAAGAAGTGCTCACGGCTGCGTGGACATCTGCGTGCCTTTGAGTTCTTCACGAGATGACCAGAAGCCAAAGCAGTAAGATCGCGGAAGTCTGAGAACAAGTCCGAATTCTAGTTCCCGTAGCTGCTCACAGCAGGACAGAACGGCGGATCGAGTTTTCGGCCTCTAGTACTGATTTGCGACCTTCAAGCAGAGGCTGAGGAGAAAAAGACAATGAGTAATTTCGAAGAACTGGGCCTAAGCCCAGAGATATTAGGCGCTGTTAAAGCGCTAGGATTCGACGTGCCGTTTCCCATCCAAGAAGCAGTAATTCCGCTTCTCTGGAGCGGAACCGATGTAATTGGTCAAGCACACACTGGAACAGGAAAAACCGCCGCGTTCGGCCTCCCGATCCTTGAGATCGTTGATGAGAACAACCCGAAGATTCAGGCGTTGGTGCTCGTTCCGACACGCGAGCTTGCGATGCAGGTAGCTGATGACATCAACTCGTACGGCAAACTCACTCGCAAGCACGCGTTAGCGATCTATGGTGGACAATCAATCCACGCTCAGATTGACGCGTTGGAAGACCGGCCGCAGATCATCGTCGGAACACCTGGTCGAATAATCGACCATCTCGAGCGCGGAACCCTCCGCCTCGATAGCGTCCAATGTGTCGTGATAGATGAGGCGGACAGAATGCTGGACATGGGTTTCATAAACGATGTCGAACGCATTCTCGACAAGACCGGAAAGCGCCAAACAGCACTCTTCTCGGCGACAATGCCCGAAGAAATCCTACGACTCGCCCGCAAACACATGAAGAACCCACGCGAGGTTCTAATCGAATCGGACGACCTTAACGTCAAAGAGATCAAACAGTGCTTCTATGAAACAGACAGAGCAAGAAAGCTCGACACACTCGTGGGTATCCTACGAGACGGAGGTGTCCAACGTGCCATAGTGTTCTGTCGAACCAAGCGAACCACATTCTGGCTGAGCCAGATGCTCAGGAGAATCAACGAGCATGCCACTGCAATAAACGGAGACCTCTCCCAGAGTCAACGCGACAGAGCAATGGATGAGTTCCGGAGCGGCAGAAGCCGCATACTAGTTGCCACAGACCTAGCCGGTAGAGGCTTAGACATCGACGGCGTCACGCACATCATCAACTACGATGTCCCTGACGACCCGTACACATACTTCCACCGGATCGGTAGAACAGGACGGGCTGGCAAGACGGGAACAGCGGTGACGATCGTGTCCGCGGATCAGAGCGCAGACTTCCGAGCAATACAAACGATGGCTGACTATCAGATCGAGCGCCTACACCTCGCCAAGTCCGACACGCACATATTCCCTACCATAAACAGAGGCAAAGAAGAGTTCCACAACGATAGACGGCGCAGATTCGAAGAAAGACCGCGCCGATACTTCGGACACACCCGCGGTTCGCCCCTCCGGGGGCCACACCGCCAAAGCGGTGCGTTCATAGAGGACCGACGACCCTAAGGGCGAGAGGTCACATGCCAGTAGCCGTCAGAACCCTTGGCAGCAGGCGAGGCCCAGATCGGGACTTCGTTTATCTTCTGATGCTCGCAAGAAAGTACGGCCTAGAACCTGCGGCTCTGCACAATGCCATGCTGAGAGCGAAGACCAGGAAAGAGGCGACCTGCGGTCCTCTGGAGATAGAGCTGCGAGACCGCGGAGACAAGACCTTCTGTTTCATGTTCTCACAGAACGAACGGTCGGTTGCTCAAGCTTCTGTTTCCGATGCTTCATTGGCGAGACTGACCAATGTGCCTCAAGAATTCAAGCGGCTGCTGAGCAGCAAAGAAGGGCCGACGACAGACGACCAAGCCGAAACGGAAAGACGAATTCGTGACCTCCAAATCGGCTTGAAACATGTGAGTCTGAAGGCCAAAGTGACAGCCAAATCTGAGGTCAGAGCCGTTGAATCAAGAAACGGCTCACCGCTCGTTGTATGCGTTGCGACCCTCTCGGACGGCACAGGAGAGATACGACTCCCCCTGTGGAACAAGCAGATCGACTCTGTGAAGAAGAATGACATGGTGATGATTCGTGACGCCGCCGTCAAGAACTTCAGGGGCGAAATGCAGCTGTCCCTGCCGTGGAAGACTGGAACCATCTCGGCTATGCATTCGACGGATTGAATTCTGTGGACAACGCACGAGGGTTCTCAGCACGACCTAAATACGACGAGTGCGCTCCCTCCCACATTCAAGCGAGTCTATGAGACATGCCGGAAGACAGCTCAGAGACCAAGGTTTTGACGAAACTGGATGTCGACCGGCCTCAGGACTTCAAATTCCATCTCGCGTATGGGGTCTATTCTCGAGCATGGGATGAGAACCATTCTGATGCTACAAGGGCCAGGCTGAACGAACTGATATCGTCCCTGTCAAAGGATGACAGCGACGACGGCTACCATTCATTCTACGCTGGGATACAGGAATACCGAAGCGATTCCATGGCATTCAGATCTGGAAGAATGAGGATTCAGACTCAGAGAAAGAGAGACTGGCAGCAGAGGGACACAAGAGATCGAAGAGACCGCCGGCACAGATGAGACCTGCTGCCGACTATCGGGCTCACCTCGCATAAGCGATTGCGACCACACCATAGGGACGCACACTCGTTCTCGCAGGTGCCTGCGAACCGATAGAGAGTCGCTGCTTCGATCTTGCTTTCGCCTCTTCGCGGTTGCGGATTGACACGACCGAAACTCTTTTCACGCCAGCAACGAAACGCGTCCCCGACCATCGATGCCGACCACTGCCAAGCTCTGCAGGAGATGTGGGACAGCTCTTGATTCGAACTCAAGGTTCTGTCCCAGCTGCGGCGCATCTACCGATCAGACGGCCTCGACGGCGCCTGAACATGCAAGTCATCCTGCACGTTGGCTTGCTCTCGGCTTGACCGTGGTGTGGATCGGGGTCCTGTTCTATCTGTCGCGGGGAATTGTGATGGCTGCACACCTGTGGTTGGCCTATTTCGTGGCGGGCCTGGGAGCCATCCTTGTCATCTCTGGATTAGTGCGCTACTCGAGAAGACATCTGACGCGAGGTGGAGACAAAGCAGTTGCACCCAGAGGACACGTCGAGCAGCCACAGAAGATCAAGTTCTCAGGACAGCTCGGAATCACACATGCTGCATTGACAGGGAAGAAGATTCTGCTTGAGTTTGATCCCTCAATGCCGTATCAGACGGTGGTACGAGACTTCACTCTCGAGTGCACTTCCAACAAGGAGGCAGTGGTCATCCTGACGCCAGCCGGAAGCGTAGTGGAACAAGCCACACGTGACGATGAGAATGCCGAAGTTGTAGAGCTAACCCACGATCTGATGCTGTCTTCCGTTCTGGACAAACATCAGGAAAGGCCACTGAATGTCGTCTTCGACAGTTTGACTGATTTGGCGCTGTCCGCGGACTCCAGGACAGCGTACAAGTTCGCATTGAATGCGTTGAGGCAACTTTCCGACCCGAAAGTCACTGCTGTCTTTCTGCTCAACCCTTCAGCCCATGACCCGAAGGATGTCAGCAGCTTGAGGGGGCTTTTCAGCAATCAGGTGGCCTACGCAAAAGAAGGAACAAGCAGCATCAAATGGACATGATTGCATCGTCTCCGAGAAGTCATCTCGTTCCTTCAAGAGGAATTGACCAACCCCAGCGATTGCCATGCGACTGCTCGTCGATCAGTCTTTCCGCCCTAAAGACTGTCGAGAGAAAGATCGCTGACATTCTTCATGCTCTGAAGCTGTTTCGCGCAGTCGTCGCAGACTCGTTTCTCAAACTCCATTTTCGCAACGTGCTCCTCAATCATGAGAGGGGTCGGTTCCGAATGAAGGAAGTGGGCCGTGAATCTCGCTTTTCGCGTTGCGGCCTTCCTCTGGCAGACTTCGCAATCTCCGCCCGAGTCCCGCCTTCTGAGCATTGAATCGATCATCGTTCCTCAACTCAACTAAGGACTGCTGGGACAGTTCTACCCCCATGGTCTGAGGATAGTTGAGTTCAAAACGGTTGCGACCACTTAAGGCCCTCCTGAAATGCCGCATCGGCAAGTGAGATATCTCCCTCACGCCAAGGTGATGGCGATCTCCGTTGGGGCCATATGTCCTCTCGCTCGATCAAGGAACCACAAGCTCGCGGGCCGTCCTCCTAGACGAACAGTGTCGGCTGCTGAAGTCTCCAAAAACGGAGTTTCGCCAGATCTTCCCCCGCCCCGGCTGGGTTGAACACGATCCAGAGGCGATCTGGTCAACTCAGATCCGCGCGGCCAAGCAGGCCATGGCAAAGCATGTGAAAGAGATCGCTGGAATCGGAGTAACCAACCAACGAGAAACCACGATCGTTTGGAACAGACACACTGGCAAGCCAATCCACAATGCGATAGTCTGGCAGGATAGGAGAACTGCCCCAATCATTGATGACTTGGTATCGAGAGGGTACGCCTCATATGTCAGAGAAACGACCGGACTCATTCCTGACGCATACTTCTCTGGGCCGAAGATCAAGTGGCTCTTGGACAATGTCCCGAAAGCCAAGACGAGGGCCAGAAGAGGAGATCTTCTTTTCGGAACAGTGGACACCTTTCTAATTTGGAAAATGACAGCGGGCCGAGTTCACGCCACAGACTATTCGAACGCCTCAAGGACCATGATCTACGACATCAACCGAAGATCTTGGGATCGGAGACTGCTCGATCTGCTCGGAATCCCATCAGACATGCTACCTGAAGTGAAATCATCGAGCGAGATACTCGGCTACACCGAGAAGCACCTCTTCGGCAGAGAAATTCCGATCAGTGGTGTTGCTGGTGACCAGCAGGCGGCTCTTTTCGGCCAGGCGGGCTTCGAGAAGGGCGCCGCCAAGAACACGTACGGTACAGGATGCTTCATCCTCCTGAACGCCGGAGATCACCCTCCGAAGCCAGGTGTGGGGCTGATCTCCACAATCGCTTGGGGCCTCAACGGCAAGGTCACCTACGCACTGGAAGGAAGCGTGTTCATTGGCGGCGCGGTCATTCAATGGCTGCGAGATCAGCTTGGCATAATCAGGAAGGCCGCAGAAACTGAGAAGATTGGACGCGAGACACCGACCAGTTGCGGTGTGTATTTCGTTCCCGCACTCACAGGCATCGGTGCACCATACTGGAACATGTATGCGCGGGGCCTCATAATCGGAATCACCCGCGACACGACGAGAAACCAGATCGTCAGAGCCGCGTTGGAGTCGATCTGCCTTCAAAGCGTGGATGTTCTGGAAGCAATGACAAAGGCCAGTCGGAGTCAGATACGATCGCTCAGGGTTGACGGAGGAGCGTCAGTCAATAGCTTCCTGATGCAACTCCAAGCCGATCTGCTTGGGATTCCCATTGAGCGGTCAGCGATTGCTGAGACAACCGCGTTGGGAGCAGCATTCCTCGCCGGCCTAGCTGTCGGAGTATGGGATGACCTGAGAGAACTTACACGCGTAAGAAAGGTGGACAGGATCTTCAGACCGAAGATGCCTGCCAAGACACGCGAGCAGATACGCGCAGGATGGAAGCGGGCCGTCGAGAGATCACTTGACTGGGAGAGACAGGACTGACTATCGAGATCTTCTGGTCCTCCTTCGCCGAGCAAGAGCTCTCTTGTGCGGCCTAGCTGTAGGTTCCGATGGTTTCTTCTCGTATGCGTGACGCATGGCAATCTCGTTCTTGTATGCTGCAATCTGCGAGGAGACCTCACGATTGCTCCAACGCAGCAGCTTGCCCATCATCTTCGCGACTTTGGTGCAGCAGTCGAGACCTTCACACCTCCTCCAGGCAATTAGACTCCTTCGGATCATGAAGTCGCTCAGAGTGAATGCGGACTCCTTCTCGACGGCGTGAGCGACCTCAGCCATGATGTCAGGATTTGTCCTACATATCCGCTCACGCAGGCGTCTGTCCTTCTTCGCATAGTCCAGGACTTCTTTGCATCGGGAACCATAGAGCGAGACCAAATGGTTGAGCGTCTCGGCTGTGACTCCATGTTCTCTTGCGATCGACCTGGCTTGGGTCTTGACTCGTTCGAGTTCGGCCGAGTCGGCTCCTGGAAGGCTCTCCTTTGCAGTTGTGCAATGGGTGCCTGTGCCCAGCTTGTCACAGACAGCATCTACCACGTCTTGCGAGATGCCTCGGTAGGCCGTCAGCTTGCCACCGATCACAGAGATGAGCCCTTTGAAGCCTTCCCTCTTTTCGTGGTCGTAGATTATGTGGCGGCGGGTGACAGACGACTCCTTGAGGCCTTCGATTCGAAGGAGTGAACGTACGCCAGCGATTGTATAGAAGACCCGATTCCACTGTGCTCTTGGGAATGCCTTCTGGACCTCGGTTCGCAGATACTCGACATCGTCGACCTCAGCTTTCACGGCGTCCATATCTTGTCCATAGTCGGTGTCGGTTGTTCCCACAAGCGTGAATCCGATCCAAGGCATCACAAAGTAGGCTCGCCCGTCAGATGCGAAAAGGGCTACGGCATTGCCTGTCACTTTCGGGGTCACGAGGTGAATTCCCTTAGTTGTTCGGGCCAGTGGGCGCTCGTTTGACCTCACTTCACGTACAACCTCGTCAAGCCAAGGACCACCAACGTTTACTACAAGCCTGGATCGGAACTCGGACGTCTTGCCTGAGAGCACGTCCCTGACTCTCACTCCGGAGACTGAACCGTTCTTCTTCATGAGACCAACAACCTTCGCATGATTCAACAGCATGGCTCCGTGCTTTCGTGCGGAGAGCACGTTCTCCATGCAGAGACGTTCTGTGAGCGCGATTTGGGAATCATAGTATACGTATGTGCCCTTCAAGCCGTTCTCGGCGAGCTCGGGCTCCGCCTCGAGCACTTCCTTCTTGCCGAGGTAGCCGTGATTCGGGAGCGATTTGTCATAGGATAGGAGATCGTATAGGATCATGCCGATCTTGAGTTTCATCCTGTGGAGGAAACCTCCGTAGAGTGGGATGAGGAATCTCAGAGGATGAACGAGATGCGGCGCAAGCCTGAGGAGGATCTCCCGTTCCCTAAGTCCCTCTCTGACGAGACCGAGATCGTAGCTAGCTAGGTAGCGTAGACCGCCGTGTATCATTCTACTTGAGCGGCCGCTCGTTCCGTAGCAGAAATCCTCCTTCTCGAACAAGACTGTTCTGAGACCTCTCATCGCTGCATCCCGGGCGACACCAGTCCCGATCATCCCTCCACCAACAATCGCTATGTCGAATTCCTCTTGGGCAAGTTTGGAGAAGTCTCTGCCAGAAAGCATAGGCATCGAGTGGAATGCTAGACCTGGCTTGCTTATACGTTCGAGCCATAATCAGTATGTGTGGATGAGTCTTGTCGAGCGCAAGTTGGAGTCATTATGAAGGTCACTTCGAAGGTGCCCGTGACATACGAATATGCTATCAATCGTGGACGCCGCCTGGGAAGCCGAAAGCAACACTTGTGTTGGCTCATGGAATCGGTGAACATACCGGCAGATACGGACACGTAGCTGACTACTTGGCGCGAAACGGTTTTCCGCTGTTGGCGTGCGATCTTCGCGGACACGGCAAGTCCGGCGGCAAGCGAGCGCACGTTGTCAGCTTTGACGATTACCACTCTGACATCGGTCAGATGATACGCATCGCTAAAGAACACAACCCTACCCTCAAGACGTTCCTGATTGGACACAGTCTCGGAGGACTCATCGCACTCAGCTACGCGGAGAAGCACGCTGACGAACTTGCCGGCGTTGTCGCGAGTGCGCCCGCGCTTGCAGAGAAGATGAAGATTCCAGCCGCGAAAGTCTTCCTCGCCAAGACGCTGTCAAGCATCGTGCCAACCTTCACGACTGGTACGGGATTGAACCCGAAACATCTCTCACGGGATGCAGATGTGGTGCAGAAGTATGTGGACGATCCGCTGGTTCATGCGGTGGCGACTGCACGATGGTTCACCGAATACCGTCGAGCACAGGAAGAGACTATGCAAGGCGCAGACAAGCTAACGTTGCCTTGCTTGATAATGCAGGGCGGCGCCGACGAGATCATTGATCTTTCTATGACAGCCAGCTTCTACAAGAAAGTGGCTTCACCTGACAAGACACTGAAAGTCTATGACGGCTTCTATCACGAAATACTGAACGAACCTGGTAAGGAAAGCGTACTCGGTGACATAGGTGGGTGGCTGTCGGCAAGAATCTAGAACTGCCAGACCCTGAAACGACAAAACCGAAATCAGCATGCTCACTTGACGCCCGTGTTCCACGAGACTTTGCGGGTTCTGACTCACAACCTATTTCCTTGGCGCCACCGCGACGAATGAAGCTCCACACGAGTCGATGACTTGGACGCAAACGTGTGGGGTCAGTTGCCACTGGAAATGTGAAAACTGAAGTGTTTTTTCCAGTGGAACTCTGATTCGGCAATCAAAGGAGAGCGGAGGGTGTGGGTGCGATCCGTTGGTGGGATAGAAGAGCGGAGATCCTCAGATGGTCACGCCTGTACGACGAGAAACAGCCCGCCCTCGATCTGCGCATGGAGAGCGAGGTGGGATCCCGACTGCGAAATACACGAAGGCTCTCCAAGAGAGACCTGGCGAAGATGGTGAGCTGGAAATTCGGAAGCCTGCCAGGAAGGAGAAGCCTCGTCATGAGCCGTGTGGAGTCTATTGGGGAGCGAGAGATCCAAGAAGCATTTCGTCAGGCTCTGGATTCAAGTAGCGAAAGGATCAGAATCTCAGAATTGCTCAGACTGCCAGGCATAGGACCAGCCATGGCAAGTGTGATCCTGACTTTCTACGATCCAAAAGAATACGCCGTGCTTGATATTCATGTGTGGCGCGAGTTGTTTGGGAAAGAGCCCCAAGGTCTGTTTCAGGGACCCAAGCACCTCCTAAGGTTTCTCCAAACGGTTCGACTCATCGCAAGAAAGCATGACCTTGACGCGCGAACGGTCGAAAAGGCTCTCTTCCAGCGGAATCTGACACATCACAACCCTCAAGAGACATGACAGACCTTGGACGGAAGGCCAAGGCTTGTCCTTCTGGTTCCCCCTCTCACGATTGTCCTTGAGTTGTGACTTGGCAATATTTCAGAGCCTTCTCTCGAGCCTAACCTCGGCCGGGCTCGTCGACGGCGGAGGATTCGGATCCCTTGGCTACAAATCCATTTGAGCCTACACTGGTCTTGGTTTCAAGTACAGCAAAGCGGAGAATGTGATTGCTCCCACAAGTGGTGCTGTGACAGGGTTTGTTTCACCTTCGGTCATGAAGATCCAGCCCATTACTGCAAATCCAAAGATTCCGCTCACACCGCTGACGGCTGCGAAAAATGTGGCGAGTGCCTTCGAGAGAGGAAGTATGAGTGCTATGGCGATTACGATGCCGACTCCAATACTCACGTAGTATGAGACGGGGATGTCAGAGTGGACTGTATAGTGCGCGACTGTTCCTTCAAGAGTCCAAAGGAGCCTTGCTACCGCGGCGAGGACATAGACAACCGCGACGCTGTTGAGCTTCAACTTGCATCTCAACATCCACAGGGCGCTCTACACATATTGTTTGCGCAGCGTGGTACATGAGGGGATTCGTGCCCCGAACCTTATGCTCTAGTGTCACTTTGCTGATGTTCGAACTGGTTTGGCTAGCTTGATTTTCAGGAGTTCTCTTGCTTCTCTGTTAAGTATCTGCAATTCCTCGAACTGCTTGTCATTCATGGAGATGCTGCTCGCAATGTCCACCGCATCTTGCTTAGTGAAGAAGTCTAGATCTTCCAGTTGCGAGATCTTCTCTGTAAGCTCCGGTGTGCAACAGTGGTAGATGGCCTTTATCTTGCTCGATAGGCTGGCATACTTTGAGATTGTCTCTTCGTCTATTGGAACTGTCAAGCCGATTCTGTTTAGGGCTTCCAGAGCCTCCTTCGTTCGGCCTTCCTGATACTCCGGGTCACTTTCGCCGTAGGTGAAGTGGAAGATTTCGGCTGCTGCCTGATAGTATGTCTCTATGATGTGGTCTACTCTCTCTTCCTTGGCGACCTCTATGAGGCCGGCTTCGAGGAGTTTGCGTATGTGATGGTAGATGGCTTGTGGGGTCATCTCAAGTTCGTCGGCGATTTGGCTGGCGGACAGCTCTCGCGCCCTGAGGAGGTGGATTATCCTGCGCCGTGTGCGGTCTGCTGCGAGCTCGAACGCTTTGGCATCCTTGAAGATCTTCAGCGTTCTCATGGATGTGTCACTCAGTACAATGCA
>CAZJVZ010000015.1:0-9066 GCA_964549795.1 uncultured Candidatus Bathyarchaeia archaeon
ACCGGGCCCGCCATCACTTTCGAGCTATTTGTGGAGTTTCTCCCCGTTTGGGGCAGAATTATGGCGTGTGATTTCTCAGCCGGAATTGGATTCGCGTCAGGTCTATTTTCGACAAGTTCTTGATCTCTAGTACCTCATAGCGAACAGTCTCGCTTCCGTCGATCCCACTCAACCACACTAACGTGGGCTTCTCTGCTAGGAAGTGAGTACAGCTCGAATGGCGTTCCTAACTCAGCTCCAGCAACAGAATCCGCCGAAGTAGCAGGATGTTTCAACAACATGTTGAAAAGCTCCTCTACTTCGATCTTGTCTGGTGAGGGCGCTTCTTGCTCAAGAAGAGAATTGAAGACGCTAGACGAGCACGGCGGGGACGAAGCAGCGTCCCCTACAACTTCTTCTTGGACAAGATAGATCTTGCAAACAGGGTGCTAGAAACTATCCAGAAGAGAACGCGCGACTCCGGCCTATCAAGAGAGGCGCGTGGACAGTTTATCGCCAGCGCCACTACTGCCCTCGAAGTCTATTTCAGAGAGATGCTGAGAAAAGCGATTGACGAGGAACAAGCCAACATACGCAAAATCCCGGAATTGCAGAAGCAGAGCATACCTGTTGCCGATCTAGAATGGATTAGAGCGAAGCGTGTCTCGGTCGGTGAACTCCTTTGCTCAGCGTGCAACTTCCAGAGCCTTGAGAACATCAGCAAGGTGTTTTCCGGCATTATCGGGAAGGATTTCATCTCAGCAGTAAGGAAGTACGTCTACAATTGTCCTATTCACGGCAGAGAAAGCATAAGGGAGGACTTCTACGAGAGGGTCAAAGAATTAGTTGAAGCACGACATACGTTCGTACATGAAATCAATTTCAAGGCGAAATATCCCATGCGTCAGCTTGAGGACAGGGTCAACGCTCTCCTCGAGTTTGTATCTTTTGCTGATAGCGTCTTGGAGAAACACTAGGGCGCGCACGACGGTGCTGTACAAATTGTCCCAGACCCCTGAGTAGGTCTTAGGTCAGACGAGCCATGAAATCAACTAGACAGGTTTGCGTCTTTGCGGACGCACCATCTTAGCGGCGCACGGTTTGAGTCAGTGTGCTGAGTTCGTCCCTGATCTGCTCCAATGCTTCTTTGATCATGCCCAGTTCCGTTCTTGGCAACAGCACTGGTGCGCTACTCAACTGCTTCACATACTTCGTGATATCGATGGAATCAGAAACACTGTACGGTTTGCCAAAGATGTCAGAGTACTCCGCTTTGAACACTAAGGTAGACTGCTGCTGCTCAAAGAACCGTATTGTCTCTTGGCGTTTGTCCTTACCTACGGGAATTGGAAACCGCACACTCTCACCGGACACCAGCAACGGACTTGTCCAAGTACGCATGCTGTTCTCAAGTTCTTGAATACGAAAGTTCGTCTGCACTCCGATGGCCGAGGCCTTGCCAACATTCGTGACAAATAGCTCGATCCACGGTCCCTCGCCAAACCCCACAGACATTCTCAGATGAGGTAGGAATTCTGCCTCTGCGGATTTCCTCATTTGCTCGACAGTTCGTCTTGTTTGAACGGCATAGTAACCAGTGACGGCGACCAGCAATACTGTCGCGAAGACAAGCCAGAACTCGTAGTCGCTGCATGTGTCCATGGACCAGTATGTCTCAAGCCTAGGTCTTAGAACTTTTCATGATCCCAGAGAGCTCCGGCGTCTGAGATGCACTGAGATACTCAGCCACGCAAGCTACCCCCAACTCCCAGACCCGTCTTGCCAAACCTAAGATAGTATTAGGCGGCTCTGCGTTCCGCGGGTCTCCCTATCGCTTTCGAGCTCTCCGCGGATCTTTTGCCGCTATTCAGACAGTCTCAGATACCTGAGATCCTGTTGCGGCTCAGGATGCTCTCTGGTAGCTCTTGTACATGTAGAAGCCCTTCTTGCGCTTCTTGCCGTTGTATAGGCCGAAGCCCTTGTCCCATTCTTCATTATGGATGTAGAGGAAGGCTCCGTCAATTCTCGCGTCGTTAAACATCATGCAGTGTCTGTCTATTGAATCGGCCTGTTCATCCTCATCGTAGGCTTGACTCTGGAAGAGGGTTGTGTCCGACGCTTGACCGGCACCTGTCCATGTCGCGCATCCGAACTCACTTGCGATAATTGGCTTCCGGAACCGCTTGAGCTGAGAGAACTTGTCAAGCAGAGACTTCTCGGTTGACTCTCTGTATGCAGGCTTGAGGTAGGCGTTCCAGCATACCGACTCGAAGAGCGGGTCGTTCCATGGGACAAGATCAATCTCATTCGGCCCGGCATTGTATGCGACAGGGTAACGGTAGATCTTTCTGATGACGGGCAAGATGGTTTCGAAGACTCTCGGAATATTGGTCTGTTGGGCTTCTATGTAGCCATCATGATGATTGTGTACCCATGTCTGTTTATCCCGGAATGTGTCTCCTGGGATTAGATCCTTGACACAATACGTGAATTCATTTCCGATCACCCAAACGATCTTGTCAGATGTTTCTCTCAGAGACGTGATCCTCGGTGCTAGCTTTGCCAGCTTTTCCGCAATCTCATCGACGGTGAAGTGCATGTATTTTGGAAGAACGTATATTCGGTCGAAGCGCTTCTGCAACGCTATCCTGCAGGCTTCGATGAGATTGTCCTCATAGCCATCACCCGCCCAAATGCTAACGGCATTACAGCCGAGTTCATCATGGATTGTGCTGAGTTGTTCATCCAGCCTTTCGTGATCCGGTATCACAGAAGGCGTCATGTCGAGTTCCGGGCTGACACGGGAGGCCGCATAGTCCATTCCTTTGTACTTGATGCGCAACTGTTTCGTAGGGTAGATTTGGTCAGGTTCGATTGTTATGATTGCATTGTCCGTTGTTTCATTGTAGTATCCATCGGAGACTTCTAGCCTAGCGAAATGTCGACCAACAGGCAGCTTTGCGGAGTAGTCCTTCTCCTCACTGACGGGTTCACCGTCCACCATCCACTTGTACGCGAGAGAGTCACCATCGAGGTCGTAGGATTCGCTCGTGAACCGTACTATCTGCTGATCTGTCGGATTGAGGTAGTTCGGGGTGAAACTGAACTCTGCTACGGGGGGAAGATTGAGCTTAGTCGATGTCATCATCTCGGTTGGTGTCGAAGTAGGCCGCATCGTGAGCAAATCCAACCCTAGTGCTGAAGCTCCAATGACCGCGCCGGTTGCGCCAGCATGCTTCAGAAACCTCCGGCGATTCAAAAAGAGCTACCTACCGCTGCTTGGTTCTTCGTCTTCTCACTATGACCGAGACTGCAACAAGCGTCACGACTCCAAGAACTGCCGCTCCAAATATCGAGTTCCAACCAGAAGGCGCTGTGGGTTGGAGAGAGGCTGGCTGTGTGGAGGTATGGGATAGAATAGTCGTTGAAGCTCTTAGAATCGTCGCCTGTTCGGCAGATTGCTTCGCCTGATTGGCGTCTGCTAGAGCGCTCGAATACTGCCCGGATTGAAACTCCTGCTCAGCGCGCTGAAGCGTCTCATCTGCGATGTCCAAGCCGACAGTGCGGCCGTCACTCTGTGCCTGACGCATGGCGAGCGTGGCGTTGTAGATGGCCAAGGGAACGGGGATTCCGGCGTAGCTGGGATTCTGATGCTTGAATTGTGCCGCGTAATAGGCGGTCAAGTAGAGATACTTGTAGTTGAACTCGGTTGTCGGCTCTATCATGGTGCCTTCGTTCCAGTCGTTGAAAGTTGCGATGTCGACCCACTTGGGTGAAACTGACAACGTAGTTCCCCAGGTCTTGTTGTACACCGAACCATCAGCCCTATCGACCGTTTTTGGACCTTCGTTGTAACACCAGTCGCCAACTGGACTTGAATCGAACCCTGGCCACGGGTTGCTCCCGAAGCTTATCTCAGGTACACTTCGAGCATCATCAGCCGCTCGATAGATGTATGTCACAGGATTAGTCTTCCCTGTTGCGGCTAAGCCTGGCTCCAACCAAGGCGCGAACCCGCTGAACGGAGGATAGTATGATTCTCCACCGAAATAGAACCTGAAGTATTTCGCACGAATTCCTTCGGAGCCCAAGGCATCAAAGACCTGTCTCCAATCCGTGCCTCTCATCACAGAACTCCCGCCAAACTCGAAGATCGCCGGCAACCCATCATACTTGAGGTATGCCTGACTTGGTCCGAACTCCCTGATGACATACTTCAGATCGTTTTGTATTTGCAGCAAGGCTTCTGCTCTGCTATGAAACAGCGTCAGTTTCGGCCCGTTTGAACCAAGATAGTAGCGATGCGCATCATAGTCTACCGCCAAAGAGAAGTTCATTCGCTCAGCCACCTTCAACATCGCCGAGAAATTGGAGTCTATTCTTGCGAAATCCGCGTGACCAGTTATGCCATCCCAGTCAACAATGAAGGCGTCAATTCCCGACGCTCTGGCCAGCCGTATATGGTACTCAATAACAGCTTGGTCGCTCGTGTCATACGGCCCTATGAGAGGGTAATAGATAGACGCGATGTCCCTCCTGCCATTTGCCAGAATTCTGTCAGGGTCATGAAAGCCCAAGCGGCAACCGTCTCCACCCCACGCCCAGCCGTCCCATCCGCCCGTCGTCTGTGGAGTCGCCCAGTTGTTGAGATAGTGAGCCATGACTAACTTCTGGGAAGCCATATCGAACGACCGACTCGCCACTCCAACCGATTGAATTCCCTGCGTTACACTTGGCGACAAGACCATCGTGAATAGTAGAAGGATTTCGAGATGCCTCATCATGATTTGCCACTTCGATTATCAGAACGTGTCGAGAAGTAGTCTGGGCCGACTGCCGATGCTCCAGCAACGGCAACACCCGCTCCTGCATACTTCAGAAAGCGTCGCCTGCTTGCCTGAGGGAGTCCGAAGGTAAAGGCCTCCTAAACGAACAGAGTCCTCGCTAGGTCATTTAACATCCTACGCTTCTAGGGGCGAGTCCCCGTGCAGGTGAGTCGATCTTCGTTTCGCTCCTCAGAAGATCTGTGGACATTCTGCGGATTTCCTGCGTAGTATCTGTCCGCCGGGATTTCGTTGGTTCTAAACGTGAAATGTCACCTAACCGGGCCCGCCAAACTATCATCGTACGATAGTGGCTAGCATCCGTGAGTCTAGGAGAGTCTTTTGGACGTCCATGATGTCAAGACAGGAGATTGTATCTGAGTAGTTCAGGAACCCATCAGGAAAAGAGCTCCATGCCCATTTCAATGAGGATGGCTGTTGAGAAGTCATCTCTCGATGGCCGCTACGACAACTCTCTTGGTCTTGTCCCCTCCAGTTACATTCGATCAGGATAGATCAAGCTCTCACATCGGTTCGTGTGCGGGAGTCAATGACATATCGGACAGTTAGTTGAGGTAGATCTGTGCTGGTGTCTTGTAGTTAAGGCTTCGATGCGGCTTCGTCTTGTTGTAGTATTCTCTGAATTGGTTCATGTCGTTGAATCTTGGATAGTAGGCTTCGAATGTCTGGAAGAATCGTTCTATCTTGCCTTGTGTGGTTGGTTTTCCAATGGAACCCTGAATGTGCTCTATGCCATGTGTCTGGCAGAAGTTTGTGAACCTGCCTGGGCCGTCGTTGCTCCAATACTGTGTGCCATGATCCGAGAGGATCTGTTTTGGGGTTCTACCGTTCAACAGGGCTTCTTGGAGTGTCTCTAGGACGTTGTCGGTTGTTGCTTCCGTGTAGAGTCCTATGCCTGGAAGGTATCGGCTGCAGTCATCCAGATATGCGATCAGGTATTCGTCCCCGTAGTATTTGATGTCTGTCTGCCAGAGGCTGTCTGGATGCGTGCGTTGGAAGCGGGTGTATGTTCGTTGTCTTCGAGGCTTGTAGGTTCTGGTGATCAGATTGTTCTCTTTGAGGACTTTGTATACGGAGCCGCTGCTTACCTTGATGTTATCCTGCTGGTTGAGGTATGCAGCGATCGCCTCATGGCACCATCCTTCACGCAGTCTGACCTGAATGATTCTAGCCACGGTTTCTTCTGGTAGTCTGTGGATGATGTATGGTCGTCTGGACTCGTCTGAGAGGCCCACCCATCCATTCCACTGGAACCGACTCCACCAATCATGAACTGTACTCTTAGGAGTCATGGCGTGGGCTGAGACATCTCTAATCGACCAACCTTCCAGGAGCCGGCGTACACACCATCGTCTAAGCTTCTCTACGTTTCTTTCTCCACGCATCCGCCAACACTACATTCCGGGCTATCCACACTGTCCGAAATGTCCTTGACTTCTGCACTCACATCGGTTCGTGTCTAAAGCTTAAGACGGTTGAGCGCAGGGTCTACTACGATCAGTATGATTCAGGATTGCTGGCAGGTCAAGGAAGCTGATTTTCCCAGGTCCGGAAGCCAAGAGGAACGACCGAAGTTCCTGCTGAGATACGCCATACTAGCTCCGTCCAGTCATAACACTCAACCTTGGAGATTCTCCGTCAAGGACGGACAGATCGACGTATTCGCAGATATGGACAGGTGGCTAAGGGCCGCTGATCCAAGCCAGCGAGAACTCTACATCAGCGTCGGTTGCGCCCTTGAGAATCTGCTCATATCGGCTGATCATCTCGGATACGAGGCTGATCTCACATACTTCCCAGACAAGAAGAGAGACGACCACGTTGCTCGAGTCGATCTCACGGAGGGCGCGAGGTCGAGGATCCCTAGCTCGATCTTTGATGCCATGACGGTCAGACACACGAATCGTAGAGCGTATGAGAGCCGGAGAATCCCGGGGAACGACCTGAATAGGCTGCGAGATTGCTGCAATGAAGATGACCTAAGGATCGATTTCAGCGATGATGACACGTTGAAGATTGAGGCGGACAAGCTATTCATGGAATCGGTTATGATCCACTTCGCTGATCCAGCATACACAGAAGAACTCGCTTACTGGTATGGGCAAGGTGTATTTGGCACACCCTGGCTGATTTCAAAGATCGGGCAGATCGCTATCTCTCACGCAAATGTGGGAAAGGGGACGGCGGAAAAGGGCTCTAAGGCGCTAATGAGCGCTTCCCATCTGGGTCTTATCAGCTCCGTGAAGGATGACAACATGTCGCGCGTGAAGGTCGGCCGGATCTTTCAGAGACTGGCGTTGACCGCGACCAGTGCCGGCATTAGAGTGCACCCATTGAGTGAGCCATGCGAGATACCTGAGATGCAGAAGAAACTCCAAACCCTAATAGGATTGAGAGAGACGCCGCAACATCCATTCAGACTGGGCTATGCGGAGCCTGAGAAGCATACACCAAGAAGGCCGCTGGAAGACACACTAATGTAGACTACGATTCGTCGTTCGACGAGAGACCTGTTCCTGATCGGATGCCAGACTCCCGCACCGCGCACGAACCCTGTCCACAGAACGCTTGAACACGGGAACCCGTGACCTGCAAACCATTAGCGAAAATGCACTGGCCCAATCATCCTTTCTTGCATGTCTGTGGATGTTTTGCGGAGTTTCTGAGTAGTCTCTGTCCGCTGGGATTTCGTTGGTTCAAAACGTGAAATGTCACCTACCCGGGCCCGCCACAAACATTGTCCAAGTCCCGATTCGCCGTCTGTCTCGGCCCCTGCGATCGGGGTGTTCCGCCCCCATTATCGGGTCCTGCTCCACGCGGCATATCCTATTTCCGTGGGCTGAACTTGATCGCGCGGTCCCACAGAATCTCAGATTTCACAGGCCCCGCCTTGGTTGCGGGTTCACAGTAGACGCGGAAGATGATGAAGATCGGCTGGTCCAGCTCGATGCCATGCGCTTTAAGGCCAGGACCTGGAACTCTGTAACAATCCTCGCCGTCACATCGTCGAGCGATCTTGTAGGCGTAAAGGTCCTTGGCGTTCGGGTGGCCGGGGAGGTAATTCTCAGCCGTCGGATACTGGTCGCTGGTGATGCCTCCGACGCCATTCCATATGTCCGCCCCGTAGACGGTGAAGCTCGAGAAAGCGGCTTTCCCTGAGATCTCATGATTGGCTCCATATACGATTACGAACTCGTTCGGATCGTCGGAGAGAGTGAAAGTCTTCGGAGGTCTCTCCGCTTTGCCCGTTATCAGTGACGGCGTGGGTGGGTAGAATTGAAGCTGCCCACCTGTCGAAAGATAGATCGCGTCCTTAGTGGGCCCAGCCACGTTGATTCCTCTCTGGATACCTTCGATCCCCTCCGGGACCGCTTCGTTGATTTCAAGCTCTGTAGCTTCCAAGTCACCGTACTTCGCCAAGATGGCTTTGCGTAGATCATTGAGGGCGGGTGTCAGATCATGCTCCGTCTTGCCTGTTCCCCGCACCCTCAGTTCAGCTACACTGAAGGGATTGAGGTTGACAGGCTCCTTCGGGGTTATGCGCAGAATCACTGCAGGCGGATTCTTGACGTATGCATCGCCAGCCTGCTGGTCCTTGAAGACAGACGGCCGAATGAAGAAGTTGAATGTGTCGGAATCATCGTCGAGTCCCATCTTCAGCATTGGAGACGGGATCACGTACGTGTTCGTGATGGAGGACGAGTATCCGGCTGAAATGGCTGCTGTTCGGACACGTTCGTCAATGCCCCTGTCAGCCGTACTCACAATGACGGTATTCTTGTCGAACGGGTTCCCCTCCGCCCCGTTCGGGGTTCCTTCACTGTTTATGGTTAGATGATTCAACGCGTCGGTTATGTCCGCAAAGAGTACTCTGCTCTCGTTTCCGTAAAATCTCTCCATCAAGTAGCCACTGAAGCCGTAGTACATGCATTCGGGCGGAGTCCGCCCGACGAAGACAAGAGCCTCATCAGGGCGCATGCGGAAGAGAATCGTAACACCCCTCAGGCCGAGGAATTCACCTACCTTGAACTTGTAGCTTGGCACCAGTTCTCCAGGCGATGGTGGAACTAGGCATACGAGGTAAGGCTTGGTTGGGTCATTGCCCCAGCATGCCTTGATCAGGCCTGCCTCGTACGCCTCAATGAGTGGAAACACGGCCGCTGCCCCCTGTCCAACTGTGAAACCATCCCGCTCAAGCGCGGACCGGAAAGCACCGAGATCCCCCACGCTCACCGGCACGGTT
>CAZJVZ010000015.1:9166-19978 GCA_964549795.1 uncultured Candidatus Bathyarchaeia archaeon
CCGCTCAAGCGCGGACCGGAAAGCACCGAGATCCCCCACGCTCACCGGCACGGTTCGCGTCGAGCTCTGAGTTCCAGTCTGTGTCACCCCGGGCCCCACGGCGGGTTGAGTTGCGGCAACCGCCGCCCCAGCGACTACTGCACCCGCAGCAAAGGCCCCCGCCATCTTCAGGAAGTTTCTACGGGAGGAATGCTCTTTCGCTTCTGACAATTGCCACCGAACTCGAACTTGTGCCGTTCAGTATTATGACTTGTGTCTCTGCACACGCGTGAGATCCGTGACTGCATCACAACCTGCTTGATCAACAGGCCATGATCATGCGCGTCACGTTTGTCATCAGACTATTCGCCGATTTCAATCATTGCAGGAACGAGGTCAGGACCTGTGCGGTTCTGACCTGGTTGAATCTTGGAACCGTTTTCAGCAACAAGACTGTCGCGGACCCTACTGGGCCTTCAAGAACTCCGTCCGACCCACGCGTATACGGGAAATGGCGGGGGTCAAGTTGTCGTGGCTCGGCTCCGTGCCCCGATGGATCTCTCCGCTTTTTCTCCGTGCTTGGCCGCCAATCCCAGCTGGTGGATCGGTCTACTCGTACTTCAGTGCGACCACTGCGTTCATCCTTGACGCTCGCCAGGCCGGGTAAAGCCCGGCCAGTACCGCGACTCCTATCGGGAAGAGCAGCGAGAAGGCGATCAGTTCGGGGGTGAAGACTGGGGTGAATGATGTGCTGCTCGAGCTGCTGGCTTGTCCGGGAGGTCCTCCGCCCATGCCAAATCCGCTGAACCCGGATAGGGAACCGCCTATCAGGAAAGATAGGACATAACCGAGTATGGTGCCTCCGACTCCCCCGACGATGCCACTCAATATTGCCTCGGAAAGGAACATACTCATGATTTGTTTGGGCTTGTATCCTAGGGCTTTCAGGATGCCTATCTCTCTTGTTCTCTCCATCACGGAAACGAACATGGTGTTGGTTATGCCAACTGCGGCCACAAACAGCGACACACCTCCTATGCTTCCCAAGAACACGGTCATCTGTGACGTGATCGACTCAACACTTGACACCATAGAGCCAGCGTTCATCACTCGGACCTGCGTACCGTAGTAGCTCTCTATCTCTTGCTGAACCGTTGTGACATCTCCAGCAGTATCGGTCATCACGTACAACCCGCTGAAGTACTGGGTCTTAAGGAGAATCTGAGCAGACTGTAGGGAGATGAACATTGTCTCATCGATATTCGAGAACAGCACTCTTCCATATTCTGAGAAAATCCCCTTCACCAAGAAAGTGAGGCTGCCACTCGATGAACCACCGAGAGTAACGGAAATCATTTGGTTGAGGGCCAGTTGATCACTTGACCCCGTCGGAAACGCAATCGAGTAGCCCACAGCAGCCGCGCTCGGGTCATACGGGTCAGGCAGACTGCCGCTGCTGAGACTCAGCCCATTGTACATGGTGAATAGTGCGTTTGCGTCGACGCCTATCAGTTCTCCTTCTATTGAATTGCTTCCGTATGAGATTGTGGCACGCTGGCTGTAGTACGGGATGACATCTGAGACGCCTTGGAATGACTTCATCGTATTCACATCTTGCTGAGAGAGTTGATAGCTCTGTGTGTCGCTGCTGCCGCCACCTCCGAAGAACTGGCGGGCCGAGCTGACAGTGAGTGTATTAGCTCCGATCTTGCCCACTTGAGCTTGGACTCCAGCGCTCAGGCCGCTTGAGCTGGCGATGAGCGCCAGGATTATCGCCGAGCCAATCATGATTCCAAGAATCGTGAGAAGACTTCGCAGTTTCCTATCACGAAGCGCTTTGAACGCGAGCTTGAATATGTCGGATATGCGCATTGGCATCACAATCCTGTGTGGGAATCCATCCGCTGGGGATACTGCTCCTTCTCAATCAAGCCGTCTTTGATGGTGATCATGCGATGAGTCATATTGGCGACATCTGGATTGTGGGTGACTAGGATGAATGTGGTACCTAGGCTCTTGTTGACTTGAACGATGTAGTTGAGGATCTCGATAGTGGTCTTCGAGTCCACGTTTCCAGTTGGTTCGTCACCGAGAACAAGAGCAGGCTGAGTAACGAGCGCCCTAGCGATGGCTACACGTTGCTGCTCTCCGCCGCTAAGCTCGGTCGGACGCTTGCTCGCCTTATCTGCCAGTCCAACTGCACTCAACATCTTCAGTGATTTGCTCCTGCGTATGTTGTCCGGAACTCCTCGTGCAATCAGGGGCATCTCAACATTCTCAGCCGCGGTAAGCCTCTGGATCAGGTTGAAGGTCTGATAGACAAACCCTATCTTCCGATTTCTGAGGGCGGCCAGTTTGTCCTCGTTCAGCTTCCTCAGGTCGACACCGTCGATGATGACATGACCTGAGGTGGGCGGGTCAAGTGCGCCAATCAGGTTGAGAAGTGTTGACTTCCCGCTACCTGAAGGCCCGACAATTGATACGAGTTCGCGCTTTCCTATCTTGAGACTCACGCCTCTGAGAGCCGAATAGTCAATGCGCCCAACACGATACACTTTCGTAACGTTGACCGTTTGAACTGCTGGGCCGGCGGGCGATGGCAATTCTCTATCAACTGCAGCCTATGATCCCAATCCAGACGCACGGATGTCTCCAGAGAAAAGCAAAGGCCATTCAAGTGGGATTGATAGGCTTTGCGAGCCGAAGAACAGCCCGAGGAGATATCGCAGGATCTCGAGGATCGTTCCAACGACGCCGCTTGCTTGGCGAGGCTCAGTCACCGACTGCACGGTGGCTTTCTTGATTTGAATCTGAGATGCTTTTTGGGCTGTGTAGGGAGAAGCGGGCCTATTGGTGTCGATGGCGGATATCTTGATGACAATTGAGTAGGTTCCCTCAGCAAGATCCTTCCTGAAGCTGACGAGAAGGCTGAAAGGTCTAGGTATGTTTGGGTCTACTTCGCCCAAGAATACGCTTGCCTGAGCGCCTGGAGCCAGTGCTTCTGATTCCACAGTCACGTTTGCATTGTAGACCGCGAGGTTTCCACTGTTGAGGAGATTCCCGGAGACGGTTGCATTACCTCCAGACGTCGTGGCTGATGGGGTCACTTGGATCCCATACAGCACAAGGTTCACCCACCCCTGAACCGAGAAGCCCACAGTGTGCGTCTCCTCGGTGTACGATATTTCGCCGAGTTCCCTGTAAGCAAGCGTGATCGAGCCCTGGTATGACTCGCCGATTGCCGCAGTCGGCGCATAGACCTCAAAGCTGACAGTGACGGATTGCCCTGGTGTGATCAAGTCATAGCGCCAGTGGTCGTCTCCCAGCAATTGCAGCGGCGAGGGTATCGATACGGCTAGATCAACATCGTAGGCAGATCCTGAAAAATAGGCACTCAAGGGGTATGTGACCCCGACGGTGACATTGTTGTTGAAGCCTGCAGTCAAGGTCTGGCCGATGACAGTCATCTCGAAGTGTGTCGGGTTCGCGCCTTGAGCGATCCCGATTGGCGTCAAGAGCAGTAACGTAGCGACGACCGCAAACGTGCAGTATCGCAACCCAGCAAGATTGTTCATGTTGTTTTCATCTTCCTGCCTAGCCGTCAGATACCCGGAACGCGTAAGGCTGCGCCCGCAGACAGATCCGGCAGTCTCGCCGAGATGCACGGAAGCCACATTTTGATCTTTTGCAGAATTCGCCCAGAATCTCCCTCGAAGAGAGGGTATTTCTGTTCGGTTTGGAGGGCAAGGAGCAGGTTGTGCCGTGCGTGCCTTCCTAGTCAGGGCTACGCGTGCTGTTCGGGAGGATTCTGAGGGAATCAACTCAGGGGAATTGGGTGCAATTCTGGGAAACTGATTTATCCAGTGGTCGTCGGTGTTGGCCGAGCAGGTGAGATTCCATGCCGCAGATTCCAGTCATGATTCCTCTGATCGTCGTAGGCTTGGTAGTCGGGTCGATACTCAAATCCAAGAGTCCGAAGGTCTCAAAGAGGAAGTTGGCGTCCGCAAGCCTAGTGGCGGGCCTGTTGAATTCCGTCTATGCATACTTGCTGTACTCGTTGGTGCCGACCCAGACATCCACCCGCGCTACAGGGATTCCGACCGGGGCACCTCCCGTTGGAGGGTTTGGCGCAACATCACTAGAGGCATTCCTCGTTGCATCGTTTCTGGCTGCTTTCCTCATGGTTCTACTAGTCTTCGGAATTGCCTTGGCATATGTTCGAATACGCAGAGGGGAGGAAGTCGAAGAGGTCCCGGAACAGGATTCTGAAGAAGAGCCCACGCTGACAGGCAGCTAGCCCGACGTCGTGTGGGTCTTGACTTCTCAAGACCTATCAGTGAATGGAAGATGAGCCACTCGAAGCGAGCACTTGCAGTGCTACTGCTGCTCATCATAGGATCAGCTACAACCTCCCATCTGATCGGGTATGTCTCGGCACAGCCTGACGAGGTTGTCCGGATGTCCCCTGGAACGTATGCCGGGACTCTAGGTGCATCTGAAGGCACAGTGAAACTGGACCAGGCGAAGGGGGCCATCGTTCAGAACACAACAGGCGACATCTCTCTGAGTATCAACGTGAAACAGAATAGCAATCAGTCGATAGCGATCTACATCCCACCCGAGTTCACTTTTCAACAGTCCGACACCACTAGCGTGTGGACCAGCATCACGAATGACTACAGACGCATCTCCGTAACCAAGCTCAGTTCGAGAGATGCCATTGGCCCTTCTTGGTGGTGCATCAAGATTCTGAACGGGACCGTCTTGGCTGGCAACTACACGGTCAGGATCTTCAGCATTACAGCTCCTGAACTATGTGGCAGATACTTCGTAAAGGTCTTCATAGACGGTCATTCGATCGGCGCCGTCAATTTCCCAACAATCGTTGTGAAAGGCAGCACAGACCCCGCATACGTGTCCGGCCTCGTGTTGAATGGCGACCCCACGGAGTACGATATACCTGTCAATCGGTCGGGCAGAGTCATCGCCGAGGGAACGACTCCACTTGGGAATGCCGTCAAGGCGCAGGCCTACTTCAACGCTTCAGCAAACGGCGCCTACACGCTTTATGGCCTCGCCCCGGGAACATACAGCCTAACCGCATCAGCAGCGGGATTCTTTCCAACGACTCTGAACGCGACTGTCACAGTATATGCCGGACAATCGCTAGAAGGCATCGACATTCACGTGTATCCGAGCACCAGAATATCCGGCACGATCTGCTCCAAGTGCGGCCCGGGGTCGATCCCGTGGGGCATCTACAACGTGTCCGCCGGACACATCACTCTCCCTCCTCCGATCACCGTAGAAATACTTGACTCCAACCTCGAGTTGAAAGCAACTCTAGCCAACAAAACCGGTTACGACCCATCCCAAGCCTACTTCAGCTTCTCATTCGACGGATCGATCGACCTTGACGGTCACGTGCCGCAAGACAATGCTGGATACGTTTCCGGATTGGAGCCTGGCGACTACTACCTGAAAGCCTATGCCAGCGGATACTTGCAGAAAGACATAGTCGCAGTCCACGTGTACGAGTACTCGCGAAGCATCTCTGTTCCTTTTGATCTGTGGAGAAGCAGCCAGTTCAATGTCACGGTACATTTCATGGATTCGGAAGGGACTCATAACATAACGAGTAAGAGTGGCAGACTGACATTGAGAGCCTATTCGCTTGATGGGACGCTTTGGGGTTCGAACAACACAATTGTACCCAAGGGAGCACTCTCTTGGAACATGACAATTCGGGGAAGTGTCAATTATGGGCTTCCTAGTGGGACCTATATGATAGAAGCTGATTTCCCCGGATATTCCCAAGGTGCCCTTTCTCGGGCAACGTTGGGAGAGGGATGCTCCACGACCAGCCTGAGCTTCAACATGGTCAAGGGGGGGGTCCTCTTGCTCATTCTGAGATCAGTCAACTGGCAGACCCCGCCTCAGAGTGTAATCTGGAAATATCCCAGTGCAACCATAAGGATTGAAGCCATCGATTCCGAGGGACAAGTCCATATCGGAGATGCAAAACAGAACGCCGCGATTGGCAGCAGCGTCACCTTCGCCAACGTAACCGGTCTACCTACGGACACTTATCTGGTCAGAGCGTACACCGTTGGCTACATTCAGACCACGAGCTATCCCGTGTCAGTATCGAGCGTGGGCACGAGCGACATGACGGTGTACTTGGTGGAGGCCGCGAGGCTGAATGTGACACTAGAGTTCAGGAAGGAGGACATTGTGGACGACATCGACACGTATACACACTACAATCCGCGCCACAATCTCACGGATGTGCCCGCAAGAATCGAAGTCTACGACTCCCTCGGAGTCTTGGTAGGAGCAAATGCCACCCACATACCGTACAACGTATCCGGTCCTGCGATTGAGGTGGTCGGGTTCCATGACTACGCCGGGAATCCGTGTCTGAGGTGGACAAATTACTATGACACGACTGATGGTTCGCGGCAGAACGACTACGGGCTGCCTCCTGGGGCGTATCAGGTGATAGTCTGGGTTCCCGGCTATGCCCAGGCCCAGACTCCGATCATATACACCACAGTCGGCAGCACAGCAGGAATCACCATCTCGTTGGACAGAATGGCTCACGTGAACGGCACCATCAGCGGACTAAACATGTATGAAGATCTGGTTCCGCTCTCCTGGGCCACCGTGACCGCTTATGGGCCAATACTGACGGCCACGAGTTCCTTGGATGGCACCTACGAGATGTGGATAGTGAGTGGAACCTACACGCTGGGGGTGTCGTCTCCGGGATACGAAGCGCAAGGAATGGAGATTCGCGTGTCCATGGCTTGGGAAATACCGGTAGACTTCGACTTGCGACAGCCAAGCGGCACAGTTCCGGAGTTACCCGCAACTGGGGCGATGTTGGCTGCCGTGATGGTCATTGCAAGTGCGTCGTTACGAAAGGGCCCGCCCGCGCGCTGACAGTCACATGGAGAAGCGGGCTTCCGGCTGAGATCAAGTTGACCAAAGAGAATGGTCGGATCATCAATCGCCATCCAACTTGCGAATTGGAGGAGGTCGTCCTCAAGGACGCCGAATCGCGGTCGGCCGTGAATGGTGGGACACTCTCTCTCGCGAGCCACGCGAAAGCGGAATGCGATCCCCAGAAGGCATATAATGTGCGGGAGTCATGCCTCGTCGGAACCTAGCACCAGAGTGACCCCACAAAGGAGCCAGAACCAACGTGGCCTTTCTCGACGACCTGTCGATGAAGCGTCTGTTGGGTTGGTTGATCGCAGGCACGAAGGGAGGGGCGACTCGCGCCGAAATAGTTGCGGTGCTGAGAGAGACGCCTCAGAATGCGAACCAACTGGCCAGCAGACTCGAGAAAGACTACAGGACCATAAGGCACCATCTTGAGATCCTTCGCAAGAATGGAATCATTACTTCTACTGGAGATAGGTACGGCACAACCTATTCTCTAACGTCACAGATGGAAGAGAACTACGCCGTCTTCGAGGAGATTGTGGGGAAAATCTGGAAAAAACCTAAAGACAGCGACTTGGATTGAAGGCACTCATGAAGAGGAATCAGAAAGCGTGGATAGTCTTTGCGGCACTGATAGCAGTGGCGCTGCTTGTGTCGTATCTGGGCGTCAACTATGTGGAGCCAGCCAGGCCACCGTTCGGGCAGAGGCCTTCCTATCCGCCATCTCCCGGGGACATACAGCTGTACTATACAGTGAGGATCGTTCTCACCACGATCAATGCCACGCTGCTGATCTTCCTATTCTCCGCATATCTTGGCATGTACCGAAAGGTGAAATCGGATTTCACTCTGGGTCTAATGGTGTTCTCAGTAGTCCTGTTTCTGTATGCGCTGTCCTCTAACCCTCTTGTCCAGCGCCCCTTTGGATTTCATGCATTCGGTCTGGGGCCGTTTGCCATGCTCCCTGACCTGTTCACATGTGTGGCGTTGGGTGTACTGCTGTATCTGACTTTCAGATACTAGACGCACTTCCTGTCGAAGCACACCGGAAATCGGACTATGTTCCTAACTGGGCGGTAGTCATAATGACTGCGGCCATGTCAGCTTGATCATGACTGCTTTCTCAGATGCCAAGCCAGTCCAGCGCAGCACTGTCTCGCATCTTGCCTCATGACACAGGACATTTGATCGGAGAAGATTGCCGCAGCGCTGGCCGACATAGATTGGGGAAGAATCAGGGGCGAAGTTGAGGACAATTCTGAAAACCCCTCTTATCCTGCCGGATCATTCCCGTAGTGCGAGCGCGCGCCCACCATGGAACGAAACGGAGGTGACAAGAACGAATAGAACAAGAGGCATTATCCTCATATCACTGCTGGCTGTGGCCGTAGTCTTGACCGGCTCATCGATTATCATTTCTGCGGTAGCCCAGGATCAAGGAAGCACGTTCGGTCCGCAACCACCACCGCGTGACCCCCCATGGATGAGTCAGCTTACTGACGAGCAGAAAGCGGAGATCGAGCAGCTGATGCAGTCGATGAGAGATTCCGGAGCAACCCAAGAGGAGATCAGAGAGGCCGTCGATGCGAAACTGCAAGAGTGGGGTATCCCGCTGCCGGCAGACAACGGTGGACATCACGAACCTCCATGGATGAGTCAGCTCACTGGCGAGCAGAAGACGGAGATCCAGCAACTGACTGAGTCAATGAAAGACTCCGGAGCGACGCCACAAGAGATCAGAGACGCTGTATGTGCAAAGCTGCAAGAATGGGGTATCCAGCCTCCTGAAGACAATGGTGGACGACATGAACTCCCATGGATGAGTAAGCTCACTGACGAGCAGAAAACAGAGATCCAACAGCTGATGCAGTCGATGAGAGATTCCGGAGCAACCCAAGAGGAGATCAGAGACGCTGTCAGTGCAAAACTGCAAGAATGGGGCATCGAACTCCCACCTCCGCCACAAATCCCTGGACAATAGTCGGAAGCGATAGCTGGGAATAACCAGCTATTGTCCCCCTCTTTTGTGGGGACACTGCCTTCTGATTGAGACCGCCGGAGCATGTTCTGTTAGGCAACGGAGTCACACGTGGCCTACGGAAACATCTTCTCCCAACCGGCGTACAGATTCAGGTCGAGGTCCGGATGTTTCTGAGCGGCATCGCTCCAGGTCCGGTGATTCAGAACGTGTGCGGGTCTGGAGCACTCCGTCCGATTCCATTCGCGATAGTACCAGTGATTCTCTTGTCCACGAGCCCGGTCTATTGAGAATTCTCGCATTCAAGTGGCTTCTCTCGCGTGCTGGCTGAAATTGCGTCGTCGTCTCATGACGTGATTCGGGCACAATTGCGGTGAAATTCTGAAACACGCCTTAATCGCGCTCAGGGCTGTATAGTTCCGACTTCAAGTCGCCTGGTGTGTTGGGTTTGATGAAGTCTGTCCTCAGCTACTGTGCCGGCAACGGTTGTTCCGCGAGCAGTGCAAGCGGCATACTCTCTGACGGGGCGTTGTTTGTCCTCGTGATGGCAGTCACCTCGGCCGTGCTTGTGCTCATCATCTCATACGCGACTCTGGCAAGTCACCGACGCCGATTCGAATGGCTACCATCATGTTACTGAGGTATGCGAGAAAGGAAGCCAGCCGAGAATTGGGCATGGATGCAGCACAAGACGGCTGTCCAGACCACAAGAACAATGTAAGATCCGGGAGCACTACTCTTTGGGAAAGAAAAAGAGAAAGCCATTGACCGCTGGCCAGTACCTCGGCCTGTTGAAAGAGAAATGGATTCTTGAGCAGATGAATCGGCCATGTTGGCGCAGGAGAGCTAGGCTCTATGGGCTGCGGGGCTCCTGAGAACGCCACAACGGAGCTGGCCAAGGCCGCCTCAAGCATTGACTTAGCTCTGGCCAGTTTGCACACTTGCTGAACCGGTGCACACGAGCGTGCAGTCATTGCTGTTCTTCAGAGGGTCGAATCCGCTCGCGATAGCAAGTGTTAGGCGTCGCGTGTAATGATTCGATGACTGGTACTTGCTGGGGGTGATAAGGTGCCGGTACGCTTAGGCCAGATGCGAATTAGGAAGGAAATTGAGAACAATTCTGGAAAGGCCTCTTATGCTGCGGAGGCGTTTCGGCAGCGTGAGCGCGAAATGAAACCAATCGTCTTGCCATGGCCACGTGAGGGAGGACCTTACATTTGAAGAGGCCGACTATCCGAACTCTGTTATTCCTCTTGATGGTGGGTATGGGTCTCCTAACGCTAGCAACAGGTCTGATGCTCCTGTTTCGGGGAGGCCCACAGGGTGGGCCGGCCCAAGGTCCGCTGGTTTTCCAGCCACAGGGCAGGGGCGAGTTCATAGAGGTGCATCCTGCGCTTGCGCTCATTACTGTGATACTTGTCGTGGTTCATTTGCTGTTGAATAGGCGAGTGGCTTACTCCAACATCAGGGCCGCGGTCTCATCTTGAATCCCTTGATGAACCCGGCATGCAGGTCAAGTAGACAATGTACGGCCTCCAATGCTACCAAGCGAAGCTGCTTGATCATGCGATAATGGCGTTTCGGCAGAGGGCGGTTGACAAGAAGCGTCTGATCTTGGTCGCCTAGTCGTCATACGCCTGTAGAGAGCTTATCGCGTCGGTCGACCTTGAATCTGGCCACGGACGCTATTCATACAAGGAATGTGAGATTCGTGCTAGAACTAGTTGCGTATTGTGGGCTTGACTGCGGCAAATGCGATGCATTCGCTGCCACTCAAGCGAGAGACCTTCAGCGGAAGACAGAGATAGCTAAGCGATGGACCCAGGGACTTAAAGTTGAGTTCAAGCCGGAAGACGTTGAATGCATGGGATGCATGTCCAACAGGATCTCTGGGTGGTGCACCA
>CAZJVZ010000016.1:0-19516 GCA_964549795.1 uncultured Candidatus Bathyarchaeia archaeon
CTGCTTTACATGTGTATTCTCTGCCAGAGAGTTTTGTGGGGCGGGACCCCGGCACCCTGACTGGTTCTGATTTGCGTGCGTCTGTCTTCGCAAGCTACGTCTTGAATGGTCAGTCAGAATCCACGACCGAGAGTACGCCGTTCAGTCTGGAGGCTGATGTTGGTTCCCAGGTTCAGTTCTCAGTGTCTTCTGTCCCTTCAGGATGGGAGTTCACGTGTGTTTGGGATCATTACGGGTATGAGCAGCATGACGCCTGCGTTTTGACGATTGAGGCGTCTTCAGGTACTCAAAGGATTGCAGCCTTCTTCAGTGAAACTGCCCCCACAACGGTCACGATGACGGGAAGGTACGTGGATCTCACTGCCCCATCCTCCTACGTGGGGATCATTCAAGGAACGGGAGTCATGGAGAACCTTGACAAGGCGTACCAGCTACTGTGGGAGCTTACCGACATCCGACCCTATGGTGGCGATAAGATCCTCATCACATTGGACCCTGAGATTCCTGAAGGCCTTTCATATGCAGGGAACCCCATCAAGGTGGGTAAGGTCTACTGGTCGGAGACTGGAATCCCAAACGTCGTCTATCACGAAATGGCTCATGACTTCATGGGTATTCCAGAATTCGACAGGATAGTCTTTCCACAGAGTGCATTCGTGGAGGGGTTCGGGGAACTGGGTAGGCAGTACGTTTTCCATCAGGTAGACAGAACCCAGTACGAAGAAGACGCGTCTCGCTACCTTCGAGAACTGAAAGAGCAGTATCTGGATCCCGGGACTCCGTTCGACGAATTGAAGCCAGGGCCATCGGCCGGAATACTGCAAGATCTGACCAATCGATACGGATTCGATATGTGGAAGAGATTCTTCAGAACAATCTACACTGTGGATGTCGGTCCAAAGGAAAGCAGAACGGTGGAGCAGCGTTGCTACTTGTTTGTGCAATACATTAGCCAGGCAGCCGGCGAGGACCTGACGCGTTACTTCGAGGCTCTGCGCTTTCCGCTGCCGCAGCCGATGTCAACCACAACGAGGACGACCGGGGCCTTCATGACCACGGGAACGCCTCCAATAGTCACAACGACGAGAACAAGCGCTGCAGCCACTGCGACCGGAACATCCGAAGTCGCAACGACTGGCCCGCCTGCGGGAGTCACTACGACGAGGGCGTCTGAGGAAGGCGCTTCCGCGAGAACGACTGAGGAGAGCTATCTCAACCTGGCCGCTGGATGGTGGGCTGAGTATAGCATATGGATTCTGGGCGGGGCACTGCTTGTAGTCCTTGGAGCCTCCGTGTTTGTCTATCGTCCTAGGCTCGAAGCAAGACGAAATCGATTCTGCGCTCATTGCGGATCGCCTATGAGGGCAAGTGCGCGATATTGTCTCAAATGCGGCGAAAGCATAGTGAGGGTCGGCCCGATTTCTGCACAGGCAGGAGGCTCAAGGCGAAACGTCTTCTGCCTCAGATGCGGATCCTCTCTGAGAGCAGGAGCGCACTATTGCCTAGGCTGCGGTGAAGAGGTCAGACAAGACTTGGACTCGCTGTGATAGCCATGTTCCGAGACGTGAACGATGCTAGGATTCTCTGTCTGGCATGTCTGCTGATCTGCGCGCAAGTTTGGATAGCGCCGGCCAGAGTAGAGAGCACTGATGGCGAGTCATCGTGGAGATTGGATTCAAGTGTCTCCACAAGTAAGGTAGCGCTGGACCACTACAAGTGTCCGTCAGCAGCGCCGACGGGAGAGGAGCTAGTGGATCCTTTCGGCGATTCGACCGTCTATCGAGTGATCGTGGATGTGGAATCACTGGGGACGGGCCACACGGCTGTGTACGTCGATGGCGAGAGGGTACACGATAGTCTTCGGACAGGCGACTATCCTGCCATTCTAGACACCTTCCAAGTGGGCACGAGTCACCTGATAGAAGTGGATGCGATTGGCCTCGGCGGAGGTGTGGGCAGATCTGGAATTCACGCAAGCGATGGCAGTATGGCAGAAGTGCAGGATTTCAGGTGCTATTGCGAGCCCAATTCGCTGTCGATTACTTCGACGAAGCCAAATGAGATCATCAAAGTCACGTTCACATATGCGAAACAATACCAGTTGCAGATAATCTCAGCCATTCTGTATGAAGATGGAAGCTCAAGCTATCGAGTGGATTCTGAACTAGGGGCACTTAGTGGTGCAGGTTGGTATCATGAGGGTTCAGAGGCGACATTCTCGATTGATCGAACGGAGTCGCGAACCCCGCAAGGAGAATTCCTCCTAGCAGGATGGGATGAGTTCTATCCTGCGGAGGGAGAGAGACATTGGGCCGGTACCACGGGAAGCGTCCTGATGGAGCACTCATGGATCATAGGAGCAGTCTGGAAGGAGAAGGTTGAGCCAACGACTGCCGACGTTGACGCCATGCTATTCCCTTCATTGGTGATGGTAATCGCTGTCGTGGTTCTAGTTGGCACCATGATGTGGCGCCGGCGATTGAGTAGACCGGAACCGGCGAAGCTGAAAGTAAGATCAGTCACAAGTCGGAGTAGTGTACTATCCAGCAAACGCTGCATCGGTTGTGGGTGTGCACTTCCGGTCGAAGCTCGATACTGCGACGCCTGCGGAAAGAAGCAAGCTGAGCGATAGGTCGGTCCGCCGTGACCGGTGTTGCGCGGCTCATTGCCCAGTCTGCATGATCCGAGCCTAGAATGGGACTCTCTCACAATCGTATCTTTCGAGCATGTGACTATGCCGGTTGGGTCCTCGTATCGGACACGATGCGCCCAGACAGCTGTCAATCGTCCTCCGCCGCAATTGAGGTCTGTTCACGAGCTGTCCGAGTCGCACGATGGTCGTCCTTGGTTCTTAGACACCTCCTATCAGGCTCGCCCAACGAAGGCAATACCCACGATGGTTGGAGCGGTGATCAGATGTGATTGCTATTCGGATTGGCGACCATAATCTCGCAGATCTGGAGAATGTAGGCATGACAGAGAGAAAGCCTAGCACGAGGTGACACGGAAGAAGAGTGCAATCTCACGGAGACAAGCATGGGGCTCAGAGAACCGAGAGTCTGTGCGCACCAAGCTACCCGACGACCGCCGAATTCTTTCCTACTTCAGGAACTTGGCCATCTTGGTTCCACACGTCGGACAGAGGGCGCGTATCACATTGCGTCCTCTTGCAGTCTTCTCCTTTGTCACGCTGTCGTCGCGCACTGTCCTTCTCTCCTTGCATCTTACACAGAACATCTCCAGAGTCGTTGGAGGCAGGAATCTCGGAACGATCTGGCTTCGCACCCATTGGATTCCCGCCCCTGTCAACTGATATCCCTTCAGGCTGCGGAAGAACACCAATCCTGCGTGTCGCATCTTGCCAAGAGGGTCGCCGCCAGAAAAGGCGCTCTTGAAGAAGTCCACCGGTTTCCAACTGTAGGCAAGCTCCTCAGAGATCCTCTTCATGGACATCTGGGTCGGATAGTGAGCGAAGAGAACAAGAGCTATCGCCTCCATCTCATTGGTGCCATCCAATGGGATCAGTATCTTTCCACCTGGGGTCCGCTCCAAGTGCATCAATTCAGGAGACACAACCGGGGGAAGATGTGTTGGCAATGAGAAGTGAGCCGGCGCCGTACCAATGTGCGAAGCTTCCGCAGCAGGTGTCGTATATGATGCAGCCGGATAGAGTGGCGGCGAAGCTGTCTGCGTGGGGTTGACAGGAAATCTCGAGCCGTGCCCTTTTATGACATTGTTGCAGATCGGGCATCTCGAACCTTTTAGTAGATAGTGGCCTACCCCGGCTGCGAGTGACCGCCAACCTACCATCAGACTCCCTGCGGCACCTGCAACTAGGTCGGTGTGGCCTTTCACTGGCTCAACCCACTTCTGACAGAAAGGGCAATACTCCAAGTGGAGTCGATCTCCCACCGCGTACTTGCCCTACCGTCATCTTAAGACTATCCGCTGATCTGTGTCACATGTTTGCTATTGCCGCGAAGCCGGCTTTCCGCGCTGCTCGTCCATCACCTCAAGTGTGCGGTTCTCTTCGTGTGCAACGACGAGTCTCCTGGTGCGAACACACACATTTTGGCCCATCTGCCAACTCAGGGCTGTTCGGCTAACACCTCCTGAAATAGGTCATCTGGCGAGACGGGGCGACTATCGCCTCCATCTCTTCAGTTTGGGAATGATGTTCTCGGCCATTTCACGTGCCTTGTCTTCGGGCCAGCCCATCTTCATGGCTATCTGAACGTTCTTTTCGATCTTCCCTTCGAGCGTGATCCCCCCGTCAGTGAACTTCCCTTCCCTGTAACAGAATGAACAATACTCAGCGTTTCTTGTTCCATCAGCATTTGTTCCGAAATCCGCGTCCTTCGTCATGGGCATGCCGCAGCTTTGGCACTGCACCCCTTGGGGTGATTCGCTCACGGTACCACACTTCTTAGCTGGGCTGTACTGCTCTGGTTTGCTTATCAAATAGTGCAGAGGGATTCGCGCACTAGTGCGGGCACCGGGAGTGTAATGATTCTCTTCGTAGGTGCACGTGGATTCCCGGGGCGCGTTCGGCGCTCCAGCCCCGCCGCTCGTCTATTCGACGAGCAGCAGCCCGAAGCGGTTCATTTGTTCCTGATACCCCTTGACCACGTGGATTTGATACCCCATCTTCCGGGCTGTGGTGTAGACATCGACAGCGAAGGCCTCTAGACTCGGGCGGGCAACAAACGGCAGTTTGCAGTCTCTCTTGTTCCCTGGGCAGTCCTCACAGAGATTGCATGGTGCGGGAGGGAACACGAATGCTTTCGGAGAATCTCCTAGGAACACTTCTCTCTCCAACGCCACCGCCTTCTTCTGCATCTCCCGGCCCCACCGGTGTCGCAGCTTCGGGTCCTTGAATCCGATTGCAGAGTGGAGGAACAGTCCTCTCTTGTATTCATCGAAGAATCTTCTGCAGTCGGCTACGGATGGGACTTCTGGGGGGCAACACCCCCTTCTGCCGTATCTTTCGCAGCCGTATTGGCATTTCATTCTCACCCAATTCCCAATGACAACGTCTCTCGGCTTGATCCACTTGAAATCATCAAACCCGTGATTCCTCGCCGCTTGTTCAATCTGAGTTGAGGTTCGCTCCGTCAACGTGTCATCCGCTCGAAGCTACTCCGTGTGCGGCTCCAATATGACGTTTGGCTCGCGACACGGAACAAAGTGCAGATTTCAGCGTTCTCAGGGTCTTCTGTCTTCCTGGCTCCTGCGGGATCGACGGTAGAAGAGCAGGAACACTCCAAGAATAGCGCCGAGAAGAACCGCCTCTATTGGAAAGCCGGGGATCGGTTCCTGTGACGCAGCAGCAGTGGTCTGGCTCGTCTGGGGTGAAGATGAGGCTGAGGTCGTGCTCGTCGTGGTTGAGGAGAGCGTTGTGTGGGTTGACGCGGTGGTTGTGCTTGTTGTTGCCGTCTGAGTCGGTATTGAGTTGAACAGCAGCGCCGCCGAGTATGGTGGGAGGGTGATGCGTGTCACTGCCTCGTATGTCACCTTTCCGGTTGTGGTGCCGGAGGAGGTCACGAGTCCGCCTCCGCTGACCTTCGCCAAGTAGAACGTTCCGCCCAAATTGATGGTGGCTGACGTTCCACTCTGGTCTTGGGCATTGACGATCACGAACCCGTTGTCGAAGTTGCGGCGATACGTGTGGCTCGCGGGGTCGTAGAGGTTTGCGATGTCTGAGCCTGCCGTCTGGGTGGGAGCCCCGATCGGGATACCATATTCCGGATACCATTCCGGCTCCTCACTCAGTTCGACCGTCAAGTAGGTGCGGCTGCCTTTGACTAGGAGGTAGCTGCCAAGGGCGAACATCCGCTCTTGGTCGCCGGTGGCGTAGCTTTGCCCGATCACCACCTTCTCTCTCGTGACAAGTCCGAGCACGCGATTCATCTGCAGCTGCCAGTCGCTGTAGGGGTAGGGGCTGTCGTCGGCTTCGATGGCGAAGCCTTCCACCATTACACCATCGGCGGGGCTGTAGTCAGTCTGGTCACGTGAGGTAATCCAGCTCCCAACATTCGGGACAATGTAGTAGTCCCCTACCGGTTGGGTCTGCAGCCACGACAGCCAATCCGAAATCCGCTCTGACCATGCGCTCTCGAACTGCTCGTCAAGAGTCGGCAGGCTAGGCTTGTAGTGATCGTAGCCCATGTAGTTCGGCACGCGCAGGCTGTCCATGAAGACGCCATCGTCGTCGTTGGCCTGAATCTGGCGCAGGACCTCATCATGCCAATAGCTACGCCAAGCGTCGTCGTCCAGGTTCATCAGGTACCAGCCCCAATCGCAGTTGTAGACGCGAGTCGCACCTCCCTCAGGATAGTGATAGAACCAGCCTTCCTGGGCAGTGTCTGGGTATTCGCGGACCCAATCGTTGCCTTCGATGATTCCAAGCCAGTCACCGACTGGTTGGCACCCGTTCCCTGCCGCGCGATAGCCCAACCCGAGCCCGAGCCGGTAATGCAAGATAACGAAGCTAGGATTGACGGTGCGCAAGCGGTCAGCGTCAACGCGCAGCATCTTCTGCGTTCCCGCGTAGTGAGTGGCGGCGAACCGCAACTGATCCTCGCTCATCACCGTGGAAAGCTGGTCGGTGAAGATGTGGATCCCGCGTGTCGTGTCAGGAAAGCGACGAACCGATGCCGCAGAAGAGCCGCGGATGTCCGCGGGCGCATTGTTGTTGCTCGAAGCGCACACTGGAGCGGCCAGCAGCAGGAGCGCGACCGCAAGAATCGAGAAAGTAGGTATCCTGGCCTTCAATGTGTCTCAAGTGAGTCGTGCGGCTTCGCGGACATAACACTATGCATTCACGTCCCGCCGGTGCTCTGTCTTTGCTGGTCATTCATGGTTGGCGCTGCCGAATCCGGGAGATCCACCATCTGTCCAGATCTCCAGAAGCTTATTCTCGCTCTCGAAACGTATCATTGGCATAGGTGGATGTCATGCCGTTTATTCTCAGTCAAACAGACGGTCACCTTGGCATAGTCACGCTCAACAACCCGGAGAAGCGCAACTGCCTCAACGCTTCACTCATCCAAGAACTGTTCAGCACACTCGATCAGTTCGTGGCGTCTGACATTCGCGTCGTAATCCTGCGTGCACAGCCGGGAACCAAGGTGTGGTCTGCTGGCCATGACGTGAACGAGCTTCCCAAGCCTGGCCGCGATCCGTTGCCCTATGCGGCGCCGTTCGAACGCCTCCTGCGTCGTGTGCAGGACTATCCGGGGCCGGTCATGGCTATGATTGAGGGAACCGTGTGGGGCGGGGCTTGCGATTTGGTCTTCACCTGCGACCTGCTTGTCGGATGTGAGACTGCCTCGTTCGCTGTGACTCCCGCGAAGATCGGAATCCCATACAACGCATCCGGGATCATCCACTTCATCAACATTCTCGGAATCAACAAAGCCAAAGAGATGTTCTTCACAGCCGAACCCATCAACGCTACGGACGCACTCAGAATCGGGATCTTGAACCACTTGGTGCCTTCCGCCGAGTTGGAACGTTTCACACGAGAGCTTGCCGGTAAGATTCTCAGGAATGCTCCGTTGGCCGTTCGTGCACTGAAGGAGCAATTCCGGCTGCTCTCCAAAGGTCATGCCATCGACGCTGAGACCGCTGAGGAGATCCAATCCATTCGCCGTCGCGTCTATGACAGCGAAGACTACGGCGAAGGGATACGTGCATTTCACGAGAAGCGTCGGCCTGACTTCGAGGGCAGGTAGTCACTATGGACAGTGTCCCTGTAACGCCCAATTCAGCATGACCTAGATGAGCTCCGACGACCGGAACGGCAATCCACCGAGTGCGCTCCTCTCTTCTCAGGTAGGGTTATTGGGGGCCCGCCCCGTTGGCGTTCGGAGAGTGGGTCTGTTCGTGGCAGGTGCGAGACTAGTTGACTTGTTCGAGAAACAGATGAAGCTGGAGAACCTCACGGCGGAGAGTGTCAGGCGGCTGTCCGCGAAGACGAAGAACAGCATCCCGAAGCTTCTCCTCAAAGGAATAGAGCTCGACACGACAAAGCATGCGCACATGTATGCGACATTGATCGACCTCTCCTCGGGAGCGACGGTGTCAAAGGTCGAACGTTACGAGATGAGGAAGGAACTGGAGCGACACGTGGCGAACGAGAAGATCATGCTTGCTCAGGCGCAGAAGATTGCCAGAACGCTCACGGATCCTCACATGAAGCCTCTTCTCCGGGCGATTCTGGCAGATGAGAGAAGACATCACAAGGCGCTCACCGGGCTGTTGGAGGCTGTCGCGGTTGAGGAGAAGATCAGCGAAGACGACTGGTGGGACTATCTCAACAAATGGGCGGTCTTCTCGACCTAGAACACGAACAGATGCAAAGCACATGCGCCATTCACCTACGCTCAGAACGCCAAGCCTTGACTCTGGCGATGCCCTCTTCGATGTTCCGCTGAGAAGTCGCAAAAGAGAATCGTAGGTAGCCTTCCCCTGCTGTCCCGAAAGCACTTCCAGGAATGGAAGCCACCTTCGCCTTTTCCAAGAGTTCCTTGGCGATCTCGGCCGATGGGGTGTTGAGTCCGCTGATGTCTGGGAATGCATAGAAGGTGCCTTTTGGAGGCGCACATCGGAAACCTTCGATTTCGTTCAGTCCTTTGACGATCCGTTCTCTCCGCGCGGCGTACTCCTCAACCATCTCGTTGACACAGTCCTGGGGTCCTGAGAGTGCCCCCAAGGCCGCTCTCTGCGCATCTGATGGTGCACAAGATATCATGTAGCCATGTATCTTGCGAATGCTGGCAGTGATGGATTCGTTGGCGACGACGTAGCCCACACGCCATCCGGTCATTGCGTAGGTCTTCGAGAACGAATTCACCGTCACCACCGTATCTCTGAACTCTGGTCGTGACGCCGCACTGAAGTGTTCGTTTCCGTCGAAGACCATCTTTTCATAGACTTCGTCTGACACGACCAAGATGCCGTGTTCCTGGGCAAACTCGGCGAGACTCGATACGCAATCTTTCGAGTACACGGAGCCCGTTGGGTTGTTGGGCGAGTTGATCACAATCATCCTAGTCTTCTCAGTGGTATGGCGTTCCAGCATCCTTCGGCTGGGTTCGAAATCTGGGCCTCTCAGGGAAACCGGAACTGGCACACCACCTGCAAGCCGAACAAATCCAGAATATGATGGCCATGATGGCTGAATGATCAGCGCCTCATCTCCTGGATCCAGTGTCGCTTGAGTGATGGCGAATATCGCGGCAAATCCGCCAGCCGTCACAGTAATCTCCGTCTTCGGATTTGCTACAATCCCATTCTCCTGACGGAGCTTGTTGGCGATCGCTTCACGGAGCTGTAGTATTCCAGCGCCGTGCGTGTAGTGTGTGTGGCCGTCGCGGAGGCAGCGGACCCCCGCTTCCACTATGTGGTTCGGAGTAGTGAAGTCCGGTTCGCCCGCGTGGAGCCCGACTATGTCCGGCCTCGATTCGGAGAGATCAATGATCTTCCTTATTGGTGAAGGTTCTATCGACTGAACACGTTTAGAGGCATGCAATCCTCCACCCTCTCCAATGGAAGTGGGGATCGTGTGGTATTTCGCGTTTTGGATGAGTGGGCAGTGGAGAGTGCCTTTGGTCGCTATTCGAAGTGTTGGCGGATTTCGTCATAGAGGAACTTGCAGCTCAATGTCTGCCCAAGTTTCCCTGCAAGTTCTTCCACTGTGATCCGGCTTCCCTCTTCCCACAATTCCTTCAGCAATCGCCCCGAGCCTGGGCTTGCAAACCACTCTTCCCCGAATTCCTCGATCAGGTATTTCCGGAGTTGAGCCTCCGCGACCCATGATCGCAGGTACTCGGCGCAGTAGAAGCCGTCGTCGACGTTGATCAGGTAGTTGACTGGGTTGAGCGGCACCTTGATGGCTCGTTTGTGAAGCTCCGCGTACAGTTGGCTCTTGCCTTGGATGCCTTCCCTGTGAAGGCGAAGCTCATAGTCCAGCTTGACCGTGTAGAGCCTTGTTATGTAGAGCTTGCAGAAGAACGTGAAGTCGAGAAGTTCTCTCGGGTTATCGATTCCGACGATCTGTCTCAGCCACTTTTCGTTCAGTGTGAGATTCTCAAGCAGAGCTGAGTAGGCCTCGGTGAGGGACTTCTCATCCGAGAGGCGGAACACGAATGGCAGTTCTGCAGGCGTGTTGGCTGCGTGGAGTGCATGCCCTGCTTCATGAAGGACGGTCTCGTAGTCGTACCTTCCGCCAAGAGGCATCGCGCCAAGAATCACCTTCTTCGGCACATCGAGTGGGAAACATGCTGCCCGCGGATCCTTCTTCGGTCTTTCTTCGAGATCCAACGTGATGTTCGGGTACTTCTCGAGTCTCAGGTCCATTCCATCCAGCGTCTTCCGTAGGGCCGTGACTGCCCCGCTTTTCGGAAAGTGTGCATCGAACCGTTTGCCGCGATAGAAGTAGAGGATATCGTGCCTCTCGGCTTCACCCAGTCCGACGCCGATCGATTTGAGAACAGACTCCAGCTGCTTGAGGTAGAGGGAATCTGTGCTGGCAATGAACGTTCTGAGTTCGTTCGCTAGCTTGTCGTAGTCGATGTTACGTATCTTCGAGTAGAGGCTGGCATAGTCTGAGTAGCCCTGCTCTTTGGCGACCTCGTGAAGTCTGGTCATCCTCTCTTCCAGTGTGGGGTTGAATGTGGCGACGGCTGTCTCCGCGATTGAGTGAATCGTTCCTCGGCGCTTCCTGTCATCCTCGTTCATCACCATTGGCAGAGTGGATCTGTAAGGCACAGGGTTCCCGTCTATGGTGACATTGGTTTGAGTTTCGAGTGTGACGGCTCTGTCCGTTAGCCCGCTAGCCTGCTGCGCCATGTATGTGTCGACTAGGCTTCCGAGGAGCCGTTCCAAGCGTCGCAGCTCGTCACCCGACAAAGCTCCAACGCCTTTCCTGACAATCGACATGCTCTCCGGCGTGAACAGTTCACTGTATTTCTGGAAGATCTGTGAGACGTTCAGTTCTTCCTTGAGCCCCGCCCAATTCTGATAGTACTCGTTCATGACTTCCTTGGCGAATTCCTCGTAGTCTCTCTCTATCTGAGAAATGTCCAATTGTTCAACCGCAGAACGTACGTCCTTGCCCCGCGATATTAAGTCTGGCAGATGGGGATATTAGGTGTCAGCTCATCTGTGAAGTTGGTTGCTCACAGTGCAGGCAGAGAATCGATACAACTACACCACAGCCACTCGTGGACGAGTCGAAATCAACATCGTCGGAAAGCATGAGAGAGACGAGCTTGTGGCCAGAGCGGAGGCGGTTCTCGGCCACAAGAGTCTGGGATGGAAGGCAAGCATCGACGGTTTCTGCATGCAGCTCTTCACAAACAGCAACCACCTCGACGAGTTCTGGCGTGAGAATTGGTTCTCGATGCCTCGTGAGGTCAAATCTCACGGAAGAATCTATGCGGTACTAGACCCGACATTCCACGAGGGGAAGCCCTATGCTTTCTACAATCCGGAGACCAAGACTGCAATGATCTTCAACACAGAATACTACGGACAGATCAAGAGCTGGGCCTTGGGAATCTCATGCGACATAGCGGAGGACCAACATGACATCCACAGTATACACGGGAGCTGTGTCGAGGTAAACGGCAAAGGAATAGTGCTGATCGCTCCGACGGGAACAGGGAAGAGCACCCACTCATACGCGCTCCTCAACATGGAAGGTGCTAGGCTTCACAGCGATGATTGGGTCTACGTGCGTTTCATCGGAGGAGAGAAGGGAAGGGCGAGTGCCGACATCAGCGAACGCAAGTTCTATATCAGAACCAACATAGCGCGCGTCTTTCCAGAGGTCCGGCCGCTTCTCAGCCGATCGAAACTCGAGAACGTGACACCTCTGACTCCGGAGGAGGCGGAGCACCTGCGAGCGAAGGGAGTAAGCGAAGATGAGGTACGCACACTCGCTTCAGACCCATTCATTGCTCATGAGTACTCGCGCGCCATGCTGGATCCGTTGTGGATTGCTGGGCCGGACAAGTTCGTTGACACGACACGCGTGATGGAAGTGATGCTTCTGAAACGTGACAGGAATGACCCCGAGCTGTCTCGGGAGCTGGAGATTGAGGAGGCGGTTGAGTACTTAGTCGCGCAGCCTGAGCAATTCCTGAATCCCTACTTGATCGTCAAGACTGAAGAGAAGATCGAAGTTAGGAAGCAATTCTTCACACGACTCTTCAATCTGGCGCCGTGCTACTTGGTGAACACAACTTCCGACGTACAGATAGTTCAGAAGAGAATACGTGAGATCGTTAGCAGCTAGACATCAAAGGCGGCGTGTAGCTCTGGTACGATAGCGCGGCAGCGAGCGGTAGTCCTATTCGCCTTTGAACTTCTGGGCAAGGGACTTGAGTTCTCCGCTTTCGAACACTCTGATCTTGGTGTCAAGTCTCACATCTAGGCCGAGGCTCCTGAAGAGCCACATCAACTGTTCCGCTGTGACGGGACCTTTCAGGCGTCCCTCACGGACCAGCCGCGAAAGCTCGTTCTCCAGCGCACGCGCGGGTTCGGGGTATTGCACTTTGGCAGCGTCCAGCACTTCCCACGCTCTTCCGACGAGAATCGTCTTGAGCACTTCCCGTGGAGCTGGTTGCCTCTCCGTCGTTTCCTTCTTCTTCTCGTGCTCTAGCAGGCGGCGCTGCATCTGCTGTGCCCTTCTTGACTTCAACCGTTCCAGCTCAGTGTCGTCAGACACAGACTACCCCTCAGAGTATCGCGAGTAGTGGAAAGACATGTTATAAACTGCGCGACTCTCAAACCCCCTGTTGGCGGAGCCTTGACTCGTCAGAAGAGCAACGATGACGTGCGCCAGATCGCGCAAGAACGGATTGACATACTCCTCAGACTCGCCAGAGAGACAGTGAAGACGGATGCAGCTCTCTCCAGAAGGTACGTCGAGACAGCTCAAAGAATAGGCATGAGGTCCGGGGTCAGACTCGGGCGAGAGCGGAAACAGTTCATATGCAGAAAGTGCAGAAGTTCTCTTGTTCCCGGCGTGAATTGCCGAGTCAGGGTTCGTCCGGAATTCGGAACCCATGTGGTCGTCACATGCATGGGATGCGGTTCAGCCAAACGCTACCCGGCGGTGAGGGAAAAACGTCTCAGAAGAAAAGGATGAGAGCGCTGAAGCGTAGATCAGCGGAAAAGGAGCCGACGGTTTGGATCGGTAGGAATGGCGTCACGGAGGCTCTTCTGGGCCAGATTGGCAGACAGCTTGATGGCAGCGAGATGATCAAGGTGAAGGTTCACAAGGGTTCTTTGGAGGACACAGAGGTCTCCGAAATCGCCGGCAAGATAGCCGATGGGACAAGTTCCGAGATTGTTGACGTAAGAGGACGAACATTCAGCATCTACAAGCAACGAAAGCCAAAGCAGGCGCGATCGAGGACGACCACCGGGCAATCACAGTAGCTGTCCTTATATTTTGGCTGAAGTTCTAGTGCAAGGCTGTTTCAGAAATCGGAGAGACCGCAGTTGCCTACAGCGTATGATGTGGAGGCCAACGCTCTCGTCGAGAAGCTGGCCAAGCATCTGAAGGAAAACGTCGGTGACGTGACGCCCCCAGCATGGGCCCTCACATCCAAGACCAGTGCGCACAAGGAACGTCCACCGCAGAACCCAGACTGGTGGTATGTCAGGTGCGCATCGCTCCTCAGGAAGCTCTACATCCACGGTCCAATCGGGACCCAAAGACTCCGGGTTGAGTATGGGGGCAGAAAGAGGAAAGGGACGAGCATAGAACACGCCAAGCCAAGTGGGGGGTCGGCCATCAGAGAGCCGCTCCAGCAGTTAGAGAAAGCCGGTCTCGTGGCCAAGGAAGGTCCGAAAGGCAGGAAACTCTCAGGAGAAGGCGTTAGTCTGCTCAACAGAGTCTCGGCGGAGATACTGAAGGGGAGCTCCTCCGGAGAGGGCTCTAAGCAATGAGCGGAGATGAGCTCGGCGAGGAAGAGCTGGAACAGCTGAGGAGAAGACGGCTCGCTGAGCTTCAGCGTGCCGCTGCAGAAGATGAGCAGCGAGCTGAGGTCCAGCAGCAGGTCGAATCTCAGAAGCAAGCGATCCTGAAGAGAATACTCACAATGGAAGCGAGGCAGAGGCTCACGAACATAAAGATGGTTAGACCTGATTTCGCAGCCCAGCTTGAACTTCAGCTGATTCAGCTGGCGCAGACAGGCAGAGTTAAGCTGCCGATATCTGATGCACAGCTCAAGGACGCGCTTGTCCGTCTTCAATCACAGAAGAAGGACATCAAGATCAGGAGGATATGAATTGGCAACACACAAGCCTACCGCCAAGAAGAGACGTCTCGCAAGAGCCCAGAGAATGAGAAAGTCTGTGCCGACTTGGGTGATTTCCAAGAGCCGAGGCCACGTCAGGAGCCACCCGAAGAAGAAGAACTGGCGTGAAGGCAAACTGAACGTATGAGGTGACATGATTGAGCAAGAACACGTCCAAGCCAGACGAAGTCGTGGAAGAGAAGGAAGAAGTCACTTCTGAAGGCGTTGGCGAAGAGGAAGCCGCTAAGGGAGCCGAAGAAGAGGAGACAATAGAGGAACCCTCTGCAGAAGAAGCCGTTGAGGAGAAACCTGAGGAGGAAGAGGCGGAAGAGGCAGAGGAAGAGGGAGAAGCGGAGGAAGAAGGCGAGGAGATCGAGGTCGTTGAGGAACGGATATACACGATCCCATTCCGAAGAGTCTGGGCGACGCCCAGAGGAAAGCGAACTCCTCGAGCCTCCAGAATGCTCCGCGACTTTGTGAAGCGACACATGAAGACAGAGAAGGTCGAGATCAGCAACGAGGTGAACCAGGAGCTTTGGGCAAGAGGTATCAGCAAACCCCCCAGAGCGATCAAAGTCCGTTTGGTCAAAGACAAGGAAGGCAGGGTGATAGTATACCCTGCAACTGCCGCCTAGATCCGCGAAGGTTCATACGATTATTCATGCTGCAGCTAGGTTTGGGTCTTGATGGATTTGCAGGCGCCGGTGGTCGCCTAGTTGGGAATTCTGCGCGCCGACGTCTATGGTAGCCCAAACATCGGAGTCTACTGCCATTCAAACGAGAAGATGGCCGTCCTTCCACAGGGGATACCCAAAAGGAAGGTTGACAGATTCCGAGAATACTTGGGCGTCCCGACCTGCGTGACGAACATCGGTGGATGCGCTCTCGTTGGAATCCTGGTGGCAGCCAACTCGAACGGAATGGTTCTCCCGCACACAACCCGTGACCATGAGCTGAAGGCGATACAGGACAGCGTCGAAATCGAGGCGAGAGTCCTTCAGGAACGATGGACTGCTCTAGGCAATCTTGTGTTGGCAAACGACAATGGTGCAGTCATACATCCAGGTGCCCCGGAGTCACTGGCCAAAGCAGTCGGGGAGGCACTAGGCGTGGAAATCGCCACTTCCTCGATTGGAGGGCTTCCTTATGTTGGATCGCTGGCTGTCGCGACCAACAAGGGCGTGCTCGCTCACTGCTCCATAACGGATCGGGAACGAGCGGTGATTGAGAAGGCGTTGAAGGTTCCGGTTGAGCCGGGCACAATAAACGGCGGGGTCCCATATGTCAGGGCGGGTCTCTTGGCGAACACCAGGGGAGCGGTTGTTGGGGCGATGACTAACGGGCCCGAGCTCATGGCGATTACGCGATCACTGGGAATCGAATAGTTCGAATCGCCACAGCTGCACTTTCAAGCCCTACGCCTTGAACAGCTTGTCCCACTTTCCCTCAGAGATCTCTTTCTGGATTTCTCGGGGGTCTCTTCCGTCAACCGTGATGCCCATGCTGACGCAGGTTCCGAGCACCTCCTTTGCGGCGGTCGTATTCGAAAGCGCGTAGCTTCCTGGAAGCTTCATCGACGCTATCTTCGTGACCTGTTCAACAGTCAGGTTGCCGGCCTTCTCGGTCTTCGGGTTTCCTGACCCCTTCTCTATGCCGAGCTCCTTGACGATGAGGGCGGATGTGGTCGGGGTGCCAATCTCGACTTCGAAGTCTTTCGTGTCAACGTCCACGATGACTTTGACGGGGACCTTCATGCCCGCGTAGGCTTTGGTTAGTTCATTGATTCGGTTCACGATCTGAAGCACGTTCACTCCAAGCGGTCCCAAAGCGGGTCCAAGCGGCGGGCCCGCAGTGGCCTCACCACCGCCTAGGAGGGCCTCAACTTGCTTCTTCTCTCCCAGTGTCTGCACCTCCCCGCGAAACCAGTTTCACATAGTCGGCGTGTACTGTGATCGGAAGTGTGGCAAAGCCTTCCTCCAGTAGCTCGATCGTGACTTCCTCCTTCATCTTGTCGACATCAGTGATCTTTGCCCTCAGACCTCGGAATGGGCCTCCAACAACCTCGACGGAATTTCCAACCGAAAGGTCCTCTATGACAGGTTTCGTGATGATGAACCGTTCCATAGCCTGAGGAGAAACGACTCCTTTCGTTCGAGCCCTTGCGTGTCGCACACCCGAGATCACGTCATCGACAACATGGGCTCCCGCTGCCTCGATGAATATGTAACCCTTGATCACTTCAGGGGCAAGCAGGCAGTAGACAGGCGACTTCTTCATGCCTGCTTTCGAAGCAATGAGCTCGCTCGCAGTCCTCTCCTGTCCACTCGTGGTCCTGACCGCGAAGATGACGCTCCTCTGCTGTTGGTTCTGATTCGACAAAGGAAGCTGCCTCAAGCTCAACTCGGGAGCAAACCGACGAAGAGAAAGAGCATACGCACCACGTAGCCAAGTCCTCCGACGATCGCGATTCCGAGTAGGCAGACCTTCACCATGAGCGACAGCTCGTCCCGAGTGGGCCGGGTCGTCACGTGACGCAGCCTTCTGACGGATCCGATGAAATTTCTCGCGGACAATTGGCTCTCCTCGTCTGTTTGTTAGTCTTGTTCTGAACGCGCCGCCTAATATCGATGAGCTGTATTTAAGGTATCCAAGTCGCTTTCCCGGTCTTCGCCGGCGTGACCTTTGCCTGAGGGTCTAGTGATGAGTGATTCGAGTCAGGAAGACAAGCCGTTCATATCATCACGATCTCTCGGCCTGACATCTTCAGGAAGTCTACGAGAGTGTTTCGTTCGGCTCCGCGTACTCCCTTCTTGTCTATGACAGCATGTGAGCAGTCGCCCATGGTCTTGCTGAAGGCAAGCTCTATGATGGTTGGATCGTAGCTCTCGAAGAAGTACTTGGAGAGAATATGTCCCAGGGCGAATCGCTTGTTCACCACTGCTTCGGTGTGCTTCCAAGAGTAGTGGCCTCCTCCGAAACCAACGGCTTGGAGTCCGTCAGAAGGACTTGTTGCAGCGGTCCAGATCGCACGAGCCACGGCCTTTCCTGCTGATGCATCTTCCCACTGTTTTACAGAGCTCCCGATCTCAACGAACATTGACGGCACTCGGAGTTCCGTTGGTCCATGGTGAGTGGCTTCAAGAGAAACTAGATACGGCAGCCCAAGTTCCTCGCGGCTCTCAGCCAACGCCAGCAGCGCCGCTCTCATCCTATTCGGTTCAGCTAGAGCGAGGCTTCTGGGCTTGCCTCCGTAGGGGGCTTCATTGAGGACATTGCCCGTACAGTGAACAGTTAGGCTTGGGTCGCCTTTTTCGCTCGTATGCTTTGACGCAAAGATGATCGCATCTGTCTTGACGAGCGAGTCGACCGAGTCGGCGTGGATGCATTCCTCCTTGATCCGAGCGAGTAAGACATCGTCCTTCTTGAGGATCTCCCGATCTGAGCGCTCGGGAGACATGTCGAACCCATAGTCGTGGACAAGCCAAGACGCTATGTTGAGTCCTGCCGGATCTCTCTCGGATGCCACTATCAGAACAGTCATCGTGCAACACGTCCTAAGGCTTCGGGCAAGCTCACCCGACGATTCGATCTACGATAGCTTTCGGGTCGAATGAGATCAGATCCTCGTAGGCTTGACCTGTTCCCGCAAAGACTACAGGCTTGCCGATTTCGGCAGCAAGTGAGATAGAGCTTCCCCCTCTTGCGTCGGCATCAAGCTTGGTCAGTGTAATGCCATCTATTCTGACGGACTCGCTGAACGACCTTCCCTGTTCCACGGCGTCGTTCCCGGTCAGGGAATCAACAACCAGCATCACAAAATCCGGTGATGCGACGCGCACGATCTTCTTCATCTCCTCAAGTAGGTTTCGTTTCGTCTGCATTCTTCCAGCTGTGTCGATGAGGACTGTGTTTATTCCGTTCGCGCGGGCATGGTTGATTGAATCAAAGGCCACGGCTGCGGCGTCAGCGCCGTAGGTGTGTTTGATTGTCTTGACGCCGATGCGTCTTGCGTGTTCTTCGAGCTGCTCGATGGAGCCTGTCCGGTAAGTGTCGGCGCATGCTATCACGACCGTGTATCCGCGTTGCTTGAGGAGGTGGGCGATCTTCGCGATCGTGGTGGTCTTGCCTGTTCCGTTTATTCCGACGAAGACAACGACGGCCGGCTCATGTGCATGCTTCTTGGATTCTATCCTGTCAAAGAAACTTGCCTCACCGCTGTCTTTCAGCACGTCAAGCAGGACTTCACGAATGATTGTGAGAAAGGGTTGTCGTCTGTCGCCAAGGCGTGAGACCTGCACGCTTGTTGCTTTCTGTCTTATGCCGTCAGCAATGCGTTCCGCGATCGGATAGGCAACATCATTCTCGGCAAGAGTCGTCTTGAGTTCCTGCAATAGCTGCTCGAGGTCTCTCCCAGCAAGCTCAGTCCTAGAGATCTTCTCCACCGCTGAGCTTAGGCCAGACCTGAGCTTCTCAAACAATCCCAGACACCGAAGAGATGTGCGGCTGCGGTGCTTGTTCTGCGCGAGTCTTCCTAGAGCACGGTGACTGATTCGCCGCCCTGCTTCCTGACGATCTCGTTGAGCTTCTCGCGGTTCTCCTCGAGCTTGACTAGGGTTTGAGTCAGCTGTTCTTGGAGTGCAGTGCGGGCCTTGTCCAAGTCCGCTATTCGGTCCCTTATCTCAGTGACCGACTGATCGATCGGTTTCTCGATGGCGACTCCCGCGCCTACTCCCATCACGATCTTGGAGACATTCGAGAGCTTCGTTCGCACAAACGAGCCGCCCCCAACTGGTATCAAAGCGTCCGCGTCTAGCTTCTGGGCTCTGATGCCATCGAGTGTGGAGGATGCCAACGTGAACTCATTCAACGCTGCGTTGATGATGTCAAGCCTTGTCTGAAGCGTCCTGGCTGACCCCTCATAGACTCTCTGCTGCACGAGACCCTGCCTGAGCTGTTCCTCTTCACTTGCCAATCTTCGCAGTCTCCGTCTCGGTGCTCTTCAGCTCCTCGACACGTGTGAGCTTGATTTCGCGCCTTTTGGCCTTGTGTCTGCTTCCCATCTCGGCGTAGATTCTATCGATCGCATCTTGATCCTTCATGGCTCTGATGTCCGATGAGAATGGGATCGTAGCGCGGGGTTTCTTCACTTCACCTGTGATTCTGAAGGTCTTGACCTCAGTCAACGAGCATCACTTGAATGG
>CAZJVZ010000017.1:0-1455 GCA_964549795.1 uncultured Candidatus Bathyarchaeia archaeon
AGCCGCTTGGATCTCGAAGTAGTCACGGAAAGCATATTCCACGTTGATTCTGATCGCGAATGAGTACGAGCGCGGGACCTGCACGGGATAGTCCACTCGATTGATTCTCAACAGTCCGAGCTTCTCACTCTGCGCCACCGCGCTTGGGAGGCATCCCGCCGCAGCAATGAGGATGAACAGCACGACGAGGATGACCCTACTTCGAGGAGCCAGACTCATGTCTAGAACCCGAGCTTCTTTGCCTTGTCAAGGCAGTCAGCGATCATCGGCATCAAGTCGAGGCCGTGAAGTCTACCCAAGTTGCCTCGCGACACGGCATTCTCACTGAACTTGGACACGTTGCTTCTCAGAACACCTGGCCCATTGATCAGCAGCGGGACTGGATCGCCAGAATGATCTTTGACATTGACCGGAGTCGAATGGTCAGCCGTCACAGCCACATACGTGGAAGTCATATCTAGGGATGGAAGGATCTTGCCGACAGCATCGTCGATCTTCTCGATTACGCTTGCCTTCTTCCTGAAATCTCCATCATGGCTGGCAACGTCTGGCGCTTTCACATGAAGGATTACGAGGTCATGATCCCTCAGCGCCTCCAGAGCTGCACGCGCTTTGCCGCCATAGTTGGTATCCAGTCCGCCAGTCGCTCCCTCCGGAGTGATTACCTCTGCTCCGGCGATTCTACAGACTCCCTTGACGAGCGCGACTGCAGCGACACAGGCCACCTTCATTCCGTAGAGATCGTGCAGCGGCTTGAAGGGGGGCAACGTGCCCGCGCCTCTGGGGAGTATGATGTTCGCGGGAGGCTTCCCTTCTCTGATCCTTTCGGCATTGACCGGATGGTTCTTCAGGATCTTTGCGGACTGCAAGACAAAGTCGTTGACAGCCGCGGCGGTTCTCTTCGCGGCCGTCGAATCGTCCAGCGGCTCGCATTTCAGAAACCTGACGCCTGTGGCGTGAGGGTCCACATCGGAAACCATTCGCGACAGGCCTCTACCTTTGAGGACCAACACCCCTCGGTGCGCGACGGTCGCTTGGAAATCAATCCTCAGGTCCTTGATGCCCTTGGGCCGAATAGCCCGCACGGCCCTAGCGATCTCGACAGTCCCACGTTCGATCCTTCCTGCTCTGCGATCGACCACAGTCGAGTCTGCATCGACTGTTGAGAAGTTGCAGCGAAACGCCACATCACCCGGCTTAAGTTCCATTCCTGCGCCTGCCGCTTCAAGGCCTCCTCTGCCCACGTAGCATACGCGTGGATCATAGCCCAGGAGGGCCGTCGTCGCGTAGTCGCTTCCGGGCCTTATTCCGGGGCTCACCGGATCCATGAGGCCAACTGAGCCGGTTGAGGCCAGCTGGTCAAATGCCGGAGTTCCGGCGATTCCGAGCGGCGTCTCGTCCCCGAACTCGCGGTGGGTGCGATCGCCCATTCCGTCGCAGATCACTAGAAGTGCC
>CAZJVZ010000017.1:1555-19413 GCA_964549795.1 uncultured Candidatus Bathyarchaeia archaeon
TGAGGCGTTCTCAGGAAAGCCACGATATCGAACTTGCTGCGGAACCCACCTGACTCGTATTCATGAGCGAATTCGCTCGTCAGGCCTGAGTTCTTCTCGTCGAAACTCACGACGAGGAGTTCTGCATTGCTCTGTTCCGCGTTCCTCAGAACTTCCCGAGGCGTTGCTGACCTTGACAGGTCAGTCACTTGGTGGCCGGCTGCGGCGAACAAGGCAGCCATGATGCTGCTCATCACGTCACTTCCGCCTGAGACTGCGCCCACGCAGATTCTCGCCGTAAACCGAGTCTGCCTAGGCACGAGAGATGACTTCAGGACATTGAGAGAGGCTCTGGCGGCATTCGCGGAGGCAACAAACCGTGCGTCATCGTATTCTCCAATCGAGTGAAGGCTCTCAGCGGTCCTGAAGGCGTCGTAAAGATCGTCAAGCGCTTCCGTTGGGTTCTTCGCATACTGTGCAAGCACCTTGGCTTTCGCCTCAGCTGCTTCTGAGTCTCCTTTCACGATCGCATCGGAGAGCTGCCTCTGTATCACGTCGTCCCTCAAGATGGGTCCCCCCGAGTTGTACAGTCAACTGTGATAAACCGTTCTCATCCGGCCCGTGTCCGCACGCAAGTCAACCAAATATAGCGCCCATACGACAAGGGGCCCGAATCCCGATTGGAAGCATACTCGACCATCATGGCAGTCGCCCACGAGCTAAAGCACGCAAGAAGAACAGTCGCACTGACAGGTGCCGGAATATCCGCCGAAAGCGGCCTCGGGACCTTCCGAGGAAAAGACGGACTTTGGAGCAGATACGACCCTGCTGTCGTGGCTTCGATAGAATCATTCACGCGAGATCCCGGCAAGTTCTGGGAGTTCGCCAGAGAGATCGGCTGGAATTTCCTCACGGCCAAGCCCAACGCCGCCCACATAGCCCTCGCAGAACTAGAGGCAATGAAACGTCTAGACTCGGTGATCACACAGAACGTGGACGGCCTTCATCAAAGCGCGGGCAGCAAGCACGTCATCGAGCTTCATGGCAATGCCGGCCGAATCATCTGCACGCGATGCTCCGCGGAGTACGCAACTGAACGGATTGTCGACCGCATAGCAAAGCAGGACGTACCGACGTGTGACAAGTGCGGCGGCCCGTTGAAGCCTGATGTCATCCTGTTTGGAGAACCGCTCCCAAGGAAGGCACTCGATGAGGCGCTTAGGAAAGTGAGATCAGCGGACCTGCTGCTTGCTGTCGGCATTTCGCTTGAGGTCTACCCAGCGGCCTCACTTCCGGAGACCGCGAAACAGAGCGGTGCCAAGATCGTCTCGATCGACAGTGAAAGAACTAGCTGGGACAATCTCTGCGACTACAAGGTGAACGGACCAGCCGGAGAGATCCTTCCGAAGATCGTCCAAGCGATCAGGATCATCTTCTAGGCGGCAGATACCCAGATAGTGATTCAATCCCTAGCGCACGCAATCGTTCCTGAGTCGGATGTCCGCTTATCGGATCCCACCCTCTAAGCGCGTAGTATTCCTTCAACTGCCGTTTCAGATCCGGCACATTTCCTCCCGTGGGGCCTTCCGCCAGAGGTTTCATGGCGTGTTTGGGCAGCCGGTCATCTTGCACTGTCGCGCCCAGACGAAGATTCATGACGCGCTTTGCCATGATGATTCTTTCGCCGATCGTGAGCAGATCCTGCGGCGAGAGCTTGAGACCGGTACAGTGCGACAACATGCTCGCAATATCCTGCACCACCGGATTTGCGAATACGCACATCTGCATCGCGTTGTATACCGCTCGATAGTTCTCACTGTTGAAGGCGAGTTGGGCCTTTCCGTCATTTGACACTCTGTCTGCTGATTCGATTCCGAGCTCTGGAACGATTTGGCCGATCTCGACTAGGTAGAGCATGGAGTAGTTGTGGCAGGCGCCTCTGGGAGAAGTCGCGTAGGAGACCGCCAGGCCACTGACTCCCCTTATGTCATGAAATGGCATCTCTAGGCCCTTGACATGCATGGCATCGTCTTCGGCTCCGAATTTCTTGGCCATCTCTCGGGTTCCTTCGGCGAGGAGGCTGCCGAGGCCTCGCCGTTCAGCGATCATCTTCACCAACTCGATTGCAGGATCGATCTCTCCCCATTCAAGCGCAAGGCCTCCCGTGTCCTTCTTCGTCAACACGCCCTTCTCGTACAGATAGTATGCAAGCCCGATAGTGGCGGAGCAGCTGATCGTGTCGATTCCATGCTTGTTGCAGAGTTCGTTTGCATATGAGATCCCTTCCAGCGACGTGCAAAGCAAGTTCGATCCGAAACCGCAGAGGGTCTCATACTCCGGGCCGTCAGTCTTGCCGACCGCGTACTTGCCTTCGTTGATCGTTATGATGCGCCCGCAGCGGATTGGACATCCAAAACATGCGCTTGTCCCGGTAAGAATCGTCTGCTTCATCTCCGTGCCGTCGATCTTGTAGGCCTCTTCGAATCTTCCGCCGGTGAAATACTTGCTCGGCAAATCTCCGATTTCGTTGAAGTATGTTGCGGCGGCAGCTGTGCCGCAGGCTCGGAAGCTCTCAGTCCCGCTTGATTCCCTGATGAACTTGAATGCGCTGCTGCAGGCCTTCATGAACTCCTCAGGCTCGGCAACAGTGACCTTGCCTTGGCCGGAGACCGCAACTGCCTTCAAGTTCTTGCTGCCCATCAGGGCACCGAGTCCGGTCCTCCCGGCAGCGCGGCTCCAATCGTTGATGATGGCCGCATATTTGACAAGGTTCTCCCCGCCCTTGCCGATGCACGAGACACTTGCCGTCCGGTCATGGAGTTCTTCCTTGATGAGTGTCTGAGTGGATTTCGTATCCTCACCCATGAGTTGGGCAGCCTTTCTGACTTCAGCTCTTCCGTCCTTCACCGAAATGTAGGTTGGTTTCGCGGCTCTTCCTTTCACGACAATGACGTCGAAACCTGCAGACTTCATCTTCGCCCCGAAGATACCACCCGAGTAGGATTCTCCCCACAGATGGGTGAGAGGTGATCTCCCACAGACGACGTGCCTCCCCGAATCGGGGGCAGCGGTCCCAACCAGCGGACCTGTAGCGAAGACTAACACATTCTCGGGACCTAGCGGTTCCGTGTTGGCGTTCAGATGATCGAGGGCGAGCCTGCAGGCATATCCGCTGCCTCCAATGTATGTTGCCGCGAATTCCTTGTTGGTCGGCTCTGTGATGATCTTCTCGCGACTCAGATCGATTAGGAGCGTCTTGCCGATGTATCCGCCGATCAATTCCTCCACCTAGTGCTAGAAGTCGACCGGTTTGCCTTCGTACATACACACGAATAACTTGCGTACCTCTTCGACGTCGGGCACTCGCGGATTAACGAATGTGCACGTAGATCTGTTCGTTTGCTCGATCAGGGTGTCCACGCCCTGCTCGAACGTGCTCTTGGAAATACCTGCCTCGCGCAAAGACAACGGAGTCTTGAGACGAACCATGAGCCTCTTGATCGATTCCACAAGCATCTCTGTGGCTTTCTCATACGATTCCTCTTTGATCCCGATCACGTGAGCAATGTCGCTGTAGCGTTCGGCTGCGTCACGGCATGAGAACTGGATGACGTAGGGATTCGAAATCCCGACGGCAAGGCCATGTGCCACGTGGAATATTGCGCCCAGGGCATGGCCTGTAGAGTGTGCCAAGCCGACCTGCGAGTTACTGAAGGCAAGCCCTGACATCGTCGCGGCGTTCTGAGTCTTTTGGCGAGCCAATAGGTCGTCAGGATTGTCAAAGGCCTTCGGGAGATACTCGAAAAGTATCTGGATAGACCTTAAGGCGAGGCCATCAGCGAAATCGTTCCGCCATTGGCTCACGTATGCCTCAATTGCCTGGTCGAGGGCGTCTAGACCAGAGTAGGCCGTGGCCTCCTTCGGAAGTTTGAGCACGAATCTGGGATCCAGTATCGAGTAGTCAGGGACAAGTTCTCGTGAGGCAAAATAGTCAAGCTTCATGTTTTGGCTCTTGTCGGTGAGCACGGCAACCCAGGTTGCATCTGAACCTGTTCCAGCCGTTGTAGGAATCGCTACGAGTCTTGCCTTCTTTCGCAGATCAAGCTTGGTCATGGGACTGACCGCTTCAAGCTTGAGATCTGGCCGCTCATAGAGAACCCACGCCCCCTTCGCAGCATCGATACATGAACCTCCACCCAGCGCTACAAGCAGATCTGGCTGAAAATGATGCGCGGCGGCTGCTGCTTTTTCAACGTTCTCGAACGATGGTTCCGGTTCGACCTGGTCAAAGACCTCGATGGTTCTTGGTTCCTTCTTGAGCTCATCTACCACGAGTCCGAGCATGTCAAGCTTGCTGACGACCGGGTCTGTGATTACTAGCACGCGCTTGCCTTCGATCGCCCTCAACTGCTCAAGGGAGTCCTCACCGAATATGATCTTCGGGCTGGTGAAAAACCACAATCCAAGCCAAACCTACAAGAGTGAGGGATTACGCGAACTCTGTGGGGACTTTACCGGCAGTCTCAACCAGTTCCTTTGCGGCCCTAACTGCACGCAATACCTTGGCCATGTCTCCCTGAAGCTTGAACTTCCCAGTCAACAAGCCTTGTATCGGGTCAATCTGCTTGTTTATCAGTTTCTTCCAGTTCCCGTAGGGCCCTGAGTAGACAAACGCCGCCTTCCTTTCCTCGCCGGGGTTCACAAGTGCGACGCCCCTGCACTTCCCATGCCACAAGTCCATGTACATGGTCGCCGGTTCTTTCAGCTCAGCGTCGGCGTTTATGACAAATAGGAAATCGCCTTCCCATGTCTTTGCAGCCTCTTCATAGTTCTTGTTTGCATTCAGTTGCTCCATGAAGAGCTTGATCCATTCCTCGGAGGGAAACTTCGCCAAATATGTCACCATCATGGACGAACCGTGGTAGGTGATAGAAAAGATCTATCATCGCTCAGGGAAGGTTCGCTTGTTGTGGGTAGAGAAACAGGTTCTCCCAATTCTCAGGTTCTAGCCTCAGTGTGGCTGGAGGGCCGTGGACTGTCGTGAGCAGAACACGCTCTGATCTGTTCAGAATGATTCTCTGTCCGTGACAAGAGCTTTAAGGGAACCCGAGGCTAGCTTCGTGCACAAATATCGAGTTTGCTTTGGAGTGAAGCTCTTGTCTAGAAGAGTTGCCGTTGTCGGAATAGGGCATTCTGTCTTCGGTGACCGGCGGGATGCGAATCTTCCGGAGCTGGCCTTTGAAGCGATAAAGCCGGCTATTGAGGATGCTGGCATCGTACAGAAGGATGTTGGCTTCGTGACCGTTGGCACTGCAGGTGGATGGTACGAGGAATTCCTTCCAGCGGTTGTTGTGTCCGAGTATGCGGGCCTCACTGGCGCAGGACTCATCAGATGTGAAGCCGCGTGTGCCTCGGGAAGCTCTGCTGTCGCAACCGCGTACCAAGCAATCGCTAGTGGCCAGACTGACATCGCAATGGCCATCGGAATTGAGAAAATGACGGAAGTGGACATTCTAACATCAATCGAGCTGATCGGTAGGGCAGGGTACTATCTCTGGGAGTTCCACAACTTCGGGATGACATTCCCAGCATATTACGCGCTGCACGCCACGGCGCACATGAAGAAGTACGGAACTACAGAAGAAGACCTTGCCATGGTTGCCGTCAAGAACCACAAGTACGGCGCAATGAATCCATACGCGCACTTCCAGCGCCCGATAAAGGCTGAGGATGTTCTCTCCTCGCGAGTCATCGCGTGGCCGTTGAAGATCTTCGACTGTTGCCCTGTGAGCGACGGAGCAGCGGCCGTGGTCTTGGCATCGGAGGAGAAGGCAAAGGCGCTGTCCGACACACCGATCTGGATAAAGGGACTCGGCGTATCCTCAGGCACGGCGAACATCAGTAAGAGAGAAGATTACTCGTCCCTGCTGTCGGCGACTGTAGCGGCTGAAAGAGCCTATACCGCAGCCAAGGTCGATGCATCAAAGATCGATGCCGCAACTGTTCACGACTGCTTCACAATCGCTGAACTACTAGCGTATGAGGACCTCGGATTTTGCGAAAAAGGAGGAGCTGGAAAGATGATTCGCGAAGGCCAAACAGAAATCGGCGGAAAAGTACCTGTCAACGTCGACGGAGGCCTGAAGGCCAAGGGACACCCGATCGGGGCGACCGGGGTCTCGATGGCTGCAGAGGCCACGCGTCAGCTGCGCGGCGAAGCGAAGAAGCGGCAAGTGCCTGTCAAGCATGGCAACGCATTGGCGCACAACGTCGGAGGAACGGGACATTACTGCTACGTGACGATCTTCGGGAGGGATTGAGATGGCTTTTGGCCCTCCTACACGAGCCTTGAAGTCCAGACCCATTACCTTTGCCTTCGACATTCCGACGAACAAGATAGCGAAGTTCTGGGATGAGCTAGAGAACGGGAAAGTACTCGGCACCAAATGCAAGAAGTGTGGACAGAAGTACTTCCCACCCACAGTCGACTGCTCCGAGTGCCTCAGCTCGGACATGGAATGGATTGACCTTACGGGCGAAGAAGGAGAGATCGAGACTTTCACCCACGTCATTGTGCGGCCACCAAGCTTTGCCGAGCACGAAACATACACTGTCGCCGTTGCCAAGCTGAAGCAGGGAGTCAAGGTGCTAGCCTGGCTCACAGGTGTCAAGCTAGGCCAGGCCAAGATTGGCATGAAAGTGAAGCTTGCAGCGAAGGTCTCGCCAGACGGAGCCAGCTATGAACTGATCCCGATCTAATCTCTGAAATACCAGATAGTGGGCGAGAATAGACGGAGAGATTGTGATGAGCACGCAACCTCTGAATAGGGCTGCAGTAATCGGAGCAGGCTCTATGGGCCACGGAATAGCACAGCTGCTGATCATGACAGGCACCGACGTGACGATAGTTGACATCAATGACGAGATCTTGTCGAAAGCACGCCAGAAGATCCAGTGGAGCATCGAGAAGTTTGTCGAGAAGAGAACAGTCAGTAAACAAGACGCAGATGCCGCAATGGCTCGTCTGCACATCACCACCAACATGGACGAAGCTTTCAAGAATGTGGACCTGATCGTTGAGGCAGCTCCTGAGAACCTTGAAATGAAGAAGAAACTTTTCGCGCAGATGGACAAGGCGGCGCCGAAACACGCCATCTTTGGATCGAACACATCCACTCTCAGTATCACCGAACTCGGAAAAGTCACAGGCAGACCTGACAAGGTCGTTGGGCTGCACTTCTTCAATCCCCCGCAGATGATGCCGCTACTTGAAATCATCAAAGGAGCCCAGACCAGCCAAGAGACAACGAAGTTCGCACTAGACCTCGCAAAGAAACTTGGAAAGACACCGGTGCTTGTCAACAAAGATGTCAGAGGATTCATCGTGAACGGAATACTAGCAGCAGTCTTCAACGAGGCATTCTGGGCCGTGGAACGGAAAGAGGCAACGAAAGACGAGATCGACGCCGCGATGAAGTATCAGGCCGGCTTTCCGATGGGAATATTCGAGCTGGCAGACTTCGTTGGCCTCGACATTCTCAGCAGCGTCGCCAGAGAGATGGAGGACGCATTTGGCGCCCGAGCCAAGGCCTGCCCAATCTATCAGCCTCTTGTGAAGGCCGGAAAACTCGGCCAGAAGACAAAAGAAGGCTTCTACAATTGGAGTGCCGGACGACCAAGAATACCGTTTGAACTAGCGGACAAGTTTGACCCCAACAGGCTCTATGCGATGGCGGCTAATGCTGCCGCTTGGTTGATCCACGACGAAGTAGCCACACCGAAAGACATCGATACTGCAATGAAGTTCGGCACTGGTTGGCCCTCAGGACCATGCGAGCTGGCCGACAAGATGGGCATTGACACTGTGGCCAAGACTCTCAACGAGCTGCACACGAAGCATCCGGAACCAATGTATGAACCCTGCCCGCTCCTAGCGGAATACGTCAAGAACGGGTGGTTGGGCAAGAAGACAGGCCAGGGATTCCACAGATACAAGTAGCTGCCCCGACGCGACGAGTGCCTGTGAAGAACACGGCTTAGCGGAGCTTGGAGAGAGTTTCTTATAGTGGGTAGTGGGACTCCTCTCGTACGTGAGGTTTCCAAGGTTGAGTGAAGGGAAGACCTACCAGGACATTATCGTCAAGAAAGAAGAGGGAATTGGCTGGATCACTCTGAACCGACCACATAGACTCAACACGATGACGATCGACATGATGAGTGAATTCGTGTCGGCACTTAGCGATTTCGAATCTGACAAGGAAGTGAAGTGCGTCGTCGTGACGGGCGCGGGAGACAAGGCCTTCAGTGCAGGAGCAGATGTGACCTCGTTTACCGGCGTGACTCCTTCGATGGCAGTCGACGCCTCGATGAAGGGCCACGAGCTCACTGCACGGATTGAAGGACTGGGCAAACCGGTGATCGCGTGCATCAACGGATACGCACTCGGAGGAGGGCTTGAGCTTTCCCTCGCATGCGACTTCAGAATCGCATCCGAGAGTGCCCAAGTAGGAGCGACAGAGATCAAGCTCGGGCTGATGCCGGGTTGGGGCGGAACACAGAGACTTGCTCGCATCGTCGGTTTTGCGAAAGCAAAGGAACTCATTATGCTGGGGAACCGGATCAAGGCCGAAGAAGCTCTCAGGATAGGGTTGGTGCACCGAGTCGTCCCGACAGGTAAGCTCATCGAGGAGACCAAGGCGCTTGCCAAGAACTTCGTGGAGGGCCCACCGATAGCGCTGAAGGCTGCCAAGCAGGCTCTGAACTATGCCACTCAGGTTCCGCTGGAGGTAGGTCTCAAGTTTGAGTCGGAGGCATTTGGCATTGTGCTTTCGAGCAAGGATGTGATGGAGGGAGTGTCCGCCTTCATGTCCAAGCGAAAGCCCGAATTCAAAGGAAAGTGACTTGACATGCCGATAGATTTTGGCTTCACTGAAGAACAGGAGCTTTTCAGGCGTACACTCAAGGACTACTTTGCGAAGAACATGACACCGAAGGCCAAAGAGATACTCAAAGCACGGATGATCACGCCCGATGTCCACAAAGCGATGGTAAGCCAAGGTTTGCTTGGTCTACTGCTTCCGAAGGAATTCGGGGGAAGCGAAGCAGACTACGTCACCTTCATCATAGCCGTGGAGGAACTTACAAAGGCTGATCCGACTGGAGTGGCCGGAATCCCGATCTGGTACGGCGCATCATGCTCTCGCATGCTTGCCGTCTACGGAACCGCCGAGCTGAAGGAGGAAGTCTTGCCGAAGGTTGTGAAGGAAGGATGGATAACTCCGCTCCACAATACAGAGCCAGGATGTGGTACTGACTTCACGGCGATCACAACAACGGCGAAGAAGAGCAACGGAGACTATATCGTCAACGGTGAGAAGCAGATTCTGAGTTGCGTTCCAGAAGCCCAGAAATACGGCGGAGGGTTCATTACATCTGTAAAGACTCGACCTGAGCTTGGCTCTAAGGGCTTGAGCCTCCTCTACATTCCTGTGACCTCGAACGGAATCACGACATCGATCTTCGAAGGCATGGGCATAGATCTCGGAGGCCTCCGGTATGAGAACACGAAAGTGCCGGAACACTACCTCGTTGGACCCGATGGAATGGGATATCAGCTCACCTACGAATCGTTCGTCCACGCAAGAGTGCCGACCACAATGGCGATTGTGGCGGGCGCGGAGAAATGCCTGGAAGCTGGAATCGAACATGTGAAGCAACGGCGGGCTTTCGGGCGACCGCTTGCCGGTCACGAAGGGATCCAGTTCGAACTGGCGGAGGACTATGCGAGCGTGCTGTCTGCGAGATGGCTGTGCTACCGGGCGGCGTGGCTCGTGGATAGATACCATGATGGTAGGGCATCATTCTATGACGCCATGATGGCCGCGTCTTGTGCCAAACTGGTCGCATCTGAGGTCTGCATGAAAGCGATCAGCGACATCGTGGAATGGTTCGGCGGCATGGGAACGACCACCGACTACGACGTGCAACAAGCGTTCAGGACAACCAGACAGGCCATCGTTGCCGAAGGAACCAGGAACGCCCAGAAGATCGTCATCGCCCTTCAGCTGCTCGGCTCGGACTTCGCGGCCTGGAGAAAGTGGGAAGAAGCAGGTAAGTAGCTAGGCTCTCCAACCACCCCCTTCGGGGGTCTCCTCCTTTTCTTGATCGCAGAGCATAGAAGATTCGATGCTTGAACCTGTCAATGGCTTGGACGAACCGAACCGGAGGTCGCGACACCAGGCGCTCCGTCGACGAGACAACGAGCGCAGTTAGCGTTTTATAGATTCGCGAGTGTAGGAAGATCGGTGCCGATTCTTTGGAGAAACCCTGGTTCAAGTATTGGCCAGAAGGAGTGCCAAGATCGATCGACTATCCGAAGATCACATTGGGTGAAGCGCTGAGAGAAAGCGCGAAGACATTTCCCGACAATGCAGCGATCATCTTCCTCGGTAGACGCATAGCCTATCGCGAACTCGACGAACTCGTCGACAGATTCGCGACTGCGCTGCAAGATCTGGGGGTGAAGAAGGGCGATCGAGTCGGAATATTCTTGCCCAATATTCCACAGTTTGTGATCGCCTTCTATGGAACACTGCGTGCAGGGGCGATCTGTGTCTCATGCAGCCCCCTCTACAAGGGAAGGGAGCTGGAGCATCAACTCAATGACGCGGGGGCCGAGACGCTTGTTGCAATGGACACCTTGTACCCGATAATACAGGAAGTCAGAGACAAGACTAAACTGCGAAACGTCATCACAACCAGCCCGCGCGATTACCTTTCACCATTGCTGAGAATGCTTGCCCCGCTGAAGGGCGTGAAGTCGCACAAATGCCCCGGAGCCCTCGATTTCCTGACACTCATGAAGAAGCACGGGCCTAGGCCCAAAGCTGTAGAGGTCAAGCCGGAGGACTTGGCATTGCTACAGTACACAGGCGGGACGACAGGTGTGCCGAAGGGGGCGATGATCACTCATCGGAACCTCATCGTCAACGCACGTCAGTGTGAGGCCGAGTTGCCGATCCGCCGAGGACTTGACATACATGTCAGCGTGCTTCCACTGTTCCACATATTCGGCATGACCACCGGCATGAATGCTCCCGTCCTTACTGCCACTTCGATGCTCATGATTCCTGATCCTCGTGATCCGAAGGGCATACTTGGCGCGATTAGCAAGTACAAAGCGACGGTCTTTTGCAGCGTGCCGACAATGTATGTTGCCCTCATCAACAGACCAGACATCGCGAAGTACGATTTGACCAGTACACGTGCATGTATTTCCGGCGCGGCGCCGCTGCCGGTCGAAGTTCAGAAGAAATTCGTGCAAATCTCGGGAGCCCGTTTGGTGGAGGGATACGGCCTCACGGAGACAAGCCCCTGCACGCACGCGAATCCGCTTGACGATCCCAAAAAGAATCGCCCGGGATCCATTGGAATTCCGTTCCCTGATACCGATGCGAAGATCGTCGACCTTGAGACGGGCACGAAGGATCTGAAACCGAATGAGGTTGGGGAACTGGTCATCAAAGGACCACAGGTCATGCAGGGTTACTGGAACAAGTCCGATGAGACCGCCAATGCGCTCAGGAACGGTTGGTTCTATACAGGCGACATCGCAAAGATGGACGAAGATGGATACTTCTACATTGTCGACCGGAAGAAGGATATGATCGATGTTTCAGGGCTCAAAGTGTGGCCTCGTGAGGTCGAGGAAGTCCTCTATGAACATCCTGCTGTGAGTGAAGCTACGGTGCTGGGGGTCCCTGACGCTTATCGAGGTGAGACAGTCAAAGCGTACGTCATACTCAGGCCTGGATATGAAGGAAAAGTCACAGGAGAAGACATCATCAAGTTCTGCAAGGAGAGAATCGCCACATACAAGGCGCCCAGGTTGGTTGAGTTCAGAACCTCATTGCCAAAGACACTTGTTGGAAAGATACTGAGACGGACACTCAGGGAAGAGCTGGAGTCTAAGAAGCAGTAGGTACCGTCGAAGAACAGAGAAGCCGTCGCCCTAGCCCATCTGAACGTCAACAAAGCGGAGGCTCTCGACGCACGGGCTAATCTCAGCAAGGAAGCTTCCCAGACGCAGGACAGGAACAATCGGCACTCCGTCCACGAGCCTTGAAGAGACATCAGCAAGCGCCAGTACAACGGGAAGAAAGCGCGCCGATTCCCAGCCGGCAAAGGGTAGTTTCTGTTGATAGACCGGGAGGACTTGGGAAAGTGAAACGACTCGTAGCAACTGGTTCTTGGCCGCGGCAACAATCCTGCTGGGGCCCCAACCATGGTGCCAATGCTTGCAGTCGACACACAGCACAAGTGGCTCCTTGGCGCCAATGACATCGATCTCGAACTTCTGTCCTGACGCTTTGAACACGAGATGATTCTTTGTATCGTATCCATCTTGGGAGAGAACCTGATTCGTGAAAGCTTCGAATTCCTGCCACCGTAGCTCTCTAGCAACGCGCTCCGGGTCGGCGCCATCAGTGATTGCCAGTTGTGCGATCCTCAGTCGTTGTGCGTGGCTGACGTGGATCTGTTCGCCGGAGATGCTGACTGCGTCTTTCTCCTGAAGCTTCTGCACCGAGGCCTCAACGAGAGAAACGGAGATCTTGCCGCTCGCAATAAGGTCATGGACTTGACAGGCCGAATTCGTTCTTGTCTCACGCAGCAGTTCAATGTGCAAAGCAGTACTCGTCATAGTCGAGCCTCAACCGCCTTCGAGCGACGTGGTGCTCCTTCGCGATAGAGCGAATGTAAGTCAGAGAGGCGAGTGACAGTGTCACTTTGGTTTTGTCAGAGAATCATGAAGCAGAGCGCGAGGATGACAAGTGCCAAGCCGAACAGGATCCTTCTGCCCTTGGAGAGCGATGATACATCGTCCAGAGGCTCGACACCGGCCCGTCCTCCTCGCGTGAACATCAATATCAGAATCAGCAACGCGAAAGGCCAGTATCCTGCAACCGCAAGTGCAACGAGGCCAATGCCGCTTGCGATTCTGTGACCCTGTGGCCCGAGGGCAGCTCTCATTATGTGACCTCCGTCCAGTTGCCAAGCCGGGATTATGTTAAGAAAAGTGATCAGAGCCCCAATCTCAGCAGCAAAGGCAACCTGAGTCAGCACTATGAGCTGACCTGGACCCACAGCACGAATGTCAAGGTAGCTGAGCAGTATCATCAGTAGTGGTGTTCTAGGCCATTCCTGTACGGTAAGCAACCCTTGGCCCACAAGAGTGGCCACCTGAGCCTCTTGGACAAGAGGTGCAGTCAGAATGCTGACAGTCGCGACAACAATCGTTGCAATGAAACCCACGAAAGGCCCGCTAAATCCGAGGTCAAACAATTCGTCTCTGTTTGCCGGGGGACTCTTCAGCGAAATGACCGCGCCAAACGTCCCGAAAGGGGGTGGACCAGGAATGAAGTAGGGAAGAGTAGAATCCATTCTGTGCGCTTTGGCGGCGACTTTGTGACCTGACTCGTGGAGTGCAATGATTCCGAAAAGTGAAGCTGCGAAAATGACAATCTGGGCATTGAGATCGAGGCCTCGAAAGACAGTTGCCAAGAGTTGCGGATCCATCGACCGGGTGAGCGTGTAGCTTGCGAAGAGGATGGTACCAACGGTGGCGAACATCAGCACAACATTGACCATGGGATTCGATGATCGTGCCCTTGCCCTTTGAAAGACCTTGATTAGAAGCTTGTCCGACTCTGAACGAACTGAGGCACTCAGATGATGGGTGCCCAGATCGCCCATCAATTCCTTGAATCTCTCTTTCGTGGGCTCCTTCTCAACGAGGAAGTTGGGAATTCCGTACTGGTCGACGTAGGAGTCGACCACGTTGAACCGCCGCTGGACAAGCGCTTTGAGTCCGGCCAAGTCAGGGGTTGCGCCCGCCTCGTCGCCGTACGTGCCGCGTTTCGTTGACCAAGTCCAAGAGGTGGATGACAAAGCGAAACCCCCTGCCGTTCGAGACCATGCATCGAAGGAGCATTTCACTTAAACGTATTGATGTCCCGGTGGACCCGGTCAATATCCCATATGCCTTATAGTATCCCTATGTCCACATCAGCCGTCAGAACCGAGATGCTGACGGAAACGAAATTCTCCTTGAGGCAATTCAACACTGCCGATCTCGAATCCGTCATCGAGATCAACAGGACATGTCTCCCCGAGAACTACGCATCGTTCTTCTTTATAGATACATTTCGAAGCTGCTCGACTGCGTTCATAGTAGCTGAGGTGGGCAACCGGATAGCAGGCTACATCATGTGCCGAATCGAACACGGTTTCTCCGACATCAAGCGTATCAAGTTCATCCGCAAAGGCCACATCATATCGATAGCAGTCCTTCCCGACTTCAGGCGAGTTGGCATCGCTTCCGGCCTCGTGAGAAATGCACTTGACGCCTTGCGCCAATTGAGCGCTGACGAGTGCTTCCTAGAAGTAAGAAGTACGAATGATGCCGGCATCAAGCTGTATGAGAGGCTCGGATTCACATTGGCTAGACGAGTCCAACACTACTATGCCGACGGGGCAGAAGCTCAAGTCATGGTGATCCCGCTGGCGAAAGGAGACTACTCTTCCCCAGATAGCGTCCAGAGCTAGGACGAACACCCACTGTGGATCTACGGCATTACCCACAAGCGCTATGTACAGTGGGCGTGGGGGAAAGGGCCGTGTATGGACCCTTGGATTGGCTCGAGACGATCAGGGAGGATCTACGAAAAGCCACTGTCGTTCGCATTCAAACAGAGCAGGGAGAGTACGAGTATATTGTCAATCCACTGAGTTCCGGCGTTCCTGAGATACCTACTGAAGCGTTGTGGGGCTGCGCCTTTGAAGTCGCGAGAGTCGGCAACGTCAAAGCTGCTAGCAAGATTGTCACACCAGAAGCAATGGGGATACACGTCGCCACGGCCTTGAGCCTCGTTACAGGAGCCCCCATGCTCGTCATCAGAAAGAAATCCTACATGCTCCCGACAGAGATCAGAATAGTCAAGAGGACTGGCTACTCAGAAGACATCATGTATGCAAACGGATTGAAACGTGGAGACTCGATTCTGCTTGTCGACTCGATAATTGCGACGGGCGGCACCTATGCCGCGATCATAAAGGAACTGCTCTCACACGGAATCATAGTAGCAGATGCAGTCGCGGTCATCGAACGAGTAGAATTCGGAGGCGTCGCGAGAGTCAAGAAGGAAACGGGAGTCACAGTCAAGACACTCATAAGGCTACGACTGGACCACGGAAAGCCTTCGATAGAGTAGAAGAGCACACCCAGAAAGCGCCTCTGACGTGACGTAAAGGTTAACTTGTCAGACAACCCAACCTGAAGTGGTACACATGACCGTCAAATGCCTCAATTGCGGATCCGAGAACCGAGGCGAAGCGAACTACTGCCTGAATTGCGGGATGAGTATGGTTTTTGCTCGCCCTCATGCCGTGCCTCAGGTTGAGACGCCATTCCCTGATGCCGGGGCTGAGACGCCGACGGCCGCCGGATGCTCGTTTCATCCGTCAGCGGTAGCGACATACCTGTGCACCAGGTGCAGTAGGCCGCTCTGCAGGTCGTGTGGTCTGGAGTCTTTCGGAATGGTGCTCTGTCCTTTGTGCAGGGCTGGGCCAGTTCAGCCGTGGCCTCTGTTCCCGCACCCAGTGACCAGGCCTCCCTACCCGATCACCATGTCAGCTTGATTCCTCGGCGAGAGTCCTAACTGCCGGCTCTGACAGACCTGGACTCGTCCTCGCAGCGCAGACGAGGAGACAGATAGCTGTCGGTAGATAGACGACCAGCACTTCAAAGTCAAGCGCTAGGAGAGCGCGTCCCGATAGCCTCAGAGCGAGGAAGAACGCCGAGACGAGGGTCAACAAGAGAAGTGCATAGACCCATTCGCGGGTGGTGCCGGTCTCCACAGTTGACCATTCCGTATGCGACGAGGCACATTAGTTTCCTTGCGTCAAAAGCAGCTTCAGCGCTATGTTCTGACTTGCACCGTCGGGGAGTGTTCTTCTGATGCTTATGGGCAGCGCTCCGGCCTCAAGCTCTTGTGTTGCTATGTCTATGGGAGACATGCTTCCAGGGTCCACGTCGATGAGAACAGGTGCTCCCAATGCGATCTGAAGGGCACGGGCGCCAACGACTCTTGCCTTCTCGAAACGTGTGAGTTTCCGAGGGCCGATTAGAGTGGCCTCTTGGCGCCTAGTACTCGCCCGCTTCTTCACCACTATCTTCCGGCCCCTTGGGTGGACCTTTCATTTCTTTCTTGGAAGCCGCGATTACGTCATCTATCTTGAGAATCATTGCTGCTGCTTCGCTGGCTGACTTTAGTAGCTGGATCTTGACTGCAAGAGGTTCATAGACGTTCTGTTTTGACATGTCTGCGACTTTTCCTTTGAAGGGATCTACACCTGCCCATATGATCTTTTTGTCATGTTTTGTCCTCAGCTCAATCTGAGTGTCGATCGGGTCAAGTCCTGCGTTCTCCGCTAGGACCATGGGCACCAGCTCAAGAGCTTCCGCAAATGCTTGCACTGCGAGCTGTTCTCTTCCGGCAAGCTTGTCTGCGTATACTCGTAGCCGCTTGGCGATCTCTGCTTCAGGCGCGCCTCCACCCGCAACCACCTTGGGGTTCATGACGACATCTCTTACAACGCACAGTGCGTCGTGAACAGCGCGTTCTGCTTCGTCGACGATTCGCTCAGTACCTCCCCTCACAAGGATGGTGACCGCCTTCGGGTTCCTGCAACCTTCCACGAAAGTCATCTTGTCGTCTGCAATCTTCCTCTCTTCCACTACTTGAGCAGCGCCAAGGTCTTTGCTGCCGAAATCCTCGAGGTTTGTGACCACGTGGGCTCCAGTTGCCTTGACGAGTTTCTCCACATCGGACTGCTTCACCCGTCGTACCGCAAGCACACCTTTCTTCGCGAGAAAGTGTTGTGCGACATCGTCGATTCCCTTCTCGCATATGGCCACGTTCGCGCCCGCGGAAACGATTCTGTCAACCATTTCTCTCAGCATCTTCTCCTCTTCGTCGAGGAACGCTTTCATCTGCGCTGGGTTCTTTATGTTCAGTTTCGCATCGAATTCCGTCTTTTCGACTTCAAGGGGGCAGCTGATGAGAGCGATCTTGGCGTTTTCTACACGCCTCGGCATTCCTGGATGGACGACCTCTTTGTCCAACAGGATGCCCTGTATGAGCCTCGTGTCTGAGAGGGACCCGCCTGGCTTCTTCTCGACCTTGATGTCATCAATATCGACTCTGTAGCCCTTCCCATACTTCTCAGCCACCTCCAGAACCGATCGCACAGCGATGTCGCTGATTTCGTCCTTGTAATCGGACAACATCTTCGTGGCTATCGCGACTGTCGCGACCTTCTTCAGCATGGATTTGTCTACAGGGTCAACCTCAATCGCGATGTCCTCGGCAATCTTGAGCGCCTTCTCTGCGGCGATTCTGTATCCGTCCGCTATGACGGTCGGGTGAATGTCCTTGTCGATCAGTTGCTCAGCCTTGCCTAGCAGCTCTCCAGTGAGCACAACAGCCGTTGTTGTTCCGTCTCCAACCTCGTCATCCTGGGTCTTAGCCACTTCGACCAGCATTTTCGCGGATGGGTGCTGAACGTCCATTTCGTCAAGAATCGTGGCGCCGTCGTTCGTGATTGTTACATCGCCAAAACTGTCAACAAGCATCTTGTCCATTCCCTTGGGTCCAAGAGAGGATTTCACAGACTCAGCAACGATCCGTGCCGCAGCTATGCTTGCATGCTGCGCCTCCCTGCCGCTAGCACGTGACGTGCCTTCCTTGAGAATGAGCACAGGTTGTCCTGCGAATTGGGCGGCCAAGCATCATAACCTCTTCTTCAAAGGAGGACGAGAC
>CAZJVZ010000018.1:0-12860 GCA_964549795.1 uncultured Candidatus Bathyarchaeia archaeon
TCGCCAACATTGAGAAGAACATCGAGATCTTCTACGCCACCCTGCTTCGCAAAGCAACTAGCAATCCTGCGATCTCGTTTATCGAGCTGGCAAAGGAATGGACTTACCTGGACGCCGTCAGAGCGTTCATCATGCTTCTGTTCCTCGTCATGCAGAACCGAGTCACTCTGAGCCAGAAAGAAGAGCAGGGTGACATAATCATCGGATTGCCGGAGGTCGCGCCTACAGTTGTCTGAGACTCAACAGGTCGAGGCGCCCTCAGAGCAGCGCACGAAGACACAGATCTCAATGATCGAGGCCGCCCTCTATGTTACCGGCAAGCCGCTCGATGTGGGCGTCCTAGGATCAATCCTCAACATGCGCTCAGAAGAGAAGATTCGGAAACTCGCCTCGGTCCTGAAGGAGAAGTACGCCCAGAACCCTGGAGCACTGGAAGTCCTGGAGCTTTCTGACGGCCGCTATGTCATGCAACTCAAGCCAGAGTATTCAAGGACCGTGAAGCGACTTGCGACAAGACAACTGCTTACGCCCGGCCCGTTGAAGACGTTGTCCTACATCGCCCTGCGCCAGCCTGTGGCGCAGTCACACGTCGTGAAGGTGAGAGGGAATCTCGCATACGGACATGTGAAGCAGCTGAGAGATATGGGACTGATCTCAGAGGAGAAGCTGGGGAGATCCAAACTCCTACGGACGACCCCAAGCTTCTGTGACTACTTCAACTTGAGCCAAGATTCCAGACTCATGAAGAGACAGATCCAGAAGATCTTCGAAGACCTCAAGGGAAGTCAATCGGGAGGAAACCCACCAGCCGCGCCACAGGAACCTCCTGCGAAACCTAGCCAAGAAGAAGCGAATCCCAGTCGACCCTCCGAGCAACCGAGCGCGCCGAACCAATAGACCGGGATCACTGAAGGATCATCCAAGCTTATCCAGAAGCGTGCCCAACTCTAGGGGCGTGGGGCAATTGGCGAGCGTCAGGGAATTCATGAGCAAAACACCAGTCACTATTGACTGCAAGAGGACTGTGGCCGACGCCTGCAAACTGATGGGGGAAGAACACATTGGGAGTATCCTTGTCTCCCGCGAAGGAGTCACCCACGGGATCTTCACGGAACGCGACCTGCTCTCGAAAGCTCTCTCCGAGAAGAAAGACCTGAACTCCATTCCGGTGGGAGATTATGCGTCGTCGCCGCTGATCACCGTGCCGCCGGGAGCAGATGTGAAGGAAGCAGCCCGCATAATGACAGAGATGAAGGTGAGACGGCTCGTGGTCGTTCAGGACGGCAAGCCAGTAGGGCTCTTCACAGCGGCAGACCTCGCAAGGGCGGTGGGCAAGTTCCCTCTGGAACTGTAGTCGCAGAGCGTGAAGAAACATGACCGAACTCCACAAGAAGACGGGAGATCTTTCCTGCACCGACTGCGATCGAGCACTACCCTCAAAAGATGAAGAGCGGACATGGGCGAAGTGCAGGTACTGTGGGAAACCAGTCTGCTTTGACTGCATCAGATACATGGGAACCGCAACCAGAGGCCCCTACATGGACTACGTTGCGGCAATACGGACCTGTAACAAATGCTACGTACGCAGAGGATGAACCACCTAGCTCCGCGACTAGGAATCCAATGATAGCAGGAATACCGCTCCCGCAGCCATGATCACACCGATCCCCTTGGGAACAGTCAGTTCTTCGCCGAAGACGAAAACCGCCAGCAGAAAAGTCACCACAAAACCAAGTCTAGCAACAGGCGAGTATCGACTCGCTTCACCTCCACCAAGGGCCATCAACAGTGCCAAGATTCCGGCAAACACCAAGAACCCAGTCACGGGCGAATAAGTCACAATACTCTTCGTAAGGTTCGGCCTCCCTTCCAGAAGAAGCATGGCAACGAAGGCGAACAAGGTCATGAATCCTGTTTCTACCGCCATGTATGTTACCGGCGAAGAACCTGACATCAACCCTCTTCTACGTAGTACGTCCGCAACGCCAACGGAAATCATTGCGAAGACTGCGAACAACAGCTCACTCTTCACTCGATCCACCATCGATGGAAAAACGCTGATGTGAGTATTTATCGCTGCGGAGAGCCGCCCGCTCAAGCGACATTCGATAATCAGTGATTACTCCCTTTCCCCCACCATTTCAAAGAAGCCCCCGTTTCCGGGAATCCACCTGCCTACCATGACATATGGATGAGAGAATACCGAGCGAACAGGTTCGACAGGACGACGCACCGCATGCGCCAAATCACAGGGTCAGGCAAGCACAATAACAACAAGATGGAGCGGTTGACCGGCGAGATACGTGACAGAGAGAAAGTCACGCGTGGCCTAAAGCGTCCAGACACGCCGATTCTGACAGGCTGCCAAATCTACCACGACCACATTCGACCGCACGAGGCACTAGAGGGCAAGACGCCCGCCGGTGCTTGTGGAATAGAAGTCGAGGGGGAGAACAAGTGGATGGCCCTAATCCAAAACGCCGCGCCTCACCCGACGAAACTTGACAGGAGGAAGCACCCGACATGAACTTGACAGAGCCCTCCCGCCCTCTCCTCAACCGACGCCGCATGCGCGGTTGATTACGCGTCCGCGAATGTCAGGATACAGGTGGCTGACATTCAAGGTGACGAGCTTCCAAAAGATGTGACCTTGATCATCTTTGGGCAATGCAAGGCTCGGGTAGCGGCTAGCAACTTTTCCACCTAAACCAAACCGATGTTCTTCCTCGCTTTCGAAAGAAGAGAATCAGTGTCGGATGCGATTTTGAGCCACGTAACTTCACCGTACGCCCGCGAAAATGCTTCAACACATGCCCGATTTAGGGGATCTACCTCGGCCAAGCTCATACCGCTTCCCCGGGCAAAGTACCTGTTACGCTCCTCTATTGCATCGTACAGAGATCGCAACAAGGTAGTCCTCTTTGCCGAGTATTGCCGCCTTTGACTGTTCGGCTTTGCTACACCAACTAGGATAACTAATGTTCCAGTGATGCAATGGATCAATGAACATCTTCAAGATGAATTGCACTTCTGTTGCAACACCATTTCTAAAATCCTCCTTCTCCCTACTAGTAACCGAGTATTGCGTCGGGTGAGCCTCTGACTCTACCACAAAGAAGGCTTCTTGCCGAGCTAGTCGATTCCCATCAGAGAGTTTGCCTTCTCCTATCTCAAACACTATCTTGTATTCTCCAATAGGGAAGTCAGCTAACGATTGACTCCCTTTGTATTCATAGGGAGGAGGGACGATCAATCTTCCCACGCGACCGGAACCGTTCGGATTGTGATAAGTCGTGGGATCTGACCACCAATCTCTACCTTCAGGTATTGTTGCGCCCGAGGTAGAGGAGACTTGAATCACATGGTACCCTTTGTATAACGTACCTGTGTATTTCGCCCAGAGACGAACGCTCTCGTGTTGGCGATAGCTGCTCTTGAGAATCCCCGCCTCAAAGGATACTGACTTTCCCTCAGTTTGTAGGTCACTTTTGGCCTTGAGGTACTCTTCTCTGGTTATCTCCCCTCGACTGTACCTGAGATTCAGGTTGCTGATGGTCTGCACAATATTCGCTAGAATTGCGTCTTGATGTTTCGTTGTGTCCACAGAACTCACGTTATCTGGAGTGACTTCACGTTGAGCAGACTCAGACTTCTTCGATCCTCCCCTAATCCACAATCCCACAGCCGCAGCCAAGATGACAAGAATCGCACCAGAAACGATCTGTGTCAGAAGGTCTGACAAGTCTTTTATCAGCCCCCAATAGAGTGGAAGACAGAAGAGGAAGCCCGCAAGGACAATGAGGGTGAATGATAGCCGGCGGTCCTTGTGCATTCTGAGGCAGCGCCCCCAAGATGTACTATTTGATGTGATCCACTCTTAACACTTAGACATTCGATGCTTTTTGACAGTCCTTCCGACCCGACGGGCGGATGACCGAGCTGCTCAGTTGTCGATGTCCCGCCCCGCAACAGCCGCCCGACTTTGGAAGCGTGTCCCAAGGACGCAACAGAACCTGAACAAGTAATTCTTATATGCCGTGTTGGGTGCTGTGCACCGCTTGAGTTTGGAGCGTATCCTGATTTGCCTCAATGGCATGGTGACTTGCACAAACGCAAACGTTCCGGAGGACGAAGGAAAGTCTTCCGCGGCAAGCGCGCATACGAGATGGGCAGCGACCCAACAGCGACTGTCATAGGTGAACCTCGAATCGTGCAGAAACGCGGACGCGGAGGCAACATGAAGCTGAGTGTGCTTGCCACGAAATTCGTGAACGTTACAGATCCAGCAACAGGGAAGACTGAGAAGACCGAGATCAAGAGTGTCGCCAAGAACCCAGCCAATGTCGACTACCAGCGCCGCGGCGTCATCACAAAGGGCGCCATACTCGAAACGCCCCTAGGCCAGGCGCGTGTGACTTCGAGACCAGGCCAACACGGCGTCGTCAACGCGATTCTTGTCCAGAAAGCGTAGAGACGGATCGTTTCTCACCCGGGCCCGACGAGCCACCCAACAGTAGCGAGGCGTGCGAGAGTTGAAGCAGGCGGGAAAGATGGTGGTCTGGGCTGCGGCCATCGACTCTACGAAGTCCCGTTCGCAAGGTAGAAGGCTCACGAAGTCGCAAGCTGTTCAAGGCCCACGAATCGATGAGTTGGAGGCCGCAGCAAGGAAGCTCTCGTTCGACCCGGAGGTTTCACCGAAGGCCGCGATTCCTTCGAGCTGGTGGGAGAAGACAGGGTATGTCTCGGTCAAGCGCGGAGACAGGACCCGATCGAAGCTGCTGAAGGACTTGGCGGCAGAGATTCTCAAGGTCCGACGAGCGAAGCAGTGAACGCCTCCTGATCAGCTCGCCAGAATGTCCCCTGTGGTGGGGTTTGGCTCAAGTCCTGGCGCTTTTGTGCGGAGCAGTGAGGCGAATTCCTTCGATTTCAGAGCAGACAAGAACGATTGAACGGCCGGTTTGTCCAGGCGATCCTTCGAGGCCAAGAAGTCGAATGATTCGTCTCCGATCTTGACGAAATCGAGATCGTATGTCACTGCGACGGTCCTGATGCCGACGCCCACGTCGGCTCTACCATTGGCTATCGCGGCTGCCACCGCGGAATGAGACTTGGCTTCGGAAGTGTAGCCCTCTATCTGCCTCGTGAGCTCGTCGAGTGTGACGCCCTTCGAGGCCGCGATCTTCGAGAGATGAAAATCCATCAAGATTCTGGTGCCAGAGCCTCGGTTCCGATTGATTAGTGAGAGCTTCTTGCCGAATAGGTCGTCGAAACTCCGTATCCCATTCGGGTTGCCCTTGGGCAGAAGGAAGCATTGCTCGCGCGTGTATCCCCTGATCAGGACCGCTTTGCCTTGCAGCCCAAACTGGTGGTAGAATGGGATGTTGTATTGGCCGGTTCTTTCGTCCAGCAGGTGGATCCCGGCGATGTCTGCTTCACCTCGCTTCAGGGCGTGAAGCCCTCCCAGTGATCCGGTGTTGATGACCTTTGCATGGAACTCGGGGCTATGTTCCCTAACGACTCCGATCAGGACATCAATCCCGACACAGTGGCTTCCAATTACCACTATGTCCGCGGGGTTCAGACCTGTTCCGAAGAGATTGACTTTGACTTGTTCTCCTTCCTCAAGGAACTCAACATTGTCCGGAATCTCGATGAATCCGTCGGAAAGGGAGAACGACGTGATCGCTCCAGAGCCACCCGTCGCTGGATAGACGAGGTATTGTCCGGTCGCGTCACGGGTCAGATGAACTGGAAGGAGTTCGCGTCTGCCCTTCGCCGACATTATCTTGGATGCAGCCTTAGCGCCCAGCACAACGGCTTCTCTTCGTGCCAAGCCCGACATTGCCCTGAGAACAGGCGCCACGAGCGCATGGAAAATCATCAGTGCAGACGTTGGATATCCCGGAAGACCGAACAGCGGCTTGCCGTCAACAACCGCCACGAGTGCGGGCTTGCCCGGCTTAACTGATATTCCATGAACAAGCACTCCCGGCTTTCCCAGGTTGTCGATGATGCGATAGACGAGATCTCCTGCACCTGCAGATGTGCTTCCGGAGGTCAGAACCATTTCGCTTTCTCTTAGCGCTTGCCTGAGCGCCTTCTCGATCGTCGCAGCATCGTCAGGCACGATCCCAAGATTGACAGGCTCTCCTCCGCATTCGCTGACGCTGGCTGCGATTGCATTGGCGTTGATGTCGTAGACCTTCGCGTATGTCAGCGGGCTGCCTGGAGGAATGAGCTCGTTGCCTGTCGACAGGATAGCAACGCGAGGCCTTCTGAAGACTGCGACTTTGTCTGCTCCAAGCGCGGCAAGCACTCCGATCTCGCGCGGCGTGATAGTCTCGCCTTTGCGGAGGACAAGTTCCCCAGCCATGATGTCAGATCCGGCTGCTGAGATATTCTCCCCGGGGACAACAGGTCGGAAAATCTCGACCGTAGAGTCTGCATGGCGAGTGTACTCGACCATGAGGACCGCGTTTGCTCCGCGCGGAACGGGTGCACCTGTGGAAATCTCAACGGCTTGTCCTCTATCGACTGGAGTTGAGGGCTGCTGGCCGGCTTCGCATCGTCCAACGATCTGGAGCTTCTTGGCGTTGTCATCGTCGGCGCCGAATGTGTCTCCTGCGACAACGGCGTAGCCGTCCATTGCCGCTCGGTCGAATCCGGGAACGTCGATCTGCGATGCCACGTCTCGTGCGAGCGTCCGTCCAATCGCATCTGAGAGTCTGACTTCCTCGACGGACGTGGGTTCAGGTTTGAAGAACTTGTGTAGCTCAGCCTGTGCTTCCTCGATTGTGACTAGTGTTCTGAAGACTTTACGGTCTCCCAGCGCTTTCACCTCGTTCCACGGGTCTGAAGAGTTGAACCTCAATCTCGGCTCCTTCGTCGAAGCCTTCCACGTTCTCCGGAATCACAACGATTCCGTTTGCGCGGGTGAGTGTCGTCAGTACGCCCGAGCCGGGAGTCCGAAGAGGCTCAGCAACCAGTTTGCCCTCCTCTTCTTTCACGCGGACACGTATGAACGTGCGAAATCCAGGCACTCCGACGATCCGTTTGGTGGCCCTTGCTCTGATCTTGGCCTGAGGATCTGGCTCGGCGCCAAGCATCTTCAAGATGAGCGGCTGAACGAAGGTGGAGAAAGCGAACATTGCTGAGACCGGAAGGCCTGGTAGAGAAACGATCGGCTTGCCATTCACCACCGCGAGTCCAGTGGGCAGTGAGGGACGCATCGCGATGCCATGAACGAGCATCCCCGGCTTTCCAAGCGCATTGATCACATCTGGTACAAGATCACCCTTGCCAACAGATGTCCCGGCTGTCACTAGGACCAGATCCGTCGACCTGAGTCCTCCCGTGATTCTCTGCGAAATCTGTTTAGGATCGTCCCTGGCGATTCCGAGGTCCACGGGCATGCCACCGGATTCCTCGACCATTGCCATGAGTGTGGGACGGTTGACATCCGCGATCTTTCCGCCAGAACTCTTGCCGGCCGACAGCTCGTTCCCAGTCGACAAGACACCAACCCTCGGCTTTCGAACCACTCTAACGGATTTTCGACACAACGCAACAAGTAGGCCCAGATCAGGGGGCTTGAGTCTTCTGCCTATTTCAAGAACGACCGTGCCTTGTCTGACGTCCTCTCCGACTTGGGCCACATTCTCTTCCGGAGTTACAGCAGAGTGCACTTCGACACTGCCGGTGTCCAATCGCTTGGTGTGCTCAATCATCACAACAGCATTGGCGCCCTGCGGTACTGGTGCTCCGGTTGCGATCGCAGCCGTCTCACCTCTGTGAAGCAGGATTGTCGGCGTTTCCCCAATCTTGCTCTCTCCAATCAGTCTGAGCAGGACGGGGGTCGTCTGCGACGCTCCGAAGGTGTCCTCAGCCACAACCGCGTAGCCGTCCATAGCGGCTTTGTCGAAGGAGGGAAGACTTGCCTCCGCCGTCACATCTTCGGCGAGTATTCGATTCAGTGCCTCGGGAACCGGAACGAGTTCAGAGGGCGATGGCTTTGGCGGAAGCGCCTCGTAGAAGATGCGCCTCGCATCCTCAATCTTCGTAGCTTCCTTGAATCCCCGATCTCGAGCCTTCGACAAGAAGGATCTTCCTCAAACGGAGTTGTGATCGCTCTCTCCTCGTGCGATATTAAAAGCATACACGATGAGAGATCCGAAGAATCATGATGTGACCCGATCTCTGACGGGTCGGGCTTTGTCGGGTTCGACTATGAACTCTTAAATAAGTGACTTGAGGCTCGGTGAAAACGGTGCCGCCGAATAGAGCCGCCGTTTGTGATCAAGCAGTTGATCATGGACGATAGCTCAGTGGTAGAGCAGCGGACTCAATCGCGGAAGATTGGGGCTGAAGCTGTTAGCCACATGGCAGCGACCCGTTGGTCGAAGCGCCAACGTGCGCGACTAGAGGTTCGAGTCCTTCCGGCGGCGCCAACTACGACTTGACACAGCAGCTTGGATTGTCGAAATACTCACGGCTCATTCGTATCATGCTCTTGTCCGATGTCAGTATCGCGTAGCCGCCCTCGCGATTCAAATGAGATGCTGTGACAAGCTTCTCTGAATCCGCGATCAGGATGTTGCATTCACATTCCAGCGTCCGCACATCATCTAACGTCCTCAGACTCTCGCTGTTCTTCAATTCAGGAGGAACTGCAATGCCTACTTTCACTTTCCTCTTCCTCGCACGTACTGCGCCCTCGGCAACCGCGTCTAGGAGGCCCTTATTCGAGATCAGGAGTACGATTTCTCTCCTTGACTCTTCAATTGCTCCAAGCATTCGCTCGATGATGTTTCGCTTGCCTTTCACGACGTAGGCGAGCTCGATCTGCGTCGGCTCTGACCGTGCCTTCGCCAACGGCTCAGCTTGCTTCCTGAATAGCTCGACAACGTGAAGTCTCCGCTCGTGTTCTTCTTTCTCATCGCGAATGAGACTGGAGATCATCTGGTCGAATCTCTGAGGTTTGTAGAGAGTCGGCGTTCCATGCTGAGACTCAACGAGTCCTGCCTTGTCCAGTTCTTCCAGTGCGTAGTAGATCTTCGAATCCGGCATGCCTGTAGCTCTGCATATCTCGCCGGCGGACAGCGGCGCGTTGCCAAGCAGAGCAACTAGTGACCTGGCTGCGTAGCTGGAGAGCCCGAGTTCCCTCAACCTCGCCGCAAGGCTTTCCTGGAGGCTGATTTCCTCCTTCCTCAACTTGGCAGAGACCTGCATTTTGTCTACTCCCATCTAGTAGTAGACGGAAGATACTGTTTATATCGCTTTCTACTTATCCGTGTTGGTAGATGACTCGAATGGCAAAGACGAATCTGATACGCAGGCTGATGAGGAAGATTGAACAGAATCACTCTGCTGAGAAGCGTCAGGGGACCCAAGGACCATGCAGGCCGTGCAGAATGGAGAGCATGCCTCCGACGATAGTGCCCGGGATATCCGGAGGCCCCGTCATGGTCTCAGCAGGGAGAGAGTATTGTGTCAGGGTTTGAAACTCCGATGACACACGACGAGACGACAATACGCAAGGCCGTCAGAGATCACTATGCTCAACTCGCACAGACCCGGAAATCCACCGATAGTTGCTGTTGTCCACAATCAAGCCCCCCGAGCGAGGCACCTCCGGAGGCCAGTCAGATCTACGATGGGTGCGGATCCCCGATCGAGGCTGCCGGAATCAGGGAAGGCGAGATAGTGGTCGATCTCGGCAGCGGCGGCGGGTATGACGTCTTTAGAGCTTCGAAACTCGTCGGACAGACGGGGTGCGTTATTGGAATCGACGCGACACCTGAGATGATCTGGAGGGCAAGGGAAACCGCGAGGAAGCACAACTTCTCAAACGTTGAGTTCAGATTGGGAGAGATCGAACACATACCTCTCGACTCAGATTCAGCTGATGTTGTTGTGAGCAATTGTGTCATCAACTTGGCACCTGACAAGCTTCCTGTGTTCCGCGAGGCTCTCCGGATCCTGAAACCGGGCGGCAGGTTCGTGGTCTCAGATGTGGTCGCCCAGCGCGGCCGCAAGATCGATCGTAGCGACCTGAAAGCATGGGCTGCTTGCGTCGCCGGGGCGCTCCCTGAGAGCGAGTATCAGAGCTTGATCAAAGAGGCAGGCTTCACAGACACCCAGGTCACAAAGAGAACGCCAAGTCAAGATGACAAATCAGCACAATCGTGTTGCAGTTCGGGCATCGACGCATTGATTCTAACAGCCACCAAGCCGAGAAACCCGAATTCGTAGCTCTGTTACCCACCGGTGAGACAACACCTCATCAGCGGTTCGCATGACACTCGTCGCCACCCGCAAACGTGATCGTCGACTCTACGTCAGTTGATCGTGGCCTCGGCAGGCCTAGTGGCCTGGGAAGCAGACAAGGTGAGCGCGATGCCTGCTAAGATCAACGCAGCACCGAAGATCGTCGGCAAAGTGGGAGTCTCCCCGAGGAACACGAATGCCAGCGTCGATGAGCCAATCGGTTCGCCCAATGTTGCGATAGCAACAAAGACAGCCGGAAGGCGCGCAAGCGCCCAGTTGAACGAGGAATGACCGATCAGCTGCGGCACCAGAGCCAACAGCAGGAACAACAAGTAGATGAGCGGCGGGTACCCAATCAACGACTCATGAGCTGCGATCGTCATCACCAACAGCACGGCAGCGGCTGTGCTGAACACGATGGTCACGTAGGGCGTTAGCGATATCCTGCCACGCAACCGCCGCCCAATCAGCCAATATCCGGCGACCACGATTGCACCAAGAAGCGCCAGCACGTTTCCCACTAGAGGCGCACTGCCAGCCTCCTGCAGTGTATCACTCAAACCAATGACCGTGCCCCCGGCCAACGCTAAGGCCAGTCCAAAGATGACAGGACGAGACAATCGTTCGCGCAGGAACAACCAGCCTGCCACTGCCACCCACAGCGGCGACGTAGCGACCAGAACAACCGAGCTGGCGACGGAGGTGTATTCGAGCGAAGTGACCCATGCCGCAAAATGTAGTGCAAGGAACACGCCTGATGCAATCGCCCACCGCCACTCGCTGCTGCTCATGCTTCGAAGTTCGGTGCGATGAGTCCGCCAAGCGACCGGCACCAGAACAAGCGAAGCTAGTCCCATGCGGTATGTTGCGATGACCAGCGAAGGAGCCTCGGCCTGCGCGTAGCGAATGAAGATCGAGGCCGTTGACGCTGCGACAATACCGATCACAAGCACAATGCTCGAAGTGACCCTCATGCGATATCAGCCTGCGCCGCGCTCTACCCCATACATGGCTCCTGACCTGTGCGCTAGGGCTGACTATTTCTTTCCTGTGCCGGTGAGATCCCCTCATTCATCCGGCCCGTGTGCCATTGGCTATGGGGCTTTCCGGAATTGCCAGAACCGGCTTGATCCTATCGGCATAGCCGATGTCGAATAGCATTCCCTGCGAGATCTCGCCCAGCATCTTCTTGGGCTCGAGATTGACGACGAACAGCGCCTGTTTCCCTTCAATCTCTTTCGGGTTCTCACGTTCCTTCTTCATTCCGGCGAGTATGGTTCTCTTGTGATCGCCGAAATCAACGGTGAGCTTCACCAGTTTCTCAGACCCTTTCACGTCCTCTACAAGCTCGATCGTTCCAACACGGACATCAACCCTATCGAGCATGTTAGAGGAGATTGTTGGTTTGACTGGTGCGATTCCGAATGTTTCCACTGTCGATCATGCCCCCGCTTCATGTAGCTGACTGAGGTGACGGCCTCGGCCTTTCTATACTGTTCATAGCCGGAATACCCGGACGCGAAGCCACGAGGACACAACTTGAGGCATGCCACAGCCGAGAGTGTCCTGACCCTTGGGTCAATCCAGACCGATGCACACGCCAGAGGCCCGTTGCTGTCTTCAGGCTGTCAGACTCGATTCTGATTCATGGTGGCCCGTGATGGCTCTGCGGGGCTGTTCGAGTTCGGGCTAGGGTACTGTCTTGATTCCCGCTTTCTTGAAGTGGCTGTCAAACGTGAATGCAGCCTGCAAGCCCAGAGACCTCATCAAGACGAATGATGTGCAGTCCGTAAAACTCACATCACGCATGTTCATGAACAGCTTCCAAGAGGCTTCAAAAGTCGGCTCGTCCACACGCAACATCATCGTACGCGGAGACGATCTCAGCGCTCCTCCGACCTGAAGTGCCAGGTCGTGTCTGCCAAGAACGCACTCTATGACAGTCATCGTCTCGTCAAAGACGTAGTCCGAGACGAAGAACTTCGTCAGCGGCAGTTCGCCCGTCAGAAATCGGTTCATCACTTGGCTGGCGGCGTTGTGTGAACTGTCGTCTTCGTTGTAGTAGGCCACCAGCCCCGAGGTGTCAAGGAAGACCTTCACTTGCGACGCCTACCGTACAGAAGCTCGTCAAGCTTCGACGAGTCAGTTCTGACTCCTGTTCTCACAGGTTTCAGCTTGAGGAGAGGGTCCTCTTCCAGAGGCGTCTGAAGCCCGACCCAACTCTCGATCGCCTCTCTGACAGCTTGCTTGATGGTCAAACGCCGCTTATTCACGATCCCCTCAAGGATAGCGTATTCTGACAGCTCAATCTCGGTCTGGACGACTTTGCCCATGATGGCGACGCACATGCAGAGTCTACATGTGCGACACATTTAGGTGTTACATGACAACCCCTGCCCCCCGCCCCTAGAAAGGACCCGCTTCCCTCCTCTTCCACGTTTGGCCCCGAGGTGATAGAGACGAGAGATGCCGGTCGATTCACTATCCTTCAATTCTGCCCGTAGAACCTCAAGGAACAGGGTGGACCCCACCCGTCCTCGGGTGGACCCCACCTTTGATTCCGCGATAGACCGATCGGATCGTTATACGGTTGA
>CAZJVZ010000018.1:12960-18926 GCA_964549795.1 uncultured Candidatus Bathyarchaeia archaeon
GGGTGGACCCCACCTTTGATTCCGCGATAGACCGATCGGATCGTTATACGGTTGATTTGCATTGTTATACGATGGGAACCTTTCAATTCTCAGGCCGATCGCAGTTCTGTCATGCAATTGATTTCAATTGTCATGCAATTCGCCCTCGCTCATGCGGTAGGTTGACTGGAGCGGTCAATAGGAGGACACGTGGGCTTCGGACTCGCGGAGTTACCACCGTGCCGGAAGCAATAATGCTCACAATGCATCTTCATGGTAGGATAAGATGCGGAGCTGTCATGCAGTTGAGTGAAGAGCTCAGGAAGGACTATCCGATTCGGGAAGGCGGGTTCCTCAAGCAGCTCGGAGGATTCGATATCTATCGCTCTTCGAGCCTCATCATGGCCGTAGTTGCAGTAGAGACCCAGAATGGGGCCCGGGATATCCGGTTCTATCGCTGGCAACTCAGGAAAGACAAGCAGTCAGGAGAAGAGGCATGGAAGGTCGACCTTGCACGCTTCAGCGTAGGACGATTCGACTTCAAGATGATCGCGGAGAAAGTGGAGCGTCTGAGGCAGCTGTTCCCCTGACCAGTTGCATCATCGGGGCGGTTAGAAGGCTCCATCAGTTCCTCTAGGAATCCGAACGGTCAATGATGCCGGTGTAGATCCAGTCGAATCCGCCGCGGGCTGCCCGCACAATCTCGCTGCGGATATCATGCACTCTCTATGAACCAATGATTGCTGGTCCAGCTCTGTCAGCTGGCGTCTTGTGAAGGCCCGTGAGATCAAGATCCAGTTCAAGGATTTCAGCAAGTTTCTCCAGAACTCTCGCCGCAGCCTGTGGGTCTGGTGATTCCGGGTCTTCGGGGTTTGGTTGGCTTCTGCCAAAGAGGCATATGCCCTTGATTCCTCTGAGCTTCGCTAGACCCAAGACGAGGCCTGAGAAACCCATGAAGGGTCCCTCGTATCCTGTTCCTATGCCGCGTTTCTTGAGTTCGTCCACCAGTTCAGGATCGGTCGCGGCGCAGCAGACCTCTCCTTCACCGACTCCGTATCCCGCCAGCACAAAGAGTCGTGTCACGCTGTGTTTCTCGAATATGTCTAGGACTTGCTCTGCGACCTCATGCTGTCCTTGGAAGTTCGCGTGATAGCCTCTGGTCAGCAGAAGCCTCGGCGAGTCAGAGAGGTAGAACTCGACCTTTGGAAGCTGCACTCCATCATGCCGGAGCCAGACGCCGGACCTGCCGGGGAGGTCTGGATGAGCTGCATAGGAGGGTTGCGTTTGGTGGATCGTGGGAAAATGCGGGGAATAGAACTCGTCAATCAGTCTCGGCTGGAATTTCTCAATCAGGTAGTCCAGAGCTATCTTTCCAACCGATCTTAGACCGCGCGACCCGACGACAGCGGTGACTCCTGGCATCGTTGATTCCTCAAGACATGCATGGGAAACGATGAGCAGTGGTCAGACGTACATCTGCTCCTTTGGTGGACGCGGAGACGCGGCTCTTCGCACTTCCTCGATTGTGCGCTGCTCGATCTCCTCCATTCTTTGCATGAACTCTTGGCTCAGCTTCGCTTCCGCTTCGAGAGGCTTCATGTCTATCTCGATCTTCAGCATCCTTGTCAGTACCTCAAGTAGCGCTTGCGCCGCTTTAGCGTCGACCACGAAGCGACCTGTTGGCGTCGTGTAGGCAGGAGTCTCACTGAGCAGGCATATGCTTGGAATGCTCTGAAGCGCCGCAAGCCCGAAGAGCAACCCGTTGGTGCCGGCTATGCTGCCTTCTTCCATCGGAACCACCCCGTATTCCTTCAACTCTTCGATGAGGTTCGGATCCGTGGCAGCTCCATGGATCCTGGGCTTCTCAGGCGGTTTCTCTACAACGTAAGCGGCCGTCGCGTAGAGCCTGACGACACCGAGGTTCCTAGCTCTGGATACTGTCTCGTTGGCGATTTCGTACTGTCCCTCGGAGGACACGGCCTGCGTGTTGCCGGTGAAGACTATCAGATCACCACCAGAATTCGGGTTCCTGCAGTAGTACAACTCATTCCTCAACAGGTCGACGGTTCCATCCTTGTTTACTAGGACATGTGGCGGAAATGCGTCCGAGTATAGTTCTTCGAAGAGTTCGCCTTTCAGCTGTTTGACCAGATAGTCCGCTGACAGTTTCGCGACGCCAGCGGCGCCTGGCAAACCCGTGACCATGAATGGGCGCTCGGGCTTGACCTCCATGCGCAGTCTCGATCTCATGTGCGGTCCTCACCGCTCCTGTGATCTCTTCTCTTCTTCTTAGCCATGTAGTATACCACCCCCACGATGAGGCAAAGTGCACCTATTCCCAGCGACGAGGGACCCGCGAAAACCATGAGGAGGGCGCATGACCCCAGTCCTACTGCTGGCAGGAATCTGGGGTATTTTCTCATCTCCGCTTTCAATCTTAGAGCTGAAGCATTCGCTGATCCGTAGTAGAATAACATGGCAAAAGTGCTCACGGCAACGACACCGGTCAAATCGAGGGAAAGAGCGAGAATGGTCATGGCCGCTCCGGCAACCAACACAGCAAGGTGCGGAGTATTGTGTCTGGGATGGACCCTACTCAAGGCTGAAGGCAAGTCGCTGTTTCTCCCCATCGCGAACATGACACGAGAAACACCCAGGACCGAGGTGAGAGAGACGCTGGCCGTGGCGATCATTCCTCCGAACGAAATAAGGTACACCAACGCGGGACTGCCAAGCACACTGATCGCTTCCGAGAGAGGTGACTTCGATCCTCCGAGGTCCGCTGCGCCGATGAGCCCAACGGCCACTACACCGACCACCATGTAGAGGATACTTGACACGGCCAATGCGAGCATCATGGCGCGCGGCACGATTCGTCTGGCGTCTCTGACCTCTTCGGCGGCAACGGCGACTCTTGCGAACCCGCCATAGGCGAAGAAGATGAAGTAGGCGCCATAGAGAACCCCAACTTCAGAGGTCACGAATGGACTGAAATTCTGCTGATTCACATGGGGTAGACCGGCGATCGCGAAGATCAACAGGATGGCAACCTTTCCCGTAACCAGCACGTTGTTCAAAGTAGCAGATTGTCGAGTGCCCACGTAGTTGATTGCCGTGAACATCACGCACAGAGTTGCTGCAACCAGTCTGGGCTCTACGCCAGGAAGGAGAGCAGCAAGATAGTATGCGAATCCGAGCGAAACGGCTGCGCCGGCAAAAATGTTCGAGACTACCCACATCCAGCCAGACAGAAAACCGGCGGAGGGCGAGATGAGTCTCCGAGCAAACTCGTAGACACTCCCTTCCGCGGGTAACCAAGAAGTCAGCTCCACAAAGCTCAGCGCGGTGAGCAGAGCAATAGCCGCTGCAACTGCTATCGAAACCACAAGAGCGGGGCCTGCTAGGCCAGCAACTATCCCGGTGACGACGAAGATCCCACCGCCGATGATGGCACCTACGCCTATGGCAGTGGCATCGAAGAGACCCAATGTCGGCTTAAGATCATTCGAACCATTCACCGAAGCTTTTTCCTTCGTCATGGCAACTCGCTCACCGGATCAGCGAATGTTCTTAGGGAACTAGCCAAAAAAGGCAACTGACAAACCCCGAGAACTACTCGCCAAGCGATAGCCCAACGTCAGGTTCGATCGGAGCAGGGAGAACACTTTGCGTGCGTAAGGGATTTGAACGCGAGACTTTCCTCGCATATAACCCAAGCGCAGTTCTTCCTGACAGTACACTGGGACCAGACTTTAGGCGCGCCAGCAGCCCTCGTACGAGCAGTGATTCTGAATGGAATCGCGGAGAGAGTTGGTTGAGCTCATAAGAGCGCAGGCCGAAATCGAGAAAGAAAGCGTAACAAGGCTCGCAGAAACAGAGCAGAAAGTCGGTACCGGTGCAGCAAGGCTCCTGCTGGCCGAGATGAGATACGACTCACAGAAACACGCGATGATTCTAGAGGCTGTCCTTGACGCGCTAAATGACACTCACTCTTCGACGACCCTCTGGCAGCAGGCGCTCAGTGGGTTCGCTGACCCTATTATTGTGAAGAGAGAGATAGAGAACCACATGTCCTTGGGCAAATCCATGGTATCCCACATACAGAAGGAAATGAGCAAGACGGATGATGAAGCCGTACGAACTCTCCTTCAACATCTGGCAGAAGACGAGAAAAGGCACAGCGAAATCCTAGATACGGTAGCACGAAAAATCCACAGAATGATTCCCTAGGCGAAATGACCAAGCACCTCTTCCTCCGGACTAGGGCTGTCGTGGCTCCGACCTTGCAGAGTGGAGGAACTCCGCAACAGCTCGCAGAAGCCCCACAGATGTCAAATGCCGGCAGCCGTCAAATCAGTAGCCGACCAAACATGGGCAGACTGATTGACAAGTGGGAAGTCACTGCCAAGGAACTGGCAGGAAGAGCCCTTCAAGACGAGAAGCTACTTGCCGACTTGCTGAACGGAATTCTGTCCAAGAAGGATGAGACAAGGTACACGAGCTTCAAGGCTCTGATGTTCATTGCCGAGGAACACCCGAACCTTCTGTATCCTCACTGGGATCACTTTGCACGGTTGATCGACAGCGAGAGTGCTCATTCGAAATACATTGCCAGCTACCTACTCGCTAGCCTCACAGCTACTGACACAGACGGCAAGTTCGAGAAGATGTTCGACAAGTATTACACAATGTTGGACGACAGAAGCGTGATTCCCGCTGCACATGTCGCGCGCAACTCGGGAAGAATCGCGAAGGCAAAACCGGCGCTTGAACCCAAGATAACGGACAAGTTGCTGAACACGGACAAGACCCACCACAGCCCAGGACACAAGGAGCTAGTGAAAGGGGAAGCAATTACAGCTCTCAGCGAGTACTTTGACCGAGCCCAAGACAGGAAAGGAATCCTAGAGTTCGTCAAGAGAGAGCTGAAGAGCAAGAGTCCGAAGACCAGGAAGAACGCGAAGGAATTCCTAGAGAAATGGGCAGAATCGTGAGCCCGACCTGTCGAAAGAGATATTAGCACACATGCCCGCAACCACGATTGTTTCTGGTGTTGACTGATGTCGATCAAGCTTTCGTCAGGGAAAGAAATCCCGATCGAGATGCACAAGGCACGAATGGTGCAGAGAATTTCGCTGGTTCCCGTGGAGGAGCGCCTTAGCGCAATAGCTGAGGCAGGATACAACACGTTCCTGCTCAAGACCAAGGACATCTTTCTGGACATGCTCACTGACAGTGGCGTGAATGCGATGAGCGATAACCAGTTTGCCGGCTTCATGAACGCAGACGACGCCTACGCAGGCAGCATGACATTCTACGACTTTGCGAAAGCCGTGGAGGACGTGCTGGGCTACAAGCACGTCATGAACGTGCATCAAGGTAGAGCCGCCGAGCATCTAATCACTAAGGTCTTCGCCAAAGCAGGCGACGTCATCCCCACAAATTACCACTTCACAACCACCAAGGCACACATCGAATTGACAGGAGCATCGTGCCTTGAGATCTACTATGATGAGGCATTGAAAACCGAGAGTTCTAACCCATTCAAGGGAAACATGGACCCCGACAAACTGAGGAAGGTAATCGAGAAGTACGGAAAGGACAAGGTCGCCTTCGTCAGAATGGAGGCGACAACGAACCTCATTGGCGGCCAACCGTTCTCCATGGCGAATCTGAAGGAGATAAGAAGGATCTGCGACAAGCATGGATTGATGCTTGTTCTGGACGGGAGTCTGATTTCCGAGAATGGGTATCTGATCAGGCAGCGAGAGAAAGGATACCAAGACAAGAGCGTCGCGGACATAGTTCGTGAGATGTGTGGTCTTGTCGATCTGTACTACATGAGCGGAAGAAAGAACACATCCGTCAGAGGAGGCATGATAGCAACAAACAACAAGGAACTGTTCGACAAGATCAGGCCGTGGCTACCGGTCTACGAGGGCTTCTACACATACGGCGGCATGTCGATGAGAGAAGTCGGCGCCATG
>CAZJVZ010000019.1:0-18837 GCA_964549795.1 uncultured Candidatus Bathyarchaeia archaeon
GAACTTCTCTGTCAGTCACACTAGGATTCTCTTTGGACTAGGAATCTGGCGAGCGTGTCAAGCATCTCTCTGGCATCCGACTTCGGTAGTCTCTTGAGCGCTCCAAGCCCCTCTTCGATATGGTCGTCGGCGATCTTCTTTGCGCGTTCCAGTGCCCCGTACTTCCTGTATAGTTGAATCGCTTGAGAGATTTCATCCTGTGAGATCGTTGATTTCCCGAGCATTGCCAGGAAACGTTCTCTATCCTCTGGCGAAGCGGACTTCAGGAGATGGGCGGCCATGACTGTTCTCTTGCCTTCTCTGATATCGCCGCCAATCTCCTTCCCGTACTTGCGAACATCACCGGTGACGTTAAGGAGATCGTCAATGATCTGAAATCCGACACCTGCAGCCTCGCCGAACCTCGTCGCAGCAGAGAGTTGGCCCTTTTTCGCTCGGCCTACGATTGCACCAGCTTCACATGCTAAGGCGACAAGCGCGCTTGTCTTGCTACGGAGGACCTCGATGACTTCCTCCTCGGTGAAATCTCTTCGCTGATTCAGTTCGAATTCGAGCGCTTGGCCCTTGGTGATCTGGAAAGCTCTTTCAGCGAATCGCTTGACCAATACGCTCTTGGTCGTGGCATCACGCGCACCGTCGGCAGCGGCCTCGAAGACTTTTATCAGCATCGCGTCACCGGAGTTGATTGCGGCTGATAGGCCGAACATTAGGTGAATGCAGGGTTTCCCTCTTCGAAGTTCGCTCTGATCCTCAATATCATCATGAATCAACGTCATGTTATGAAGAATCTCGACAGCGGCAGCGGCGGCGAGGGCAGCTCGTGGTTGACCACCCACTGCTTTGCAGAACAGAAATGTCAGTGCCGGCCTGAACCGTTTTCCCCCGCGATCGAGCAACTCCCACATGGGCCGGTAGAGCGTCGCTGGCCGCGCGGTTCTAGGAATATACTTCTCGATCTGCTGGTTCACCATCGCCGCGTACTTCTCGAGTGTGGAATCGAGCTCCGCCATGTGCATGCGACACTCCGAACCAGATACATGATCAGAGAGGATATGTCTTTGCTGAATTCTCGCCCAGAGGTCAAGATGAAGTGATTGTGTCGTCTTCTCGATACGGGGCTGTAAGCAGCTTTCTTATCCGATCGGAGATCTTCCTGCCTATTCCCTCAACGTTTTGAAGCTCCTGCTCCGAGGCCAAGAAGACCTTCTCGACTGTTCCGAAAGCCCTCAACAGTCTCCGTGCTAGGACAGTGTCAACCAGAGGCAAGCCTGCGATGACGAATTCCTGCTCGCGTGCAAGTGATTCAGGTTTCCTCTCCATCCTTATCCGGGGACGCCGTTCTCCCTTTGACTGCTCCCTCCTCGCGATTGAGAGCAGCAGGAGGGCCGTCTCTGACGGACTTCGCGTCCATACGACTGGGACGCCGAAGTCCACTATCACGCTTGCAACCGCGCCCATGACTGCTTCAGGAGCAATGTTGCGTGAGGTCTGGAAGCTTTCTCCCTCGATCAGCAAGATCGGCATCTCATATGCAGATTTGAGGTTAGACACCTGTTCGAATAGTCTTCCATCGATTATGGAGACAACAAAATCCTCCGTGGTCTTTCTCTCTACAGCTGTTCGGTCGGAGATGATGAAGTCGCCCATGCTCAGGGTCTCTTGTGTGATCACGACGTCGTACTTTGAGAGCTCCCTCGTCGTGGTCGAGCCTAGCTCTCGTGAGTCCACGATGATTGTAGGTTTCCATGGGATCTGAGTCATTTCCTGCTCCTTCATGAACTCCTCCATCTTCGGCTGGTCAGGGCCGGTGTCTGCGTCAGCTGTCTGTGATGCGACTTGCTTCAGTGCGACGGCCATCATTCTCTCTCTTCGTCTTGAGATGTAATAGTATGCCTCATCTCTGGTGCCCAGGGCCATCAGAACCGTTGCTTTTCCAGGGCCTTTTCTTCCCGTTCTTCCTCTTCGTTGAATGTATCGGATTGCGCTTGGCACTGTGTCGTAGAATATGACCTCATCACATTCGACTATGTCGAGCCCTTCCTCCCCGATCTGAGTCGCGACTAGCACATTGTACTGGCCTGATTTGAAATCTTCAAGGAGCATGGTTTGCTGTTTCTGGGAGAGACCCTTGTCTCTGCTTTTCGTTTGCTGTCCCACCAGCCTCACTGCTGATACTCCAGCTTCCTTGCCCAACTCCTCAACCAGCCTAGCGGCGGTCGCTCTGTAATTTGTGAAGACCATTACTCGCCTTGAGCCAAGAGCGAACGTCTCTCTGACCCTTGCGATGAGAACCTGCACCTTCGGATGCTCATTCCCCTTCTCCGCCTCTCGTGATGCTATTCGCAGAACATTCACAATTCTGGCGTCTTCTAAGAAGGCCCTGAGCCAAGGCATTGCTCGCTTCTTCAGCCGCTCCTGCAAGCCATCAAGGTAGGCTTTGAGCGGTGAGAAACCTTGTGTCTCGAGCAGTTCCGTTGACCTGAGAGCGTGAATCGAGGAATAGAGACCGAATGAGATTCTTCTGAGCACATCTTTTGCAGTCGGCTCATGTATCATGTCGCTGCGTATTCTCTCTCTCGCTTGCAGTATGTCACGCAAGCGTATCCTATCGGCATCGGCGGTGGGCAGATAACCATAGTCTCGAACTCCTTTCAGCATGTCCTTGACATAATCGTCGAGTATTCGTTTCACGTCGCGGAAGATCGGTGGGAGCTCAACGGGAACCCAATCGACCCTAATTCCTCCGACGAAAGGCTTCACGTCACTGTCTGAGATTGTGCGAGACTCGATTCGGGTGATGTTGAGGTTTCTGCAGACTTCCTGAATTGCTTCCTTGGTGGATCCCGGAGACGCCGTTAGTCCCAACACAAGGCCGCGGGAAGCCTTGGTATATCTCTCGCCGATGTAGGTGTAGGCGTAGTCACCGACTGCCCTATGCGCCTCGTCGAAGACTAGCAGCGATATGTCATCAAGGTGGATCTTCCCCGCTATCAAGTCATTGACGAAGACTTGTGGGGTAGAGACGATCAGTCGTTTCGCCCAGTCTTGGCTCCTATCATCTGGAGAAGTCTGCCCCGTTACGCAAGCAAAGTCCTGGGGATCAAGTCGCAGCATTCGCTTGAATGTCCCGAAGTGCTGTTCGACAAGTGGTCGTGTCGGCGCCAGTATCACGACGTGCCGGTCAGGGTATTGCGCCAGTCTACTTGCAGCAACTAGAGCCGCGATTAGGGACTTGCCAAGTCCAGTCGGTATGGAAACGAGCGTGTTGCCGCGGAGCGCGTTCTCGGCCACCCTCTCTTGATAGGTACGCCTCTCGATCGACTCCACATTGACCAATGGATGATCAAAGAGGCTAGGGTGAGCCAAGCGTATCCACTGAGAACCTTGTGCCCTGCGAATTAAGAATTGCCGGGTGGGTGGTTCACCAACACTCTGACTGAAATACCCGGTCTCTAGATGATGAGTCAGATGGAGTATGCAGATCATAGCGCACGAAGACGCCGACGGAATCTGCAGTGCTGCACTCATGAGAATGGCGAACCCAACGTCTAGAGTCTTCTTCAGCAAACCATGCAGTCTTCTCCGAGACCTCGATCAGATTGACCCAATAGGGGACCTCGCGGTGCTCGACTTGGCACTCTGCGAGCTTTCGAAGGAGCTTATTGTGAGCAGACTATGTCAGTGGAGGGGCCATGTTCTCTATATTGACCATCACCCCGACACTGCAGCATCTTTCCCGGAGAAACGGCGTGTAGAACTCGTAGTCGGCGAAAACTCATCTTCGGAACTGACATTCAGCTATCTGGGCTCCAAGCTTAGAAGAGAAGCGGAGCGAGTCATGCTGATGGGCGCAATAGGTGATTACGCTGACCTGACACCGCTGTGCATAGATCGCCTCAACCGATGGGACAAGCGTTCCATATTCCTCCAAGCAGGCTTCCTGTGCAGTGCACTTGAGGTCACGAGATCTGATCACGAATTCCACAGGCACATCGTCGACCTCTTGGCGAGTTGCAGACTTCCGTCTGACGACAACAGGATCGTGACCTCTGCTGTGAGAGCGAGCGGGCTGGAGGAAGTGTTCAGGCAGAGAGTCGAAAGTCGTGCTCAGAAGGTGGGAAGAATAGGCGTCGCTCATGATCTAGACGGGCCTGCGGGAAAAGGTGCAATATATGCCGCTGCTGCGACCGGCCTCAGTATCGGGGCCTACGTTGACAAAGATTCGCGTCGTGGCCTTGCCGATGTCTCGTTCCGAGTCGTCGACAAGTCCGTTGACTTGAACAGGATCCTTCGCGCGGTCGCACCCAAGCTGGGCGCCTCAGGAGGAGGACATCCACAAGCCTGCGGGGCACGAGTGCCCCTTGACAAGCTTGACAGACTTCTTGAAGCGATCAATGAACAACTGTCGAATCTGACTCAACGTAGAGCTCAACAGAGGTTCTCACTAGCGCCAGTTTCCAAGTCATGTTGACTTGAGCTTTCTAATCTGATCGAGCGCAGCCAGATATGTCCTGACGGCTTCCCCGAGTTCACGAAGCGCGGGCAGTCCATCCTCGTTTCTGATTGACACGTCAAGCTCGCCCATCTTCTTCAGGACTGATTGTTCAAGGCCATCGAGCACTTGCTGACTCGCGAGTCTCACTTCCTCCTCCGTCGATTTGACAATCGCCACAGGACGGTTACATTTCGGGCAGAATGTGTCTTTTCCAAACCTGAAAAGCGGAGTAGCGCATACCGGACAAGTCTCCTGCAACATCGTTGCGCCGGATCTCAGCAGATCCGCCATTCTCTTTACTTCCGCACCCATCAGCGCTCCTCTCAATATGAGAAAGATTTTAGGCGAGACCTATAAAATGCGTGAATCAGCGATCTGGCGATGCGGGGCGACACGCAATGTCGAAAGCAAAGCGCAAGGAAGAGTACGAAGAGCGAACAAAACAGGCCATGGCTGTACTCAACGAGGTTTCTCAGGACAACACTACGCCGCGGAACATAAGAAGAGCAGCCAAGACCGCTATGGATTCCCTCCAGACTGCAGGCGTTAGCCTGGGAGTGCGAGCCGCGAATGCAATATCGATCCTCGACGACATCAGTCAAGACCCAAACATGCCACCCTACACCAGGGTGAAGCTTTGGAACGCAGTGAGCGTGCTCGAAGCGATAAAGGACTGAGAAACTGAAGACGACGTTTCTCCTTTGGGGAGCAGAAGATCTCGACTCCGCATGTCACGTGCGAACATGGCCCGTTCGTGCCGTCGAAGACCGGTCATCTGGCCATTGCTTTCCTGAAGATCGGGATGGCTACACCCAAAGTCGTGAGAGAGTAGAAGCCCGCGGCTGCGCTGACAATCTCTTGAGCGAGCCAGTGGCAAGCTCGAACCGCTCATTAGCGTTCTATGAACAAACACACTTCGTGACTGGTTTCCGAATGGAAGCTCCCTGATGATGGAAGCTTCTGTTTGGGTTGGTTCCCTGCTTAAGCTGGACCCTTCCCTTAAACTAGGCAGCGATTGTTTGGAGGATACGGAATTGAGTAGAAAGCTGGCCTTGGTCACATTGGCGCTCCTTGCGATGCTTGGATTGGCTACCTACCCAAGCGCCTATGCTTGGAGTTCGTCTCCCCAGATCACGAATGCCCTTGATGGTTCCGAGAGCACCATTCTGACAATACAGTTCGATTTCTCGCAGATGTCAGATCCGCCGAGCGCAGGTCATTACCCCACCGACTTCCAGGTGCGCACGTCCTCAGACGGATCTTCTTGGACTGAAATGGCGCCGGTTCAATTGTCGCCGACACCCACGACGACACTGTTCACCGTGACATACAATCTTGGCAAAGTGAGCGGAACGATTCAGGTTCAGGCGAGGCTCAAATGCAGCGTACATGGGTGGAGTAGCTGGGGACCTGATCCTGCGATCCCCGTCCCAGAGTTTCCTTTCGCAACAGGCGCCTTGAGCTCAGTCCTGTTCATGGCCGGAACCTTCTTTCTGTTCCAGAGGAGACACCGGGCAGCCTCTGCGTGAGGAGAGCCCCAGAAAACGGGCACCATCACTTTTCCACGTTTTTCTTCTTGTCATTCACTTCTTCCTGTTCGCGAAGCCTTCTTGCTGCCAATCGGCAGTAGGTTCTGTTGATTTCCACTCCTATCCCGGTCCTGTCTGTCTGCAAGCATGCGATCAAAGTGGTTCCGCTACCGAGAAAAGGATCTAGCACTGTGCCTCCCCGATAGCTGAACAACTTGATGCATCTCCTTGGCAGCTCGATGGGGAACGGGGCTGGATGCCCAATCTGGCTCTTCTTCTCACCGCTGAAATTCCAGACGCCGTTTGTCCATTCGATGAACTCGTCACGAGTCATGTCGGACACTCCCCTGTGCGTCTTCTGCCACCTGTCCTTGTACATGATCAGTATGGCCTCGACGGGAGTGATCACATATGGCGCAGAGGCGCTCATCCACGATCCCCATGCGGTGCGCCTTGATATGTTCTGTTCGTTCCAGATGATTGTGGAATGATACTTCCAGCCGCACTCTTTTGCGATTATGGTGATGTCTGCACACACGCTCTGTTGGCCCCCCTTGTTCTTGTCAAGCGGAATATTCAGGCAAAGACGCCCGTCACGTCTCGTCAGGCTGTAGAGCTTTGACAGCCACTTTCTCGTGAACTCAAGATACTGACCGTATGGCAGACTGTCATCGTAGTCACGATACTTGATGTCCACTCCGTATGGCGGAGAAGTCACCGTGATGTCTATACTATCACGTTTGATCGCACTGATTTCAAGAAAGTTAGCATTGTAAATCCGAAGCGACTTCTCCTCGAAGAAGCAACCCTCGACCTTGCCATTTCTGGTTTTCATCCGGACGGCCCTGTCTTCTTGTTCTCATTCCATCCGTATCAGACTGCACTCTGACTGCATTCATTTCCCTGCAGATGACTTTACCTGTGACAATGTCAAGGTATAAGAGTTTGACAAGTGATGCCGGGTCCTCAGGATAGCAAGACAAAGGTTCTCGACGCAAATGCATGCCTATGAATCGAGGACGACGCGAGCACTGGCGGTAGCACTTGTTATCACAGCGTCTTTCTTCGTCATAGAGCTCGTGGGTGGATTCCTGACAAACAGCCTAGCCCTTCAGACAGACGCCTTCCACATGCTCACCGACGCGTTCGCTCTAGCCTACGCGCTGGTCGCGGCGAGGATCGCACAGCGACCGGTCACGCTGAAAAAGACGTATGGGTACTACCGTGTGGAGATCCTCTCTGCTTTCCTGAACGGCATCTTGCTTTGGGCTGTCGTACTGTTCATATTCTATGAGGCTTTCCAGCGAATACAGCGACCCGCAGGGGTTCAGAGTCAGGACATGCTGGTTATTGCCGTGCTTGGCCTCGTCGCCAATGGGGCGGTGGCGGCCACTCTCTCGAGGTCAAGGAATGAGAGCCTGAACATTAGAGGTGCCTTCCTTCATGTGGTAGCCGACATTCTGGGCTCACTGGGAGCCATTTCGGCGGGTTTGATTATGCTCTTCACCGGGTGGTACCAAGCTGACCCGATAGCCAGTGTCCTGATAGGGGTACTGGTATTCTACAGCTCAGGGAAGCTAGTACGAGATTCTGTTAACGTGCTCCTTGAAGGAGTTCCTCCTCACATCGATGTCTCTGCTCTAGAGCATAGAATACTTGGGCTTGGCGGCGTGAAGAACGTACATGATCTCCACGTGTGGTCTATCGCAGACGCCAAGATGTGCTGCATGAGCAGCCACGTCGTCGTCGAAAAAGGAACGGATGGAAGAAAACTCATCACGAATCTGATCAGCATCCTGAAGGAAGAATTCGGGATCGAACACACAACAATCCAGCTAGAGGATGAAGACTATCCGAAAGCTGCAAACGAGCATTAGACCGCGTATGACTTCAATACAAATCGCGCAGACTCGACAGCAGCGGCTAGAGTAGGAGAATTCATATACGGCAAATCGAAGGCTCAATGCGAGTTGTCTTCGGAGAGTCAGACTTTGATTCTCGTGAGACCCGTGCTCTCAGTCATCCTGATCCTTGTCGTTGTCGTGCCTCTTGTAGGCAATGTTGGGGCTGTCTCTGCGCCGAGTGTTGTCGTTACGATGGTGTATTGGGGGACGAATCCTCTTGGAGGGGCCTCGGTGCACCCCGGAGACACTAACATTCCATTGTCGATCGTGCTGTCAAATGCCGGAGACGGAGCAGCACGTGAGGTGACCGCGAAGCTGATACTGGCGGCCCCATTCAGCTACGTATACTATGTCGAAGGAGAACAGGTTTCTGCGGACACTGTTAACCAGAGTGCAGGAGACATCCAGGCAGGTTTCTCTTTCACGTTGCGATTCGTTTTGACAGTAACACCGGATGCGGCATCCGGGGTTCACAGGCTCACACTCATCTTAGACTACAAGACTGCGAGAGAGCTACTGCCAGTTGAGAAGGTGTTGAATGTGGACGTTCCCATCTGGACCGGCGACGTTCGCGTTCAGCACGTGCTGACTGTGCCGGCGAAAGTGTACCCCGGTGACAATCAGATCGTGGTGAAAGCATGGCTCGTCAACGCTGGAACTGGATCAACTTCGGATCTCCAAGTGCGTGTGGTCTTGGAAGAACCATTCAAGCCTTCATCAGCGGGCTCAGATGCCTTCTTCCTCGGGACTCTGCAGCCTAGCCAAGTCAGCGAGGCTGACTTCTACATCGATGTGGGTGAGGCGGCAAAGTCCGGAAGCTACAACCTCAAGTTAGTGACGGACTCTGGATCAACTGGCCAAGTTGAGATCGGTCAGATCCCGCTCTATGTGAGTGAGAAGGTAGTATTCGAGCTTGTTGAGATCGAACCTAAGGTTCTTCACGCAGGCGATTCCGGCGCAAGCATAAGGATAACGATAAGAAACGCCGGGAGTCTGGCTGCTGATTCGGTCAGGGTCCAGCTGAAAGTGGGCAACTACTTCACAGGAACCCTGACTGACTTCCTTGGAACAATGGGGCCAGGCGAATCCAAGACAGCATATCTTACAGTTGATGTGGACGGAAAGGCAGATCCTCAGATGTACAAGATGGACCTTCGTTTCGATTGGACCCAGTCAAACAACAGTCTCAACGATACATTCACTGTGGAACTTCAGGTGATCGCGGCTGAACTCCCGATTCCATTGATCGCTGTAGCGGCCGTTCTCCTTGCGTCAGTGGCTGCGGTCGCGGTTCGTAGAAGAAGGAAAACAAAGGCACAGTCCTGAAAGTCGGGTCACACTCGGATCTGCGCCGCCCTACTGCAGCTGCGATGCTCATTTCGTTTCCGTGACGCAGGAACGCTTGTTCACTACCCTAGTAAGGACGAACAGCAGCGACGACAGTCGGTTCAAGTATGGAACAAGCTGAGAGTTCAATTCCTCCCTTTGCGCCAAAGATACCGTTCTGCGCTCGGCGCGTCTTGCGACTGTCCTGGCCACGTTCAACGCCATTGCCGCTTCAGTTCCGCTGGGAATGATGAAAGTCGACAGGGGCGGCAGCTCGGCGTCGAGTCTGTCGATATCTGCCTCAAGACGTTTGACCATTGCATCAGTGACTTGGGCGTCTTTCCGAAGTCTCTCTCTCGTCGGTCGGGTGGCAAGGTCTGCACAAGCTAGGGAGAGGTCTCGCTGAAGGTTTTCCAAGACGTGGTCGATGTCCTTGTCGTCCGTCAATGAGCGGGCATATCCGATCCATGAAGATAGCTCGTCAACTGTTCCATATGCCTCGACTCTCAACGAGTCCTTCGGGACTCTCTCTCCCGAGAAGAGCCCGGTTTCGCCCTTGTCTCCTGATCGCGTGTACATCCTTGGCATTTGAATCATCACACATAGAGAATGACGTGGCTGCCAATTCAGAGTTTTGATTGAGAAGATATCCAATGGCATTTAGCTGCCAAAGTGCGGGCCTGGCCTTTCCTTTCTTCGCGTGCCAGGGGTCGGATACGCACATGTTCAGTGAAATGATTAAGAGGCCTGTGACTCCATGATACACTCGTCATGGTCTCGCGTCATCGGCCAAGTGGCCTCTGACCGTGTCGGTGTGGGTGTGCGCATGTCGTATGGTGATCCGAGCTCCTCTCTGAGACCACTCCGGCGACTCGGCCAGAACTTCCTAATCGACAAGGCAGTGCGAGACCTACTGCTAGGTTCAGCCGACCTGGACAGGTCAGATATTGTGCTTGAGGTTGGAGCTGGAAGAGGCTTTCTCACGGAGGCGCTTGTCGATCGCGTGGGCAAGGTCATCGCGATCGAGAAGGATCCTAGGCTCGTCAGCCTTCTTAGGCAGAAGTACAGAGGATCACGGAGGCTACGTATCATTGAGGGTGACATTCTCAAGACGAAACTGCCACGTTTCAACAAGGTCGTTTCCACCCCTCCATACTACATCTCCTCGCGACTCATCCTGCTTCTGATATCGAAGAGGTTCCGTTGCGCCGCGCTCACTCTGCAGAAGGAGTTTGCTCAGCGCTTGGCGGCAAGACCTTGCTCACCGGACTATGGGCGAATCAGTGTGATGGTCCAGCACAGGTGTTCGGTTGAACTTGCCGGACTAATCTCCAGAACCTCATTCAGACCCGTGCCCGAGGTGGACTCCGCGGTAGTTGTGATGCACAACAAGAAAGCTCAGGTTCCCGTCAAGAGCGAGCGAATGTTCAGTGACATGGTTCGATTCATGTTCACACAGCGGAAGAGGAAAGCGAACAAGGTTCTCCGCTCATACCTTGAGTCGATTGGGCGTGGAGAGTTCAGGCCCCAGGTTGGGGCTTTGCTGCGGGACGAGAGAGTATTCCAGCTCACGGTCAGCGACTTCGAGCGGCTTTCAAACGAGGTATTCAAGATGAGAAGTGCAAAGCATGACTGACTTACCTTCTCAGGCAAGATGGGCATCACGCATCCGCGTTATCCTAGTCGAGCCTGAAAAGGAGGGAAACATCGGCTCGATCGCGCGGTCAATGAAGAACTTTGGTCTGTCGAATCTGCTGCTGGTTTCACCAAAGGCACCGATAGGAGATGAGGCGTACCGCTACGCCGTGCACGGAGAAGATGTGCTTGAGAAAGCTCGGATCTTCGCAACTCTCGCCGGAGCACTCAAGGGAACAGATCTGGTTGTCGGCACCACTGCAAAGAGAAGCAGAAGCACAAGAAATCTCCTCAGAACCGCGGTTAGTGCACCGCAACTTGCCTCACGCATGTCGGAGACGAAGAGCCCTGTGGCTCTCCTTTTCGGGCGAGAAAGTTCAGGACTCACGAATGCCGAACTGCAACAATGCAACATTATTGTAAATGTGCCTGCGAGCGAAGACTATGGCGTGCTCAATATTGCGACCGCTGCGTCAATCGTCTTCTACGAGCTCTTCAAAGTGAGATCAGCCAATCCCTCCTCGCTTGAGCCATCGACACAATCCGTGAGAAGGCTAGCGTCACTTTTCGCCGAGTTGACAAGAACAGCCGACATCCCCCTTCACAGGAGACGCCTGGCCGACAGGGCGTTCAGGAACATACTGGCGAAATCTGCAATCTCAAGGCGGGAGGTCTCACTGGTCATGGGTGTTCTAAGGAGAATCAGAGACAAAACTAGATCGCAGTCAGTGAAACTGCGCAAGACATCGCGTCGAACCAGATCAGCCAAACCCAAGACCAAGCATTGGAAACGAGGCCCGGCGAGCGGGTCACAGCAAGTCTAAAGTAGTACTCTCACGGCTGATCGGGGGCTGACCAAGAATGAGCAATCAGCCATTGTCTGACAGGTTTGCGGTAGTTGTTGTGGTTCTTCTTCTGGTAGTCACAGCGTTCGGAAACCACATGGCGACATTCGTAGTTGCACTCGTTCTGCTTGCTGCAATCGTGTTCCTTTTCCGGCAGCAGGGCATGGTTCGGGGCGGCATCTTTGCGGCGACGGCTGGCTGTGTCGTAGCCATCATCATTGAACTAATCAGATTGCTGCCAATTCGATGAACTCGCTCGCACCGCACGGCGGCCAGTTCCTACCGCGCAAGACTCCAGTCTCAGCTCGTCTTCGGTGTCCGGTTGACCAATACTACCCCGAGCAAAATGAGTGATCCACCGAGAGCGACGTTCACATCCACTTTCTCGCCCAGCAGCAACCATCCCAGAAGAACTGCGACAATCGGAGTGATGAAGGTGAAGAGCGAGACCTTCGTGACCTCCATGCAGGTAAACAGCCAGTAGAGGGCAAGGAAACCAAAGGCCGATCCAACCACTGCAAGGTAGAGAAGCGCAAAGAGGGAAACGGGGCCGAAGCTGAGTGGGGCTCCACGTTCCAAGATGAATCCTGCGGTGATCAGAACAATTGCGCCGATTCCGCTCTGCACGACAACGTTGGCTGTTGAGTCGATGGATTGAGAGTACTTCTTGCCGATCACATTTGCGAATCCTGCGGTTGCCGCGCCCGACACTACAGCGATGCCCCCCCAGAACGCGTCCATCGTGAACATCAACTCACGAGAGAAGATTATGACGACTCCGACGAAACTCACCAGCATCCCCAACAGTCTCCATCCAGTCATCTGTTCTCCGGGAATCATGGAATGTGCGAAGACGACTACGAAGAAAGGCAACGTGGCGAAGAGCAGTGCCGTCAGACCGGCAGTAAGATATTGTTCCCCCCAGAACGCGAGGGCATAGGAAAGCGCAATCTGAGTCAGACCCAAGAGAAGCATAACCTGCCAGCTCTTCCTATCTCTTGGAAACTGTGTCTTTCTCAAGAGCGCGAAAACCAAGAGGAAACCGGATGCGATGACGAATCGAACTCCTGCGAAAGTGACCGGCGGCAGAGAGCTTAGGCCCACCTTGATCGCCAGCCACGTTGACCCCCAGACGAAACAGAGTGAACTGAAGACAAGGTTCGGCAACAGTCTGCCTGCTCTGTGACTCCGCGTGGCCAAGTCGTCTCTTCCAACTGCTTTAGTCGCGGCCGCGATGCATGGCATCGGTTCGAGCTTTCTTCACTTCAGCGTGAGGTCAGCTTAAGCCTTGTTTCCCAAAGGCGATCTCGCCCCATCCGCCATCGGACATGTAGAAATAGTGTCCTTGACCCACTAGTCGCAAGCGCTGCGAGAATAGAGGCGGACGAGATTGAGCTCAAGAGACAATCAGCCGCGCTCCGATGCGGAGCGCCAGATACTGTTCCTCATCGCAGCGGACGCTCTCTTCGGCTTCTCCGTCGGGTTCAGCTCGCCCTCGGTCGCTCCGCTCATAGTCGCACTCGGCGTGAGCATTTCGTTCGTTGGCCAGGCACAGACCGTCGGTGGCCTGGGCACAACATTCCTACGTCTCCCTGTGGGCGTCGCGATGGACAGGATTGGAAGGAAACCCTTCATCATCATGGGCGGACTGATGACGCTTGTCGGCCTCCTCTCGTACTCGCTTGCAACCTTCTGGCTCCTCTTGGGAGCCGGGATCGTGTTTGTCTCAATCGATTACGCGATCAGAGGAACAGCCTCCTCTGCATCGCTCGGTGATGCCGCACGATCGGGAAGCGTCGGGCGAGTCTTCAGCATCGACCTTGGCGTCACAGAGTCCGCCGCGACCATCGCACCCATTGTCGGTGGGTATGTTGCAACAGCAATGGCGATTCCCTCACAGACAATCTTCGCAGCATCGGCAGCTCTCGCGGGGGTCGCAATACTGACGGTCCTAGTCGGCTACGAGCCGGCACCTATCAGGCGAGCACCTGAGACCAAACGCGAGTCATGGAGATCGATTCTTCGAGTGGACAGGCGTATCTTACCCATCCTTACAGTTGTGGCGCTCGATGCGACCGCATGGAGGATATCGTTCCCATTCTGGACATTGTACGTATTCAAGGAGATGCACGCAACCCAAGAACAACTCGGAATCTTCCTAGCTATCTCAGCTGGGATACCCGCACTCACCGGACTCACATTGGGCTCGAAGCTCGACAAAGTAGGCAGGAAACCATTCCTCGCCCTGAGCGAATGGAGCGCCATAGGCACCTTCCTGCCGCTTCTGCTCGCAACACAACCCGAGTTCTCATACATATCCGCCGTGTTCGGAGGTCTTGTCTACAGCCTGTGGGTGCCAGCAATCAACGCGTATGTCGTGGACCACTTTGGACGCGAGAAGTTTGGGCGGACCCTTGGAACCATGAGTCTTGTCGCCGGCCTCGCGTCAGCGGCTTCGCCGGCGTTCGGAGGTTGGCTCTGGGACAACGTATCACCGAAAGCGCCATTCATTCTCACGCTAGTCCTAGCGATCATTATCGGCCTGATCATCTGGTTCAGAATCGAAGAACCAAACCCGAGAGCTGCCTCTTAGCGCAGATACGATCAAAGCAGGGCGGGGTGCGCATGGCCACACTGTGATCTCTATGCGCAGATGGGAAGAACGGAGAATTCCCTGTATCCTGTGATGGCTTTCACGTATCCACTTAGCTCCTTGTCAAGTTGCGAGTCCCCGGTGTCAACGAGCAACCGTTTCGTCTTGAGTGAGTGGATCTTGTGTTTCGTGGCGACGATCATAATGTTGTCCTTGCCGACTCGTCTGATGACTTCTGCGCTGATCTGTGGATTACCTCGACCGAAAAGGAAGCCTTGTCCACCGATTGGAGTAACGACGATGGATGTTCGACCGCGATCGATCAGCTGCCTGATCCCTTCTTCAGAGAGGTCCTTGCCGATCAGGCTCTTACCGCGAATGGCATCGACTCCGAGCACCGTCTTCTCGAAGCCGAGTCGTCTGCCCAAGGCCGCGGTTGTGGACCCGGGGCCTACGATGTACGTACGGTCTTCCTTGATCTCTTCGTCCACAAACTTCGCTATTGCGTCCTGAGCGTACAACTCATCTTCGTCCAATGGGCTGGTCGACTTTGCACTCTGCAGGTTCGATGAGTGAAAGGGAACCCTAAGATATCCATAGAGGTGAACAGAGATTCTATCTGATCTGAAATCAGATTCATCAACATCCAATACCTCGGCGTCAACAAGTGTGGCTTCGCCGTTGAGGTAGCATGCGGCTAAGTCACCGCCAGCCCTAGGATTTGTCGAGAATACGGCGGAGTAGGCTTTCACTCCTGATGGAATGCCGAGGCATGGAACTTTCCGATCGATCGTCTGGCAGACATCCCGAGCGGTGCCATCGCCGCCCACGAGGAGAAGCAAGTCAACTTTGCATTGCAGGAGAGACTTGGCTGCCCTCTTGGTGTCTTCTGCTGTCGTCACAGTGCGGGAGCCTTCGTCGATGACAGTTGGGTTGAAACCTGCCTCTTTCGCCGACTCCTCTCCCATCTTCTGAGGGCATGTGGCTACTTGGAGAGGAGAAGTGAAGCTGGCTCGCAGAGCGCGTAGGGCGTCCAGAGCGCGTTGTGGTGCGACAGGCGTTGCGCCGAGCCTCATGGCGCGCTCAAGAATGTCAGCACCGTCGGTGCCCTTTAGGCCGACCTTTCCTCCCATTCCAGCGATGGGGTTGATGATCAATCCGAGACGTTTCGCGGCGCCCGTCACAGGTCGTCTCCATGACTGAGGCTATGTCTTTCTCTGCCAGCCCAACTTGCTGGTATCATAGAATGGGAGCTTCGTGACCGCGGCGTCTAATCGTCTTCCTCTGATCATGATGCCGAGTGCTTGACCGTCAGTGGCGTATTCGCGGGGAACGTATCCCATGCCGACGCCGCAGTCAAGAGTCGGAGAGAATGTCCCACTCGTCAGCTTGCCAATGCTGGTTGCGTCTTTGACAATCTCGTAGCCCGGGCGAGGTATGCCTTGGGCTGCGGCCCTCAGACCAATTCGGAGGAGCTTCGTTCCTTCAGCCTTCTGCTTGGAGAGCACCTCTTTGCCAATGAATTCAGGTTTCGTAAGCTTAACAGTGAATCCTAGTCGTGCCTCGTACGGACTGATATTCTCGTCTATGTCGTTTCCGTAAAGGCACATTCCTGCTTCAAGTCTCAGCACGTCACGTGCTCCCAGTCCGACCGGTTCCATTCCGAATTCTTTGCCACTCGCAAGCAACGAATTCCAAACTATCTCAGCTCTTCCCGGTTCGGAGACCGGACAGTCCCACACAAGCACCTCGAATCCATCCTCGCCAGTGTAGCCAGTTCCAGAAATCAGACATTCGACGCCGTCAACCTTGGTCTGTACACATCCGAACCGTGGAACACCTGACAGGTCAGTCTTCGAGAGTCTCTGAAGCGTTGCTCTTGCTTTGGGACCTTGCACCGAGATCAATGCGGTCTCGTCCGAGACGTTTCTGAAATCCACGCTCCTGCGTGAAGCCTGCGCCTCCAACCAGTCTAGGTCTTTCTCACGGTTGCCAGCATTGAAGACGATGACGAATCGATCAAGTCCAAGCCGCAGCACGATTATGTCGTCCTTGATGCCTCCGTTCTCGTTGCATAGCAGTGAGTAGTGGGCTTCCCCCGGCTTCAGTGAGCTGACGTCGTTGGTTGTCACGAAGTTGAGAAAATGTTCAGCGTTTGCACCCTGAGCTGTTGCCCTGCCCATGTGTGATACGTCGAATATGCCAACCTGGTTTCTGACGGCAAGCGTTTCAGGGACTATGCCTCTGTACCAAAGAGGCATCTCGAATCCTGCGAACTCAACCATCTTGCCGTGGTCTGCGTGGTAGCCATACAGCTGGGTTCTCAGAGGCATGAGATACTACTCCTGTCAATGTGGGTTGCCCAGCCATAGACTTGCGGCTGGCATTGATGTTGCTTGCGCCTTGGGTCAGCTGAGTTTCTTGTCAACCGGCAGTATCTTCACCGTCTCGGGCTCGAATGAGAGTTTCTTCTGACACTTCGGACAGGCGCCGTTGTATCGTTGGATTATCTCGGTTGGTGATTCAAGCTCAACTCCATCGTAGAGGGTCGCTCCGCATGTATGACAGAAGACGCGTTGGGGCATCCAACTGGCCTCGGCGGATCACTGCAGAGTGAGGCAACGTATTTTAACTTCTTGTCATTATCCGCGTGCGACTAGACATGTCTGTAGGACTGAGGAACTGGCTCAGGCGCGCACCCTGGAGAATCAAGCGCACTCTCGGAAACGTAGCGTACAGACTCCGCCTAGTCCGAGCGCCTGGAGCAGCCGGACTCAAGCCCTCGTGGTTCATCACTTTCATCGTGGTAGTCGGGTTAGCCACATTCTTTCTGGCAGGCGGGATCTACGATCTTCTAGAGAAACCGGTTTCTCTTCTCCCGAAATCGGGCGAACGAGGCTGGACGTTCATATATCCCAGCGGCTTCGCAGGCCAAACACTCAACGAGAGCATACTGTCTGCATTGCTGTATCTGATCGGCATGTCAGGCCTCTACATGCTCTTCAGGAGCACTAGGTTCGCATATCGACCGAGAAACGCGTACATCCTTCTCATCGTCGGATTCCTGACGACGGTACTGGTTATCTTCTACACAGGACAGCTTCTCGCTCAGAAAGGCGGCTGACCGGAAACCGAGACCTACCATCGGCGGCTCTTCAACCGCAACATATACGCCACCGCATTAGAGAGCAGATGAATGGGCACAGTCGCGAGCACTAAGATCAGAACCGAACCTACCGTTGCGTTCAGCAGTGGATAAGTGAACAGAATCGCTCCTAGAATGAAGTCCAACTGATCTACTGCGGGAAGAGGACTTCCCGGGGCGATATCGAACCTCCGTTTGAGGAAAGCCCCGCACAGATCACCGAGCAATGCACCTATACTGGCAAGCACGCCGACAGACATGAGCCCGTAGTTTCCGAACAGAACCGCCTCCGCTAGGCCAGCTACGCACCCGAGGAGGAGGCCATATGCGAAACCTTTGACGGTCTTGTTTGTTCCCAGTACTCGACGGCCGTCAATGAATATTCGTCCTCTGTCGATCGGTGCTCCTCCACCCAACAAGACGGGGCTGGAGTTGGCCACGTAAGCCGGAACCGCAATGTAGATCGCGATCAGGAGATCGTTGATCGTAAACGTGTTGTATGCACTTCCGCCCACGCTGGTTCGTTGTTGTTTCTGTGAAGCGAAAGGGGATAATAAAGATCAGACAGATACGAATCCACGCTCTGCGAGTCTCGTTGAGCATCTCAGCGCGGTCTGACGCCCTCTTGTCCGCTCCACTATTATCTCCTTTCGGGAATGTTCTGATGTATTCCTCAGTCGGATGATTGTTCGTGGCCAATGTGAGAGCGTTCGACGCGCGACCGGCTCAATTCGTCCGAACGGAAAGTCCAGTCTCGCATGTACCTGGCTTGTTAGGAGTATGACGAGCTTGTGGCGCACTGCGACTGTGCTCAGATATGCGAGTTGTCTGTTTAGTTCTCTGTTGAGGCCGAATGTATGTTCTGCCGAGCCCAAGCCTACCCTGTAGAGAGCTGTAATCGTATCTGCAACCAGCAGCCGCGTCGACGGGGTCAAGTAGTTCTCGATATTCTCTACCAGACTTGTCTGAGCCGAGAACGTGTCTGGAAAGAAGAGAAGTATCTGCTCACTCACAGCATCAGCGCCTTCTTCGGCCAGTTGCGAGAATCGTTGATGTGTGAATGAGTGTTCGGTGTCAAGATAGAGAACCTTCGAGCCTCGGCGTGCCGCTTCTATGGCCGTCTGCATTGCGAGCGTCGTCTTGCCAGTTCCCGCTTCTCCGTAGACAACTGTGATCTCGCCCACTGTGAAGCCTCCGCGCAATAGTGCATCGAGAGGCTCGCATCGTGAAGGGATCACATCGTCTACCGATGTCAACTGGGTGTTCCCGCTGTGTGATGTCGCTAGCTCTATCGGTTCTGTAATACGTAAAAGCTGAGCTGTCACTCGCCCAGACCGAGTCCGGGCTCAGCAGAAGCCACGCAGT
>CAZJVZ010000020.1:0-17485 GCA_964549795.1 uncultured Candidatus Bathyarchaeia archaeon
TCGCTTTCTCGCTCCTTTCCATGACGGTAGCCATCTTCTCACGGAGGCTCCTCAGGTCAACCGCATCAAACCAATCCTCCTTGACCATCTCAGGTTTGGGAAGCGGCGGGGCCTCCTTGCCTAGCAGTTCGCTCAGACCTTGGATCAGGGATTCAATGGATGGACCGCTGACGACTTCGATCTTGTAGAGCTTGCCAAGTCGCTGAGCATCACTGCTGAGTCCTGGCATCGCAACGAGGATTGCCCGAAGGGGGCTCAGGTCATAGACTTTTCCGAAGAAAGCAACGACGCTTTCTGACCCGATCTCCTGAGCTCCGGATGTCATGTCGAGGACCATCTGGGAATCCTCGTTCTGAGCGTGGATGTCAAACGTGTGCTCTGCCCCTGAGACGCCCTTCTCAGACCACGGTGCCTTCACGTCGTATCCAAGCTGCTTCAGAAGATCGATGATCGGACTCTCAAGTGAGCAATGAGCCACAAGTTCGCCTCGAATCTCTTCGTTCAGTCTGTATCCATAGTTCGGGATCATGCGGATCTCCTCTGTTGGCACGACACTCTCACACATGCGACAGGAAAGCTCGATGCTTGGTGTGCCAAAGTAGCGTTTGCAGCTCGAGCAGTGATAGACGCGCTCCATCCTCCGGTAGTCTGTTCCGATCAGCTTCAACATGCGAGAGCATTTCGGGCAGACAAGGTCGTCCCCTTTCATGAAATTCGATTCAAAATCAGTGTGACCGCAGTTGTAGTGCTCAATCATTGTCGCTCGGTCCAAATCCCGATGCTGACAAAACGGACACGCGTAGCTGACGAAGAAGTTCGAGTGTTCACACTAGGGGCATGTCGGAGCCGAATCGATGCGGTACTTCTCGAGAACAGCACAGTCCGCGAGGTCATCAAGCAGCACAGACGCCTTTGATGAGCTGACTCCTTCTAATTCGAAGATGTAGTCGCCTGCTACGGCGTCACGTTGGGGGCGAAATTCACCGTTGCCTTTCAGAAGATGGTCTACGAGTCGGCGGACATCGTCTCGCCGGTAGAGTGAGAGTCGCTTCGCCTTGTTCTCAGATTCCACGAGCGTGCCCCAAGCGGTCTGTTTCTTGGCTCTAGGCGAGTTTTTGGGATATATATGCTGATACATCCGATCGGTGTATGGCTTCAAGCGAGCGCGACTACACTCGTGCCGTCTCTCTGATTCTTCCAGAGAGATCTCCGTAACGTTGCACACGCGTCCAACCCATCTTCCCACGATAGACGTCCAGGTAGGCTTTGAGTCGAATGACATCGAGGATGTATCGATAGATGAAAGCGTAGATCGGTGTGTAAAGAATCAAGCGCCAATCTTCACGATCCAAGTAGACAGCCGCTGACGAAAGCATGAATTCGATGACGAGAATCGAGACTGCAGCAAGTGCAACTCCGATGAGGAGTTGCTGATAGGCGTACACGAACAAGAGTCCAAGGGTGATGAGTTCGATCACAGGCACGAAGAACATGGTTAGAATCAGGTAGGGGAATCCTATCATGCTGAGGGCCCCGTACTTCCACCATCCGCGTCGGTGTTTGAGCCAGACCTGCAGTGTCCCGCCGTACCAGCGTCTGCGCTGTCCTGCGAGGCCTCGCACCGTCTCAGGGACTTCAGTGTATGCAACAACAAGCGGGTCGTAGTGTATGTCCTTGGCGGCTTTCCCCATCTTGACTGTCTGGTCCATGTCCTCCACAACAGTTTCGATGTCCAGTGTGCCAACTTCCTTGTAGGTGGACCTACGAAACGCACCAACGGCCCCCGGAACCACTAGCTCTGTGTCGAGAATGTCAAACGCTCGACGACGTAGATTGATTCCACGTAGGTATTCGAGAGTCTGAAGATTCGTCAAGAGATTCCTGTTGTTCCCGACCTTCACGTTTCCGGATACCGCATTCACCTGTTGGTCTTCGAAGTGGGCGGCTATTCGCCTGAGAGCATCCCGCTGTAGTGCCGAATCAGCATCAACGACGACAATGATCTCTGCGGTTGTGGCGGCTATTCCTGTATTTAGCGCGACGGCCTTTCCTCCACTTGCAGGTCGATTGATCAGCGCAACCTTTCCTGAGACTGCGTATGGAGCCACGACCGCCTCAGTCTTGTCGGTGCTCCCATCGTTGACGATCAGTATCTGCTTGTTGGGATAGGATTGATCAAGCAATGTGGTTATCGTTGTCTCGATTGTCTTCTCCTCGTTGTGCGCAGGGACGACTACGCAGATCGATGGGAACCTTGTGAGTTCAACACTCGCTCGTTCTTTGTGAATCCAGCTGTGATAGAAAGCGAGAGGGATGTAGCTGAACTCGTTCAGGAAGGTCGACGCAAGCAGGATCGTGTAGAAGAGTACGAGGGCAGGGCGCGACGTGAATGCAGCAGCGAGAAAGTAAGCGAGAGTAGAAAGAAGATCGCCCATCGCAGAAGAGGGCGTGCCTGTGGACGCGCCCGTTGCCACGCCTTGACCCGGAGGAGCGATCGAAAGATACGGGTATAGAAGCAGGTACACGGACGCGAAAACCAAACCCGTAACGACAAATGAGCCGAACAGCATCACGTACACGAACATAGGTTCACGTCGTTTCTCGCGCCTCAGGTACGCCAAGTTCGACATGCGTGCCACTCTAGATATTCAGACTCTACTCAGAGCTGGCGGGACATAAGAACCAGCGCCTGTCCGAGCAGGAAGGGTTCCGGCGAAAGCTTAGCTACCGACAGGCGAGGGGGCGAGGACAAACCTTTTTCGTCACTGGTTGCGGCAAGGACAGGACCTTCAGACCGGAAGCATCAGGCGAGCACCATGCCAAACAGAAACAGCTCGTGGGCGATCACGTGCTTCTTCCTGTTCATGCTAATTGATCCCCCACTCGGGCCTCATCTCACACTTCTGCCGAGTGCCACGCTGGCCCTTGGCTTCCTCAGCGATGTCGACGAGAATCGCTTGACTGAGATCGAGTCACTCGTAGATTGGGCCAAGACAAACGCCGAAGTCGTCAGGCTGGACGAGCTGGGCGGAAACAGCCGTCCGGGCAATAGTAGATGCATCGTCCTCAGATTCGACGATGTACGGGACACCGCGTATCGCGATAGTAACGTAGCCTTTCTCGAAATGATGCTTCAGAGAAAGGTCAAGGTGACGCTGGGCGTGGTAGCCGGCGATTTCGGAGCAGACCCACTCTTGAGCCTGGTGAGAAAGGGAGTCCAAGAAGGGTACTTTGAGATCGCGGTCCACGGCTGGCTTCACGAGAATTTCACCGCTCTGGGAGAAATGGAGAGAATCGAGTTGATCCGAAATGCCAAGAACAAGCTGCAGATCTTGATTCCGGAAGCCACAATCTCGACTCTCATCCCGCCCTATGAGGCCGTGGATGTCACCGTTCTGGAAGCGGCAGCAGAGAACGGCCTCAAGTTCGTCACTAGCGACATCGCTCACGGTGAACCATACGACTGGGATGGGGTGAAGTTCCTGTCCAAGACCGTTGACACAGCCATGCCCGGGCCTCGGCCCGATGATCAATGGACACAGTTCGATCAAGCCAGCATCGTGCAAGAAATCGAGAGATCATTCACAACATACGGATATGCCATGGCCGTGATTCACCCTCAACAACTGACGAAGCCCTGGACGACCAACGTGCTGTCAATCGCCATGATAGGAATGGCAATTGCTGGTGCAGTCGTTGTGATATCATTTGTGGCGTTGACCAGACGCTCCTGCAGGAGAAGGCCCGGCATAGAATCAGTACAGAGGATCGGCCAGCGTGCCGCCCAGGCGGCACGAGATGCATGAGGCTTCGGAAACCGGGACCTTGTCAGCCGGCTCCCGCCTGGCGATGTCTTTGGAAAAGGATATTTGATAAGTAAGGAAACGGTATCGCAATTCGGTGCAGAACTATTGTCTACGACCGCCAAGACACTGACCGGCGTACCTGGCCTAGATGAAATCTTAGGCGGAGGAATACCTCGGGGAAGAGTCGTGCTCGTAGTTGGAGGCCCAGGAGCGGGCAAGACCATCCTCGGCACACAATTCCTTGTGAACGGGATCAGGAACTACGGCGAGAACTCAGCATTCGTGAGCCTAGACGAAAGCAAGCAACACTACTACTCAGAGATGGAGAAGTTCAGCTGGGACCTCGCGAAGCTGGAGAAAGAAGGAAAGTTCGCATTCGTCGACGCCTCCCCGATTCGAAGTATTCCAGGTGAAGTCAAGATAGGAAAGATGACTATCGGAAAAAGAGACTTCTCGCTGATCAGTCTGATCGAGGGCTTCAAGACGAGCGTCAAGGCGATTGATGCTCAGAGGGTGGTCATAGACCCGATTACATCATTGGTCTTCCAGTTTCCCGATGTGGTGCAGAGAAGAAACGCGGTCCTAGATCTGGTTGAGGCACTCGTGGAAACCGGCAGTACGTGTATTCTGACAACCGAGCTAAGAGCGCCAGGACTGGAAAGGGCTGTTCAGCTGGAGGAGTACTTAGCTCACGGAGTCATCGTGCTGCAGACTGTGCAGGTAGGCAGAGCCATGGTTCGGTCAGTACAAGTCGAGAAGATGCGCGAGACAGCGATCGACATGCAGCCAAGACCATACAGGATCACCCCGTCTGGGATCGAGGTATTCCCGAAGGAAAGCATCTACTGAATGCTAGTCTTCGCGCACTTTGCTCCAGACTCGATAGACAAAGAAAGCAGACTGGAACGGCATCTATCTTACCTAATTCCTCATTGACGACGCCGTCCACCACGCAATACACGTATGGGAACTCACTCGCAGGTGTCACGCTTTGGCCCGCGGGCTCCGGAGTCTCTGCTGGGGACTTCGGGGTTCCGGCTGAAGGTACGATAGCTTCGCTCAGTTCCCAGAGACCCGAGTATGCTTCCCCGCCACACACTTCGAATCAGTTTTCGGTTCTGCTTCCCGCACACCCACCCGAGGTCGCGTATATTCAGGACATGTCGAATGCGTCTTCGCTGTTCGGATTTGTCAATGCCATGAGCGTGTGAAGTGCCACTTTTAAGGGACATTCCCGATTGGCTCCGAGTGAAGGAATATGCACTCGGTCGTCAGCGTAAGCAAGAACGAATGGGACGCGTTCCTGGCGGACCATTCGAAACTTTTGCAGAATTACGAGCTGCTTCTGAGTCAGCTGGATCTCGCCCGAACGAGAATCGAAGGCTTGCGCGAGAAGACCGACCAGCAAATGGCGAAGAGCGGCGAGACTTTGCGCCAAGTCAAGACCGTTCTAGACAAGTTGTGCGAGGAGACGGAGAGTCGACTCCTTGGGTCAGAGTGAACAGGTCCGGACCGAGGTTATTGTTTCTCGAGGCGACTGGGAAGCCTTTCTTGCTTCTCTCGAGCGACTGATCACACTCCACAGGAAGACCTTGCAGAGACTCAAGGATCTGGAAGTCCGAAACCAAGGGCTAAGAACTGAGCTCAGATCCGCGATGGCACTACCTACGATCAAGCCCAAGAGGAGAAAGGGCACGACAAATGTCGAGGTACTTTCTGTCGTAAGGCAGTGTGCCTACTGCGGCTATGAGATCGAGACATCTGCCAAGTTCTGTGACCGCTGCGGGAAGGCGAACGCTGCTTTCCTATGCCAGTGTGGCCGTGAGTTGGCCAAGACGGATAAGTTCTGCGACACTTGCGGCCAAGCATTGAACGCGAACTAGCCGCTTCTATTGAGAAACGCGACGCTCAGTCTCTTCCATCAGCCTCGCCATCGTCGCGCGGGCTTTGCGCAGAACATCGTCGGCCTGCTCGATGCTGACCCCAGCCTTCTGCTCAAGCGAGCCAAGCTTCTGTTCCGCAAGTCGCAGCCTATCCTCAAGATCCTTGTTGAGTTTCCGAAGAGTACCAAGCTTGTCTAGCAGACCTTGATATCGGTCAACAAGCTCTTTGTTCTCAGCCAAGAAGGCTTGAAACTCCCGACGATCCACTGATACACGGTCAGACACCCAAAGCTCCCCCAGCCGATCCGATACCTGTGAAAGGTTCGAGATATGAGCTATTCCTGTCGCATTACAGGAATCGCGCCAGGCATACGTGTGACTGATAAATACCCTCACAATGCAAGAGTCGGCCCATGGGATACCAGCAGAGGGCACGTACACCGAGGCATCTTGGCAGACGACCGGGAAGGACCACATCCAAGGCCAAGTCGGGAAGGCGACGAGAAGAGAGCGGGGCCTATCGACTCGAAGAGGAGAATCCGCCGACCTTAAAGGAAGTTGTCGGTAGAACCGTCAACAGCCTGAACCATCTTGGGAGCCAAAGATTCGGAGTCCCTCCGTTCTACGGCCACTTTGACCGTTGGCTAGTCAACCTGCGAACCACCATGATCGACTTCCAGACAAGCCCCACGATCCATGCCGACAACGAGTTCACTGAGAAGTGCTCGCAAGCACTCTCGGACATCGAAGCAGCTCTGAAGGAGAGGAGACTCAGGGAAACCTCACGCGAAGATGCAATTCGGAAGAACAACCAAGACCTGCTAGAAGCCAAGAGCCTACTGGCGAAGAGCGAACGAGAATACGCCACTAGAATGAGGGAACTGGAAGCAAGCAAGGAACTTGCCATCAAACCTGTGGCGGGCAACCTCGGTAAACTGAGAGACGAACTGGGCCGTATAGCACGAATGAGAGCAGGTTTTCTGAGAAGCATTTCCAAGAAGACCAAGGCGCAGAAGGAGGCCGAGGCCAGTCAGAGACTCGACTCAACAAGGAGCGAACTCGCAAAGATTAGACGGTCTTTCGCGTTTGATCAAGAGAAGCTACAGAAGGAATACAAGGAAAGAAAGCAACGTATACTCGAACAGATCGCGTACCAACAGAAGAACATCGAGAGCCTGGAAGCAGGATCCGAGATCGACGATGCCGTTGATGCTCGACATGCGGCCTGCGATACGCTCGTGAACCACGTGAACTCGTTCCTGCAGCGAAGCGAACAAGCGCCTGAAACCGCGAATCCTCCGGCACAATAGCCGCACGTGAAGTGCGGTGTAGCGGCGTAGACTTGATATAGTCACATGGAGAATCGCCGGCAGAGAGGCAGCACACAATGCCATACTGCCCGAAGTGCGGCAAGGAGATTCCGAACGACGCCAAGTTCTGCACGGTTTGCGGCGCCATAATAGGAGCTGCGACTCCGCCACCAGTGGGCTGCATTCCACCCAGCCCACTAGCAGATCTGGGATCGCGTATAGTCGCTGGCATCATAGACTACGTCATAATCGGCATAGTTGCAGGTGTTCTGGCCATCTTCCTGGTCGTGCCGTGGGCATTGATGGGTGGCGGGATGATGCGGGGGTTCGACTGGGGCTGGTTCAGTGGGATGTTTGGGATCATGGGAGTCATGTGGCTCCTGTGGCTGGTCTACTTCACCTATTTCGAGGGGAGCTCCGGCCAGACGATAGGCAAGAGGTTCACCAACATAAGAGTCGTCAAGGACGACGGTACACGATGCGATTTCGTCTCAGCATTCATCAGAAACCTTCTGAGAATAGTTGACCATCTGCCAACCTTGTACATACTCGGAATCATCCTAATAGCGGCTACCGACAAGAGACAGCGCCTAGGGGACATGCTCGGAAAGACAATCGTGATCAAAGCATAGAGTAGACGAGCGTTCCTGGGAACAATCAGATCGAGGCTCTAGGACAGGATCATGATCACCAGATCCCCAATCTGTTCGATATTCTTCTCGTGGTATAGCGCAATGGAGATACATTAGGGAGGCAAAGGAGAGCGCCCGACGTTATGCCTGATAGTGGAGACTACCGGATCTACAAACCTCGACTTGAAAGATGCCAGAAACTGATGTTGGAGAAGGATATTGATCTGCTATTCCTCGGGCCGGGCCCGAACATGTGCTACCTCAGCGGGTTCTTGGAGGAACCCAGCGAGCGCCTCCTATCGTTGATCGTTCCTCAATCAGGCGATCCGCTGTTCATTGTTCCTGAGCTGTATGAGCAGCAGGTCAGATCGTCCAGTTGGATCAAGAGCATCAGCTCCTGGAAGGACTCTCAAGACCCGAAGATTGTCCTGTCAAAGACAATGAGACAGATACTGACCAAACATCCAACGATCGCCGTCGACGGCCGCATGTGGTCGCACTTTCTTCTCATGCTCCTTTCGGTTGCCCCTGACGTGCAATACGGAGATGCAGCGTCGGTGATGACCGAGTTGCGGATCAGGAAGACCTCTCAGGAGATCGAGTTGCTGGAGAAGTCAGCTGAGATCGCTGACGCCGCCTTACTCGAAACACTCAACGAGTGTAGACAAGGAACCAGCGAGCATCAGATAGCTGCTAAGATCGTGTACGAGCTTAGAAGACTGGGTGCAGATGGGATAGCCTTCGAGCCCGTGGCGTCCTCTGGGCCGAATGCCGCTCTTCCACACTACAGGTCAGGCGAAAGGAAACTGGAGAAAGGCGATCTCTTGGTTCTTGACTTCGGATGCCTCTACAGAGGCTACAATTCCGATATCACGCGAACCGTTGCGATAGGCAAATGTGATGTTGAGAAGGAGAAAGTTTACTCGATCGTCCGTTCTGCTCAGGAAGAGACCTGCCAAAGGGCACTCCAAGGGATGGAAGCGCAGAGCGTTGATGGAATCGCGCGAACGATCATTGAAGCCGCTGGCTACGGCCAGTTCTTCATTCACCGTACGGGGCATGGAATTGGACTGGAGATCCACGAAGAACCATACATCGTTGCTGGCAACTCAGACAAGCTTGCCCAGGGCATGGCGTTTAGCGTGGAGCCCGGCATCTACATTCACGGGCAATACGGAGTTCGAATAGAGGATATCGTCGTCATGGAAGACGAAAGAGCACGCAGATTGAACAAGTCCAGCCGGGAGTTAGTGATTCTCTAACGAGACGGCCAACAACGACATGATTTGACTGTGCGCCGGCTGCTCGATAGATACGCTCGTTACTGCGTGGCTGTTCGCGGTTGATGTTCCGACATTTCTAGCTAGACTGTAGACTATTTGCATTGGCCATACGCTCACACGCGAGCATGTTCATTTTATATTCGAGCGCCCAACTATCCCGCGGGATCGCACGTGAAAGCGAGACTCGTTCTTGAGCCGGCTTCAAGGCCTGATGAAAGGCCTGTGACGAAGGTGACTCCTCATCTCGCTTCACAGCTGCAAGAGCTGGGCGGCGCCAAGCTGGCCAAATGCTACAACTGCGGCACATGCACGGCGATCTGCCCTCTCGTGCAAGAGGGGGCAGAGTTCCCGAGATCTCTCATAAGATACGCGATATTGGGTGCAGAAGACAAGCTCCTCTCAAGCGCCAAACCGTGGCTGTGCTACTACTGTGGGGATTGCAGCACAGGATGTCCGAGAGACGCTGACCCCGCCGAATTCATGATGGCGCTGCGCAGATACCTTACGTCGAAATATGATTGGACGGGATTCTCCTCACTCCTCTATCTGTCTAAGAAAGTGGAACTCATAGCCATAATGGCATTGGCCGCGATCACTGGATTGTTCATCTACCTCTTTCACGGCCCAGTGATCTTGAGTAGAACTGAACTTGCGACCTTTGCACCTCTGGAAGTGGTGGAGGCGGGCGATCTCGTAATCTTCGCCATTCTTGCTTTCCTGCTCTCATCGAACATCTTCAGGATGTATCGATTCATAATGAGATCCGGGAATGGGAAGAGAAAACGCATCTCGATCATGACATACATAACGGAACTCGCGAGAATTCTACCGATCCATTTCTTTACGCAAAAGAAGCTGACGAGTTGTTCCGACAGAAACTACTGGCTCTATCACATGATATTCTTCTCCGGCTACGTGGCATCTTTCGTTCTCTTCATGTTCTTGATTAGATATACTCAGACAAATCTGCCGTTCCTGCTCTACGATCCTCTCAGCATCGTAGGAATAGCTGCAACTGCCGCTCTTTTTCTTGGATCTGGGATCGTTATCTACGGAAGGATAAAGAAGATCCGCCCAGTCTGGAAATTCTCTCATCCGACTGATTGGATGTTTATCGTGCTGCTCGTCTTGACGGTAGCAACAGGGATCTTCACCGGTATCTTTCGATCCATCGGGATCCCGCTGGCAACTTACGTGACTTATTCTGTTCATCTGATGGTGGTGGCACCGTTCCTGATTCTCGAGGTGCCGTTCGCAAAATGGTCCCACCTTGCATATCGACCATTCGCCATCTATTTTGCGAGGCTGAGGGAGATACAGAATGCCTAAGCCGGTTCTTGTTGTCGGAGGCGGGATAGCAGGTATCCAGGCCGCTATCGACCTAGCGGGACAGGGCATCAAGACCTACTTGGTCGAGAAAACGCCGAGCATAGGAGGAAAGATGGCGCAACTTGACAAGACCTTCCCAACCTTGGACTGCTCCGCGTGCATCCTCACGCCGAAGATGGTGTCTGCTGCAAAGAACAAGAACATACAACTCATCACGTACGCAGAGATACAAGACATCAAGGGCTCAGCGGGGAACTTCACCGTCAAGGTACTCAAGAAACCCAGATACGTGCGAGCCGAGAAGTGCCTGGGATGCGGAGACTGCATAGCCAAATGCCCCATGTCAGTTCCCGACGAGTTCAACCTAGGCATGAGCAAACGAAAGGCAGTCTACTGGCCATTCCCACAGTCAGTTCCCCTCATAGCAACAGTAGACCGCGAACACTGTCTGTACTTCACCAAGGGCATCTGCCGAGTCTGCGAGAAGTTCTGTCCGACCAAAGCAATAGACTTCGAACAAGAACCGGAAACAATCGAGCTGAATGTGGCCTCGATAATCGTCGCTACGGGATTCCAACTACAAGACCCTGCCCAACTGCCTGAGTATGGGTACGGAAGGTATGCAAACGTCCGCACATCTCTCGAATTCGAGAGAATTGTCTCTTCCACGGGGCCGACTGCGGGAGAGATTGTCAGGGGATCTGACAAGAAACACGCCAAGAGCATAGCCTTCATCCAATGCGTATGTTCCAGAGACGTAAGGGTGAATCCGAACTGCTCTGCCTTCTGTTGCACAGCCTCCGTCAAGCATGCCATCCTCGCGAAGGAGCATTTGCCTGACGTCGAATGCACGGTGTTCTACATGGATCTTAGGGCCTTTGGCAAGGGGTACCAGGAGTTCTATGACAGGGCAAGAGAAGAGTTCGGGATAAAGTTCGTTCGAGGACGACCGGCGAAGGTTGAGGAGGACCCCACGACCAGGAACCTGACTCTCACCTATGAGGACACCTCCGAAGGACGCCTCAGGAAAATGGAAGTGGAGATGGTGATCTTGGCAGTCGGGGTGAAGATCAACCCACTTGAGCGATCAATGCTTGTAGACTTCGACAAGGACGGGTACATCAAGCTCGTCAACCCGTATTCCGACCCGGTCTCGACCCCGGTCGCCGGGATGTTCGTCGCAGGTGTCGTAGCTGGCGCCAAGGACATACCAGATTCAGTCACTCAGGCCGGCGCGGCGGCCATCAAGGCGTCGATATTGGCGGTGCGTGAAAAACCATGACAGAGGAACCAAGGGTAGGCGTCTTCGTCTGCCACTGCGGCATGAACATAGCGAGTACGGTAGATGTGAAAAAGGTCGTCGAGTACGCGAAGACGTTACCCAACGTCGCAGACGCAAAGGAATACGTCTTCATGTGTTCTGCGCCGGGCCAAGACCTGATCAAAGAAGATGTGAAGAAGTGCAATCTCAACAGAGTTGTCGTCGCAGCCTGTTCACCGGGAATGCATGAGGCAACGTTCAGGGCATCCATAGTAGAGGCGGGGCTCAATCCATTCTTGCTGGAGATGGCCAATATCAGGGAGCAATGCTCCTGGGTGCAACTCGACAAGCAGAAGGCGACCGAGGTAGCCAAGGACCTGATAAGAATGGCAGTGGCCAAGGCCAGACTTCTCGAGCCGCTTGAGGAGCTACGGGTCAGCGTCGAGCCCACCTCTCTGGTCCTTGGCGGCGGGGTCGCAGGCCTCAGAGCATCGCTTGACCTCGCAGAAAGAGGACACAAGTTGCACTTGGTAGAGAGACTTCCCACACTTGGTGGAAAGGCGGCGAGGCTGGGGAAGCTTGCCCATGTCGACATTAGAGGCGCCGATTTGGTGGGATCCCTTGTCAGAGCTGCTGTATCCAACCCCAACATTAGAGTGCACGTCAACTCCGAGCTCGTTGACTTGGAAGGATCAGTTGGAACCTTCAAAGCCAAGATCAGGACGGCTCCGAGATTCGTCGACGAGAAATGCACACTCTGCGGAGAATGTTTCCGTGTCTGCCCAATAGAGGTTCCAAACGAGTATGAGTTCGGAGTATCAAAGAGAAAGGCCATCTATCTTCCGTTCAAGGAGGCTTACCCTCCGATCCCAGTCATCGACCCGAAAGCTTGCACCCGATGCGGAGAATGTGTCAAGGTCTGCAAACCAGGCGCGATATTACTAGATCAAAAAGGAACAGAGGCGGACGTGGCGGCCGGAGCCATAACCCTCGCGACAGGTTTCGAGCCATACGAGCCGCCTGAGGGAGAGTATGGATACAGACGATCGGAGAAAGTGCTGACCCTCTTCCAGTTGGAGCGACTTCTGGATGAGGATGGCCCGACTAGGGGTGAACTCAGACTGGGCGGATCCACTCCGAGAAGCCTCGCGTTCATAATGTGCGTCGGTTCTCTCGGGACGACTGAGAAGGCTCACCCGTACTGTTCTCGCATGTGCTGTGCATCCTCTCTGAAGAATATGCTGAGGATAAAGGACCGGTACCCGGAGACTGAGATCTACGCCCTCTACACCGACATAAGAACATACGGAAGAGGCGATGAGGAACTCTACGAGAAGACGGCGGAACGGCTGGTCAAATATGTCAGGTTCGAAGAATCCCCCAAGGTCAACCTGCATTCCGACAGAATTGAGATCGAGGTCTATGATGCAACCCTGCAAGAGAACCTCCTGATCCCCGTAGATGCCGTGGTACTTGCTGTCGGCATGTCTCCAAGCACGGACATGGAAAAAGTGCGCGCCATAGTCAAGACAGGATGCAGCCCTGAAGGGTTCATACGAGAGGCACACCTCAAGCTGCGGCCGGTCGAGGCCCCGGCAGACGGTATCTTTCTGGCCGGCTCCGTGACAAGCCCAAAGAACATAGTTGAGAGTGTGATGGCTGGAGGTGCCTCAGCAGCCAAGACAGCAGCCCTCTTTTCAAACAAGGAAGTAAGGATCGAGCCCATCATAGCCGAGGCCACGGAGGAGATCTGCAGCGGATGCGCAATCTGCATCGCCATGTGCCCATACGGCGCGATAAGCAGGAAGCAGAAAGGCGAAAAGATGGTCGCCAAAGTTGACAAGGCACTCTGCAAGGCATGCGGCACCTGCGTCGCAGCCTGTCCGTCCGGAGCTATGCAACAGTCAGGCTTCAAGGACATCCAAGTGATGGCTCAGATTGCTGCACTCACCGAGAGGCGAGGTGGATAAAATGAGCGGACAATTCGAACCCAAGATAGCTCTCTTCGCCTGCAACTGGTGCACTTACGCAGCGATGGACCTTGCTGGAACAAGCAGAATGAAATATCCACCCAACTTTAGAGTGATCAAAGTCATGTGTTCCGGGAGGGTTGATCCCCAATTCATTCTGGAGGCCTTCAGGGACGGGGCAGACGGAGTGTTGGTAGCAGGGTGCCATCCAGGCGACTGCCACTACACAGAGGGCAACTACAAGGCTCTGAGGAGGATTGCCCTGCTCAAGAGGATGCTCGAGACCCTGGGCATCAAGAAAGAGAGACTTAGACTGGAGTGGATCTCAGCTGCGGAAGCAGCGAGGTTCGTCAAGATTGCGCATGAAATGGTGGAGCAGATCAAGGCCTTGGGCCCACTGAAGCTAAGCGTGAAGATGAGAGTCTGATGGAGAAACCAAAGATAGCGATGTATTGGTGCGCGAGCTGCGGCGGATGCGAAGAGGCCACTGTAGACCTTGCTGAGAAAATACTCGACCTCACGAACCTCGTTGACATCGTCTTCTGGCCCGTCGCTCTCGACTTCAAAGAAGAGGACGTCGAGAAGCTGCCGGACGGGTCGATAACCGCGAGCCTGATCAACGGAGGAGTGAGGACGACCGAGCACGAGCACATGGTCAAACTCCTGAGGAAGAAGTCGAAGATTGTTGTCGCATACGGCGCCTGCTCCGCCTGGGGCGGAGTCCCAGGCCTCCTCAACCTCTACGGCGAAGAAGAACTCTTCTCCCGCGTATACCACGAGATCCCGACTGTCGAAAACCCTGAGAAAGTCACGCCGCAACGCAGCATCAAGGTCGAGGGTGTGGAGCTCAAGCTTCCTGATGTCCTCCCCAGGCTCCTTCCCATAGACCGAGCAATAGAGGTCGACTACTACATCCCCGGATGTCCCCCCACGCCCGAGGTGACATGGAAGGCAGTTGAGGCACTGTTATCGGGGACTGCACCGCCCAAAGGCTCCGTCATAGGCGCATCCGAGAAATCCCTCTGCGACGAGTGCCCACTCAACGAGACGAAACCCGACAAGATCCTGGTTCAAGACTTGAAGAGATTCCATCAGATAATCCCAGACCCGGAGAAGTGTCTTCTCACCCAAGGCCTGCTCTGCCTCGGACCAGCAACTAGAGGCGGGTGCCAAGCTCTCTGCGTCAAAGCAAGGATGCCATGCACAGGCTGCTTCGGACCACTCGACAGGGTGACTGACTACGGAGCGAAAGCCGCATCCTTCATCGCAAGCATAGTGGACTTCCAAGATGAAGAATCCATAGAGAAAGTCATGGATCGACTACCCGACCCTGTTGGAACCTTCTACAGGTACACCCTCGCATCATCCAGCCTCGGAGGTAGAGCAAGGAGGAACAAAACATGAAAGAGGTAGTAATCAATCCAATAACTCGACTTGAAGGCCACGGAAAGATAGTCCTTGTCTTAGACGACGCAGGCAACTGCAAGAAGGGCTACCTACAGATTCCTGAGATCAGAGGATTCGAGAAATTCGCCGAAGGTAGACACGCGGAGGATATGCCCCAAATTACCTCCAGGATCTGCGGCGTCTGCCCCTTCGCCCACCACATGGCCTCAACCAAGGCCCTAGATGATCTCTTCAAGGTCGAGCCTCCGAGCCCGGCCAAGAAGGTGCGGGAGATGGCTTACAACATCTTCATGCTTGAGGACCACGCCCTCCACGTCTACGTCCTCGGCGGTCCAGACTTCATCGTCGGCCCGACTGCTCCGAAAGCGGAAAGGAACATTCTTGGAGTGATCGCCAAAGTCGGGAAGGAGGCTGGGCTGAGGGTGATCACGATGAGGAAGAAACTGAGGAAGACCAACGAGATGATAGCAGGAAGGACGATCCACCCAGTACTGGGACTACCTGGCGGCGTCTCGAGGCCGATAAGCTCTGGGGAAGCCCAAGAGATAAGGAAGCTCGCCGATGAGTCGTTGGACTTCACCCTATTCACACTCAAGATCTTCAAAGACATCGTCCTGTCCAAGAAGGAGTACGTCGACCTAATCACCAGCGACGCCTACACTCATCGGACATACTACATGGGACTAGTTGACGACAAGAACAAGGTCAACTTCTACGATGGAAAGATCAGAGTCGTGAACCCCAGCGGGAGAGAGTTTGCCAGATTCGATGTCCACGACTATCCGGAGAACGTGTCGGAGCATGTGGAGCCGTGGACCTACGTCAAGTTCGCGTTCCTCAAGAAGGTGGGATGGAAAGGATTCGTCGACGGAGAAGACAGCGGAATAATGAGCGTTGCGCCACTCGCTAGACTGAACGCATCTGACGGCATGGCGACGCCCAAGGCTCAGGAGGCATACGAGGAGATGTTCAAAACGCTTGGAGGGAAGCCTGTCCACCACACTCTTGCGAACCACTGGGCCAGAACGATCGAGATGATCTACGCAGCCGAGAGATTCAAGGAGCTGGCGAGCGACCCGGAGATAACGAATCCGAACACTAGGAAACTTCCGACCGCACCCCCCCAAGTCGGCACAGGCGTGGTTGAGGCCCCAAGGGGAACTCTGGTACACCAATACGAGACCGATGATCGCGGCGTCATCAAGAAGGCAAACCTCCTAGTTGCGACACAGCACAACTCGGCTAGAATGGCTCTCTCAGTGGACAAGGCCGCTCGCAGCCTCATAAAGGGCGGAAAGATAGACGACGGAATGCTGAACATGGTTGAGATGGCATTCAGAGCATACGATCCATGCCACGCATGCGGAACCCACACGCTTCCGGGGTCAATGCCGTTCATGATCTACATATACGACGAGAACGGGGCGCTCATAGAAACGGTGAAGCGCAACCTTCCATGATCAAGAAGCTCCTAGTCCTCTTCCTAGGAAACAGCATACTTGCCGACGACAGGATAGGCTTGGTGCTGGGCGAGATGCTGAAACGCAAGCTGGAGTCCGAAGGCCACGAAGTGCAGGTCCTCGAGAAGACTGGCTTCTCACTGATAGACTACCTTGAGAACCAGCAGGAGGCCGTGATAGTAGACAGCGTCAAGACTGGCCTACACGAAGTCGGGGAAATTGTCACCATCAAACCCGAGGACCTGCAGCAATACGCTCCGTTTACAACTCATTATGTTGGCATTCCAGAAGCGCTCAAGATGATGGCTCAGCTTGACCTCAATCCACCTGAGCACGTTCACATACTTGGCATAGAAGTCGAGGATCCATACACGATATCTGAACAAATGTCCCGTGAGCTTGAAGGGAAACTGAACCGATTGTCAGAGGAGATTCACGCACGCATTTCGCACGTTGCTCGCCATGTCTCAAGAACAGACCCTGGTCCGGGCAAGTAGTAAAATTGAGTTCCTCTGCGCCGTGAGCGAGCGCTTCATCGTTGACGCTTGAACTGGGTTTAGAGGCGCTAGGTGCAGCTGCGTAGTCAGGCTGCATCAGGGAACAACGAAGGCTCGGGATGCCGCTGAAGCACTACTGATACCGCCACGGGCAAGACCGGCCAGCTACGTTGGATTCGGCGTGATTCACAACTCTTTTAGCCTATTCCACGATCGGGCTACAGCACCATCACTAAGGCGGGGGCAGAACCTCCGCTGGGGGAAAGCAGAGCACATGTGTGAACAAACCGAACTGCTCGAGCAGAGCCGGCTGGAAGCGAGCCTGAAACCAGCTTTGTTCGCGCTTGCCACGCTCTGCGTGTCGCTCGTTCTGATATTCAAAGCACCAAGTTTGTGGGCGATACTGATTCCCGAGTTCGGAAGAGTCCTCCAGTACTTTGAGATGAACGCGCACTCGCAGGCTGTGGAGGTTCTTCGATGCCAGACGGAACTTCTCCAGAATCTGGCATCTAGGATGTTTGTGAGGGGAGGACTGGTTTCTCTCGAGATCGGATCGCGGCAGATGCCTTTTGAGATGAGAATTAGGAGTGCCTTGATGGTCGCTGTCTGCGACATTTCGGTGATAGTACCGACCCTGAACGAGGAGA
>CAZJVZ010000020.1:17585-18673 GCA_964549795.1 uncultured Candidatus Bathyarchaeia archaeon
GTCGGAGTGACTGGCCCAACGCTTCCTTTCGAAGGAACATACTTGGACAGACTCGCTTACCATGTCGCGACAGGTTGGGCACAGCGTCTCTCACTACGGCTTGGGCGTCCACACGTCGCTGGATTCAACTGCGCTTATCGAAAGGCGGCATTCTGGAACGCAGGGGGATTCGACGAGGATAGAGTGCTCTCAGAGGATGTGATGCTCAGCCTGAGAATGAGGCATCAGGGCAGAATCCTTTTCAATCCTGACATGATCGCGCACACGTCACTGAGACGGATCAAGAAGTATGGGTACCCATACCTGACCACGTACTACGCGATCAACGCAGCCATGATGCTGCTATTCAACAGAACGCTCGGGTACCCACAGGTCCGGTAGAACGGAGCTGAGCCCCATAGGGCTATAACGCTCGCATGAACCGAGAATACCCGCGAATCCTCGGATGTGCGATATTTGAGCCACAGGCTCGCCTACGTCTACAGTGACGACTTCCTGAAGTATGATTTCGGTCCCGGCCACCCACTGACACCGATCAGACTGAAGCTGACATATGAGCTCTCACGAGCAAAGGGTCTGTTTGAAGACCAGAGAGTCAAGATCATTTCGCCACGCATTGCGACCGAGGAAGAAGTGAGACTGTTTCACTCAGAAGAGTATGTCAACCTAGTGAAGAGAATGAGCAAGTCAGGGCACGGACTTCTCGACCTTGGCGACACGCCAGCCTTCAAGGGAGTCTACGAAGCGTCGGCGATGACTGTCGGAGCCACACTCGATGCCGTGGACGCCGTGATGAATGGACAGACTGACCACGGAGTGAATATTTCAGGAGGGCTTCATCATGCCCATGAGGATAGAGCGTCGGGGTTCTGCGTCTTCAATGACCCGGCCGTGGCAGTCGCCTACCTGAAGAAGAAATACGGTCTCAGCAGGGTGATGTATTTCGACATGGACGCACATCACGGCGACGGTGTGATGTACGGATTCTACACTGACCCCGGAGTTCTTGATGTGGATTTCCATGAGGACGGGCGATTCCTGTTTCCCGGTACAGGGTTCACATTCGAGACGGGCGAAAAAGCCGGGGA
>CAZJVZ010000021.1:0-2814 GCA_964549795.1 uncultured Candidatus Bathyarchaeia archaeon
TCAGCTATCTGCTTGGCTTCGCGAGGAATTCCTGTACTGTGCATCTTCTCAACTCTCTTGGGCTATATCCTCAGGAACTCGGGAAGCCTGCACTAAGAGCCCTGTTTTCGTTTTGGCGTAGTACCATGATCGCTCCCTGTGGCGGGATGACTCCTCGCTCGGTGATTACTAGGTCAACGTGCTCTGGTGGAGTGACATCGAAAGCTGGATTGCGTATTTGCATCCCTTTGAACTCCGACATCTCCCGCGCAGGAATCACGAGTGATGGATCCAGCTCCTCTATTTCGACCAACTCACCGAACATCGTCTCCGGACTGAACTTGTGGATGCTTGCCGCGACGAAGACATTCACTCTTGAGTAGTGAGCGATCGCCGCGATCGTGGAGGTGCCAATCTTGTTGATCACTGCCCCGTTCGCCGTAACGGCGTCCGCGCCAGTCAGAACGCGATCCACATCTTTCATGAAGTGTGATACCGCGGAGTCGATGATCATGGTTGTCGGCACGTTGAGTCTCAGGAATTCCTTAGCCATCGAATGGCCTTCGAGCTCAGGCCGAGCTTCACTAACGATCACTTTCACACCTTTCCCTTGTTCCTGCGCTTTCGCAATAATCGATAGAACGGATGTGCTGTGGCCATAGCAGAGAACCGTGTCTCCACTTCGTATCCTTCTCGCTCCGATCTCACCGATTCGCTCAACGGATTCGTGAATCTGAGCAAGAAAGGAATCCACCGTCTTAGAGACAACATTCCGAAGCCGTGGGACATCCAATCCCTGGTCTGCGCCTTTCTTGGTCGCTTCCATTACCAGTCGCACGCCGTTAGCGAGAAGAATGGCAGTCGGGCGTGTCTTAACCAGTAGATCGCCAAACGAGACTTGTTCATCCAAGAATCCTCGGGGAGAGGAACAGTCGGAGGCCTGAGAGGCTTCACTAAGAGCTTTCAGCGCGGCCTGCGTGACTCGAGTTGGGCCCCTGAACTCCTTGCTCTTGATTCTCTCAAGGACATGTGAGATGATCTTGCTGGATGACAACGAACAGGACTTCCAGTGAGTGACTGACCAACTTGCTGATATTAGTCGATCGGATAGCGATTCGGCAATGCAACTACTTGTAAGGGGCTGCCTGCTCGAGTCCTAGCTCTCGCAGTTTCGCATTCGTCGGCACGCCGTTCTTGTCCCAGCCGCGGTACGTGTAGTATTCTTCGAGCACATCGTCAAACGGTGGAAGGTTGTCTGCCGATCCGCCTTCCCCTCGTTTCTCATGAAGCATTCTCACTGGGATCACATCGTCTTTTCTGGTGATCCCACATCTGACGTTGTACATCCGCTTGAGGTTGTAGATACGCTCTCCGGCTTTCAGAAACTCTGCCTGACCCATGGAGAATCCTGTGACGGCATTGAGCCATTCCAGCATATGCTTCACCTTCACGCCGCCATAGAGTAAGAATTTGCACAACTTGAGGGAGTCAAAGAGAGACATTAGGTCCTGGCTCTTTGCGACGAGCTCTCCCTTGCCTGCGACTCCGAACCTGTCTTGAACTTCGTTCATGCCGAACTCCGGCATCGTTACAGACCGCTCGAACGCGTATGACATTCCTTGGAGATGGCATGCTCCGCGATTGGCCGTCGCATAGCCGACTCCCAAGCTATTGTACGCACGGGGATCGTGGCCGGGAGGCTCGAGCCCCTTTACGTGAAGGGCAAATGCTTCACAGCCTTTCCCAAGTTCTGCCGCGGTCCGCATGGCTCCCTGGCCGAGCATGTTTCCGATTCCTTCACGGCGACCGATCCTCTCCACTAGCTTGACGATTGATTCTCCGTCTCCCCACTTGAGACTGACCTCCTCCGACTGCGAGTTCGTGAGAATCCCTCGTTCAGCTGCCTCCATGGCGAATCCGATCACGCCTCCAGTGGATATTACGTCGAGGCCGTATCTATTGCAGAGCTCGTGAGCCTTTGCAACTGCCTCTAAGTCATCTAGCAAGAGATTAGATCCCAGCAGTGCTGTGGTCTCATATTCCGGGCCGGCTCCTTCGACCCCTGCATATTCACCTTGACTGATCGCCACTGTCCTGCCGCAGCCCACGATGCACGCTTTGCAGTAGTACTTTGACTTGAGGATCGTCTTGGCGAGTGTGACTCCTGATAGTTTCTCCGCGCCTGCCTTCCAGCTTCCTCGTTTCCAGTTCTTTATCGGCAGATTGCCGAATTCCTCGAGAGCTGTCATTATCTGGCTCGTGCCGTAATCCGAAAGTCGCTTCGTGTTCTTCACAATCTCTGGTGCCAGCGTTCTTGTCGTTGCCGTGAGCTGTTTCTCATCAGCAATAGGAATCTCGCCCTCTCCTCTCACAACGACGGCCTTGAGGTGCTTCGACCCCATCACCGCGCCGAGTCCGCATCTACCCGCGGGTCTGCAGTCTCTCCCGCCGTGCATGACCCCAGCTATGAGGGCAAGGCGCTCTCCTGCCGGGCCTATCGATGCCTCTGTTGCCTTCTGATCTGTCTCTCGTCTCAGCACGTCACCGGCATCATAGGTATCCATCCCCCAGAGATGCTCGGCGTCGCGGAACTCCAACCCACTTTCGTTGATCCAGAGGTAGGTGCTCTTGGCTGATTTGCCTGTGACTATGATCCCGTCGAAGCCGGCTCTCTTCAGTTCTGCGCCCCACTCGCCCCCTGCGTCGCTTTCTCCGTAGATGCCAGTCAGCGGGGATTTCGCTACCACCTCGTGGCGACCAGAAAGCGGAACCTTCGTTCCTGTGAGTGGCCCCGTCATAAAGATGAGAACGTTTTCCGGCCCGAGGGGATCTGTC
>CAZJVZ010000021.1:2914-18612 GCA_964549795.1 uncultured Candidatus Bathyarchaeia archaeon
TCTGCGACTGTTACGGAATCTCGCTCCAGATCGTATGTCTCTTCCTTCACACCAAGATCATCGCGAAATGGCAGTGCATAGGCGATGATGATCTTCAACTCGCCTGTCCTTCCGTCTCGATCTTCTTCAACTGCCTATGATAGGTCTCAAGAGTTTCCTTCGTCGTTGTGGCGTCCTCCGGCGACTTGTCGTCGCGATACCTGCCGGTGAATCTGGGAAATCTGAGCGCCAGGCCACTTCCGCGCCTCAAAGTACCCAGAGCACATGTGTGCAGCGGTGATAAGGTGATCTCATCTGCAGACACTTCGAGCACTCGAGCCGGGGTGAACCAGACATCGGCTTTCATCTCGGTGTTGACTCTGGGATGCGGGTGACGAATCAGATCCTTGTCAAGGAGTTCCGGCAGTCTCTGCAAGTCCTCGTCTGTGAAACCGCTTCCGAGCTTTGATATCGTTTCGAATTGGTCGGCGTCCGTGTTGTAGACCGCCATCAAGAGTGCGCCGTAGGTTCCTCCTCGCTTACCCCTCCCGTGAAACGCGCCGACAGGAACCAAGTCAAAGGTGTCAGCCACCTCTGCCTTGTATGACCTCTTGTACTTGATCCAAAGCCAACCACGCGCCCCCGCTTGGTAGACCGACCCGTCGCCAACACTCTTGACAACCAGACCCTCGCATCCCAGTGACACGGCTCTGTCGAAGTAGCGTTCCAGTTCTTCCGGGTCCTTCGTGAGCAATTGCTCAGCAACTCGGACCTCGTCCGACTTTCTCACAATTTCAGTCAGTTCCTTTCGTCGTTCCAGGTAGGGGGTCATCGTGAAGTCACGGCCCCCAGCATACAGTATGTCGAAAAGAAAGACCGTCACGGGTACTTCCTCTGCCATGGCTTCAATCTCGTGCTTGCGCCCTCTTCTCTGTGAAACTACTTGGAATGGAAGCATGTCGCCCGTGTTTGGGTCTACGGCAACGCATTCTCCTTCGAGAATCGCCTGATCTATCATGACCGCTGATCTCAGGTTCTCTGCGACATCAGGGAATTGGCTTGTTATGTTTTCCAGTCGCCTTGAGAACAGCTGGACCTTCTTCTTGGAGACGTGTGCTTGGATCCGAAGGCCGTCGTATTTGTATTCAGCAGATCCCTTACCTTCAAGCTTGGCGAGAATCTCTTCGGCAGAAGAGAGACGTTCACACAGCATGGGCCTTACAGGACGGTCGAGCGAAATCTTGAAGTCCTTCACTCCATCGACCCCGTACAGTGCTACCGTCTTTGCCACGTACCCGAGATCTGACGAGAGATTGTAGGCTCTCTCGAAGAGATCACTGAACTCCTTCCCTCCCGCGTATGCGATCGCAAGCGCGTCAAGGATCGTCATATCTGCGATCCCGACTCTCAGTCTGCCAAGAGCCATTCGAGTGACGAACTTTGCCTCCTCTGGGCTTGCGTCAGTCAGGAGACTCGAGAGAAGCTTGACCTTCACGTCAACGGAACGACCGCCTGCTGCATGAGCGATCTTGTCAAGGGTGTCATACACTGATTCGACGGTGAGCTGCTTCTTCATGAGGGTGGATTGCCTTTTCTTTTTCAACATCTCCAGCGCAGCGACGCCCAAGTCCCCGCTTCGGTTGAATGCAGACTCGACTTCAGCCATCGTACGGCCTGAAGCGAATGAGATGGCTTTCTCGACGAGTTTCTCCGCCATGCCCAGCTCGACTCCGACATAGTCGGGATGGAGCTTACCCTGAGTCAAATAGACGACCTTGTCAACAAGCTCTCTGGGGGTCTCCTTGAGCAACTTGACTAGAAGATCCGTCATCTCTAGCCTCTTTGATGTCCCCTCGATACCCTCAAGGACTTCCGCAAGTTGTCCGTATCGCACGCTAGCTCTACCAGTCTCAGCTGACTCTGAACAGACCTCCCCCGAAGTTCTTTAAGGGTTGCCTGCAAACTGCAAGACACAGAAAGCACAACCAGCCCAGACAACACCAGCAGGCGATATGATCCGTGGACAATCCTGAGATACCACTGGCTGCCATTCGACTCGGATGTGCTGGTTGGTCCTACAAGGAATGGATTGGCCCCCTGTATGATCCTGACAAGAGCATGCTTCGACAGTACTCATCGGTTTTCGATACTGTGGAAATAGACTCATCTTTCTACAGGTTTCCGGAGAAAGGAACCATACTTGGAATGACAAGATACACTCCGCGAGGTTTTCTCTTCAGCGCGAAGCTAAACAGGGAATTCACGCATGAGCTTCGTCTTAGGCTCGATGAGGACGCGCAGAGAAAGCTCGACTCGTTCTGCGAACTATTCGACCCTCTACTTTCTCGGGACAAGATGGCGTGCATGCTTGTTCAGTTGCCACCATCGCTAAAGCGGAATGACGACCTGCTTGAAGGATTCCTCGCGACGCTGCCAAGAAGATACGATTACGCGGTCGAATTCAGGCACCCATCGTGGCTGGAATCCAGCACATGGGCAATCCTGACCAAGTACAACGCCGCCTATTGTGTGGTCGATGAGCCGCTTCTCCCACCTGAGGTTCATGTGACTTCAGATATCGGATACATACGCTGGCACGGTAGAGGAGACAGACTCTGGTACGACTACCGTTACACACAAGACCAACTCACTGACTGGTTGCCAAAGATAGAAGAAATGCGCACCAACACCAAACAGACCATTGGCATCTTCAACAATCACTTCCGAGGCTACGCCCCCGAGAACTGCATTCAAGCGATGAAGATGCTCGGGCTTTCAGAGAAGAAACACGACATGACTCTAAAGAGAATACAGGATCATATCGAGGGTAGGTTCTCTCAATCACCAGGAGACAAGATGACGCTCGATCGATTCACCGGCCCCTAGCAATGATTAAGAGCGCCCTCTTGGACTCAACGGAACGGGATGATCATGCTTGACGGAAGAACTGAACCCGTTCAAGATTGCGCAAGAGCAGCTCGACATGGCTGCTAAGCTACTGAAATTGGATCCCGCCGTCCACAGCCTTCTGAGAGAACCGAAACGTGTACTAGAGGTTACGTTTCCAGTAAGGATGGACAATGGGCAAGTCAAGACCTTCAAAGGCTTCAGAGTTCAACACAGCGACGCACGTGGCCCGTGCAAGGGAGGAATCCGGTTCCACCCACAAGAGACGATCGACACTGTCAAGGCTCTGGCGGCGTGGATGACGTGGAAGACCGCCTGTGTCGGTATACCCCTTGGCGGAGGAAAGGGAGGAGTGATCTGTGATCCGAAGCAGATGTCTCGTGGCGAACTGGAGAGACTCAGCCGAGCGTACATCGACGCTATCGGCGCAATAATCGGGCCTGAGCTCGACATACCCGCACCCGATGTCTACACGGATCCACAAATCATGGCGTGGATGATGGATGAGTTTTTCAAGATCAAAGGATACAACGCGCCAGGCGTCATCACTGGCAAGCCAATACCACTGGGTGGATCACAGGGAAGAGGAGACGCAACAGCACGCGGAGCCGTATACACGATACGTGAAGCTTCAAAGAGACTCAGTATCCCCCTCAAGGATGCCACAGTCGCAATCCAAGGCTACGGAAACGCAGGATCATACGCGGCCATACTACTGCAGGAAATGGGAGCCCGAATTGTTGCGGTGAGCGACTCGAAAGGAGGAATACTGAGTGAGAAGCAACTCGGCCCAAAGGGCGTGCTCGAGCACAAGCAGAGGACCGGAAGCGTGGTCGGATTCCCGGGCACGAAAGCAATCACAAACGAGGGCCTGCTCGAACTGCAATGTGACATCTTGGTTCCTGCAGCACTTGAGAGCGTCATAACTGGCAAGAACGCATCCCAGATCAAGGCGAAGATCGTTGCTGAAGTTTCCAACGGTCCGACAACACCCGAGGCTGATGCTGTCCTGTTCAAGAACAAGGTCTTCGACATTCCTGACTTCCTGTGCAACGCCGGCGGAGTGACCGTTTCATACTTTGAGTGGGTACAGAACATCTATGGCCTCTACTGGCCGGTGGAGGAGATCCACGAACGATTGGACAAGATCATGACCAAGGCATTCAATGATGTCTACGACATGCATGTGAAACAGAATGTGAACATGCGAATGGCCGCGTACATGCTCTCAGTCCAACGAGTCGCTGAGGCGATGAAACTGAGAGGTTGGGTCTAGCCCGCCTCTCACAACTCCGCCTTCCGAACCCCTGCAGGCGCTCTTCCGCAAAGGTCTAGAGCCTATCCACAGCTCCGCGCCATTCCCGATTCGCTGTAGTACTCATCGTGAGGGAATCCCTTTGACTCGTTCATTCAAGTTCTTACCCTTCGGAAGGGAATTCCGATTTGGCGGCAAGAAAGAGAAGAGAGTGCTTGATCTTGTCGCTGAACATCTCGCAATAGTTCAGAAATGTGCCAAGGAGCTGAAACAGATTGTCAGTTCGATGGAGCACATGAACTGGGTCCTAGTCAAGACCCAAGCTGAAACTGTCTCCAGGTACGAGAAGATGGCCGATGACATTCATCGAGAAGCAGTCATCCAGATCGCACAAGGAGCGTTCTTCGCGGGAATGAGAGAGGACTTCCTAGACTTGGTCGAGCAAATCGATGAGATCGCAGACGCTTCGCAGGATGCCGCTCGCGTGATCTCAGAAGCTCCTGTCGAACGTCGCGCTTTGGACTGTCTCTACGAGGGAGATCCCACGCTACACAGATTCGTTGAAGGCATTGACACATGCGTTGCAACTCTCGCCGAATCAGTCAAATCACTTCGGACTGACGCAGAGACTGCGGTGGCCAAGGCACTTGAGGCTGAGAGCATAGAGGAATCGGTTGACCAGATCAAGGCGGAGCTGATTTCTAGGCTTTCCGCGCGCAGACCTCAGATCGATGTATTCTCGTACCTTCAAGTTAGAGAACTGATCCTGAAGCTCGACGATGTCGCAGATGCTGCTGAGAATTGCTCCGACCTCGTCATAACAATCGTTGTGAAAGCAGTGTCGTGAAAAACGCCGTAGATATACATCGTTAGTGCAAGCACTGCTCATTCAAGGAAAGGCCTATCAATCCAGCAGGCGTGAGATACTGCGGCGAACAATAACTCGATCCCTATCGAATCGAGAGCTCGGTCGACCACAAATGCGATGCCCCCTGTGCGGATGCGAAATGGCCAGACTCTCCGGATCGAGCAAACGAAGAGTCAACGAGCTCGTTTACTACTGCGAGAAGCATGGCCTACTGAACAAGACCGCAGACGCCAAAGTCAAGGCGACCGAGATCACGAAACGACCCGCCTCGCTTCGAACGGAATGAGCTTTTCTCCAAGCATCACCAGCTAAGCGATAGGGAGATTCAGGGCGATCGCCTTTGACTGCAGATCTCTACCTATACGTAGCTCTAGCTTCTGCGATGCTGCTTTCTGCAGTGCTTGGCGGAAACAACTTCTCGACGTGCCTCGGCGCTAGCCTCGGCGCGGGAATCGTCAAGTTATCCAACGCGATACTGATAGCCTCCGCCGGGGTCACCCTGGGCACACTCCTCGAAGGGTACAAGCTATCGCACGTGGTGGACGGACAGATTCTTCCCACGCTGCCGCCTCTCAGCCTCATCGTGATTCTCGTCAGCAGCTTGCTGGTCATGACAGCTGTAACACTCCTCCGCCTTCCTCTCTCGCTGTCTCAGGTTCTGGTCGGCGCGGCATGGGGACTCGCACTGGCAACAAACACCCAAGTCGGCGGATTGTTCTCCATTGAAGTGATATTCTCCTGGATTTCATCACCGATTCTGGCATTCGCGATTTCTGCAGCGGTCGAAGTCGCTGTCCTGCGACTTGGAAGGAAAGTGAAGGACATCCTTGCTTTGAACCATCTGTACGCCATTCTGACGCTGACGGCTGGGTTCTATGCAGCCTACACTCTCGGCGCAAACACACTTGGCCTCGTCGTCGGACTGTTTCCTCAAGGTCTCGGAGGCCTCTTCACGCGTTCTCTTGTATTCTCGGTTTGTGCTGTAGCCGGAATAGCCTTCCTTAGCAGTGGCACGGTAAGAAGCGTGGCAGACAACCTGGTGGGCTTGAGCCCCTCAACGGCACTATCAGCCCAGTTCGGCGGGGCCTTGTCTGCGCATCTCTTCACGCAGTTGGGGTTACCGATTTCCATGTCTCAGGTGGTAATAGGAGGCATGGAAGGAGCCGCGTCGGCCAAGCGGATCACGGTCATGAACAAGCGCATCATACGGCAAATCATAGCTGGATGGACAATTGGACCACTCGCCGGGGCAGCAGTGTCATTCCTGCTTGCGAAGGCCATTTGAGAACAGCATCATCCCAGCAAACATGCACGAAGCTCGCCGGCCGAAAGCACAAATGATACCTCCCATCATAGTAGGCGAGCGACTTCCGACTAGGCACGAGATCGAGATGGAACACGAGAAATCCTGTGGCGCCGTCATATTCCGGATCGGAAACAGCATGAAGTATCTTCTCCTGCACTACGAAGCGGGGCATTGGGACTTCGTAAAGGGTCACGTCGAGAAGCAGGAATCGGAAGAGGAGACGGTCAGAAGGGAGATACTCGAGGAAACAGGGCTGAAGAACAACAGGTTCGTGAGCGACTTCAGAGAGCGAATCAGCTACTTCTATCGGAGACGTGGCGGGACTGTGTCGAAAGAGGTCGTGTTTTACCTGGTGGAGGCATTGGGAGAGGAGCCGGTCAAGATATCCGGCGAACATATCGGGTATGAATGGCTTCCGTATCGCGAGGCTTTCGAACGGCTCACGTACAAGAATGCCAAAGACATGCTTCGCAAAGCAGAGAGCCGACTGCGACACAAGAGATCTGTCATGGTCAGTCCGCTTCTCGATCCGCAAACAAAGTCACCGGACAAGGAATGACTTAGAACTCGTGAAGCGTGCGTTCCCACGGGTTCGGGAGGCGCACACACTGAACGCTGGGTCGCGACTCATCGTGCATCTCTCAGGCTTTAGCGCTGACTCGGTCTGTGGAGAATCGAACCCAAGGTGAGTCTGGCTTGCGGCAACCATTGGACTCGTTGCCAGACTGATGAGTGCAGCTGCCGCAGCCACTGCTGCTACGATCGTCTCGCATCTTCCATGTGTAGAACCGCGGGATCCTACACATACTCTGCTCGCCCTGACAAGGCCACATTTCGGCTGCTCATGGAGTCGGCCTGCCCAAGTGATAAAAATAGGTCACGCAACCGGAGGTGTTGTTGTGAAGTGATCTGCTTGGATCCAATAGTCACAATGAACTTGATACTGAGCGCCACGATATTGCTTTTGGCTCTGTATGTCTACAGCAAGAAGAAACTGGTTATGGCTCTGCTCATTGGACTTGCATTTGGTTTGTTCGCAGTCTCTCACCTTGCGACACTTCTCGGATTGGCTGAGGCGTTGCAGACATTTTTGATCGCAGTCAGAACGATCGCATACTTGCTGGTCATATACGCGCTTCTGAGACTGGCGTTGTCACCGTACTCGAAGGCGCAGTAGCCTGCGTGGCAAACATTCAATACCACACCCGCTCCCTGAATACATGCCGCAATGATAGCACTCTCAGAAATGACAAAGGATGAGATCACCTAGGGTATTTGAGCGGCAAGACACTGGTGTCCATACCCGCGAGTATGCGCCTCCGGCGGAGACTCTCAGGAATTGAACAGATGAGATCAACTCGTGTAGCAGAGTCAAATCATTGGGCGCTTGCTTACTGAGACTGTAGCGTCTTCTCGTACATCCTTCTGACGGTCCATCGTATTGCGTTCCTGATCTCATTGAGTCTCCTCTGATCGCCGTAGTTGTGGATCCGTAGAGTCTTCAGGGTCCCCCTGTCCTCATCGAGTTCATACGTCAAGACATCATTGGCACTCAGTTCACCGTTTCGAGCTGCCTCTTGGTCCTTCACATGCATCGGATCTAGAACACGTGCGACAAGAAACGCTCTCATAGGTGGAGACGCCGCATCGTACTTGGTGCCCGCATCCGGAACAAGAGTGATCTCCGACTCGGTGACTTTTAGATCTGCAAGGTGAATTCCCTCAGGGGTACTTATCGGCCAGGTCTCACCGGTCCCCGCTTCTGTGCTCTCGACTTTCTCCTGCTTTGAGGCCACCTCCGGCTCTGCAGTGATTTTCACCCGTTTGAAGCTCTTCTCCGCCAGCTGCGAGTCAACGATCTCAAGGAAGGATCTAAGCCGTTCGACCTCTCGTTCCGACTCTGCAATCTTCTTCTCAAGGTACGCCTTCATCTCGGCCAGACGCTTGAGATCCGAGTCCTCTTCCTTCGACAAGGCAGCCACCCGCATCCCAGACTGTCTGCGCTCGGACGCTATTAACAGAGCGAGTCAACGCGGCCCCTACGGTCATGGCAGAGAAGAAGGCCGGTGGCCTGATCCTACTTTCGCCGGACTCTCCGACGACCGCATCCGACTGCCACATCACGGTTTAAATACGATTCTGAATGCAGGTGGATCTTTGTGGGCGCAATTGACAGGTGAGCGCTTTAACTTACGCTAATTCTGCCTCATCTGTGACGAGACTCCCGAAATCGCAAGGACCCCAATGGAGGGATGGGTTGAGTTGAGTGACATCGCGAGAATCGCAACAGTTCTCGCGGGACGCTCAGATTCAAGTAGCGTGAAATTGAGAGGATGGATCCATAACAGACGATCGAGTGGAGGAATCCTCTTCGTGACCGTGCGAGATGGCACGGGTTTCCTGCAATGCACCGCCAAAAGGGATCAAGTGGGACAAGACAGATTCGCTGAGATTGAGACGGTCCCATTGGAGTCGACCATTGAGCTGGAGGGGCAGGTCGCACGAGACGAACGAGCCCCTCGAGGCTACGAACTCCGAATCACCGGATTTCGTACGCTTCACGCGTCGCATGAAGACTTCCCCATTGCGAAGAAATACCACGGACCCGAATTCCTTCTTGACAACCGGCACTTCTGGATTCGAAGCAAGAAGATGCAGACGATACTCCGAATCAGAGCTCTGCTCATGGAGGAGGCGCGCCGCTGGTTGAAGGAACATGAGTATCTCGAAGTTCAAGTCCCAACGCTCGTCTCGGCGGCAGTCGAGGGTGGTTCAACTCTCTTCGAAGTGAAATACTTCGATCAGCAGGCATACTTGACACAGAGCTGGCAACTCTACGCCGAGGCGATGATCGCGAGTTTGGGAAAGATCTACACGGTGGCACCTTCGTTCCGTGCAGAGAAATCCAGGACTAGGCGCCATCTGACGGAGTTCTGGCAATTGGAGCTTGAAGACCCGTGGCTTGACCTCGAGGGACTCATCAAGGTTGAGGAAGGACTTGTCCTGCACATCGCACACCAGGTGGCAGCCCACGGAGCGCAGGATCTGAAAGATCTTGGACGTAGTCCCGACATGATGATGGAGCTGAAGAGCCCCTTGCCTAGAATCACCTATGACAAAGCAGTGGAACTGATCCGCAGTAGCGATTCGGGTTTCAACTGGGGAATGGATCTCGGCTACGAACAGGAGAAGATCCTGACAGCCAACTTCAGCACGCCATTCTTCGTTACCCACTATCCAAAAGGAGTGAAAGCGTTCTACCACATGCCAGACCCACAGAGGCCAGAAGTGACTCTGTCAGTTGACATGCTTGCCCCAGAAGGGTATGGAGAGATCACCGGCGGCGGCCAACGCATCCATGACTATTCACAACTCATGAAGCGAATCGAAGAAGAACACTTGAACCCTGAACATTACTCATGGTATCTGGACCTGAGAAAGTACGGAACAGTCCCCCATTCAGGATTCGGGATGGGCATCGAGCGAACCGTAGCTTGGATTTGCAGGCTCAAACACATCCGTGACGCCACGGCCTTTCCGCGGCTCATGAATCGAATCTACCCATAGCGGAGCCGACGACATCGATTTGCTGCGAATCCGGCGAATGAAGACGGCCGACTTTCGATCTGTAATCAGGCTCACAGATCAGGAACACTGGGGCTACGGAATACGCGCCATTGAAAGGATATGGGCCCTCGAACCACGAGGCTGCGTGGTTGCATCTCTCAATGGTCGCGTCATTGGACTAACGACGACAATCACCTACGGCAAGAGACGAGGATGGATCGGAAACGTCGTTGTGCAGAGGAAGTATCGCGGCTCCGGAACTGGAAGTGCGCTAGTGCAGTCCGCTATGGGGTACCTTCTTGGATTGCGCGTAAAGAGCATCGGGCTGTATTCCTATCCTGAGAACAAGCCAATGTACGAACGATTGGGCTTCCGGACGGAAACCAGTTTCGTGCAGCTGTCAATCTCTCGCCGCACCTCGAGCCCCGTTCGCGCGGGGACGCCCCCACTACGCCAGATCCTCCGACTCGACAAACGCATCTTCGGAGCTGACAGGGGAAGACTCCTGCGGCACCTCTTCAAGGATTTTCCGAAAGGATGGACTTGGACAATGAAGGAATCAAAGGTTATGGGATTCTCAGTCGTGAAGCGGTACAAGGACAGCTCTGAGATAGGTCCTGCAGTCTGCGAGAGCGAAGTTCAGGACGTGATCGCAGACCTCTTGGAGTCATCAGTCTCTCTTGCCAGGACTTGGCCGCTTGAGATGTCTGTTCCTGAGACAAACCGAGCCGCCCTCGATGCAGCGGATCGGCTAGGTTTCCGTATCCAGAGGAAGGGAATCCTGATGAGCCTTGCAGGCTTGGATAGAATAGAGAGCCACCCCGCGATAACAGCCTTCGGTTTCCTCGACAAGGGCTAAAATCGGCCGGATATCAATCCACACTTCTCTGGCTATCGGGTTGGAATCAACGGGGTACCTTGCGCGTTCGGGCGTGGCGTCCCTTCTTCTCCGATCGCACGAGATTCAATGCCTCTTGGACGGTGGCGGATGTTCGATAGTGTTTTGCAAAGAAGTTCACGATGTTCGAAACGTCACGGGCCAACAGCTCTTCAGCCCTGGGATCGCTTGCAGCTACACTCTGGGGCCAATCGATGATGGCGAATCGCCCGGATTCGGTGACCAGAATGTTGTATTCGCTAAGATCACCATGAACAATACAAGCATCACGGAAGAGATTCCTTAAGGCGAGGAGTATCTGTCTCAGCATGCCGACAGGGCCTGAGAGCGCGGCTCTTGAGAGTTCAGAACCGCGGAAGAACTCCATGGCCACAAGATGCCTGTTATGTCCGATGGGCCTGGGCACCGGAATTCTTGCTCGACGTGCACGTTTCATGGCTGCAAACTCGCGCGTAGCCGCCATCCTTGCCTGGTATATCCAAGACGTATGGGACCTATCTGCAACGTATCCTCTTGTTCGTCTAGTCTGGCGGAAACTTATCCTGCCAAGTCGATGGAATTTCAGAGCGATCCTGGTGCCTCCTCTCCCCTTCGCGTCGTACACATCAGACTCCTTTCCCACACCAACAGCCCCGCCGAGTGCTTCGACAGTCCCTCGCTTGACTAGAGCGTTCAGAGCCAGGCAGTCGTAGCCTAGAAACGTCAGTCGGAATCCAGCATACCTTAGCGTCCGTGTGCTTCCGGAGGCCAAGACACGTTTCTCCACCAGATCGGGTATGCGCTTTGTGACCTCTTCCTCGAGCAGGTTCGCATAGCGCACGATTCGCGAGAGGGGAACGAATTCACGGCTTGTCATTCCCAGCTCCGTGCCGAGCAGGATTCGGAAGTCTGCCGGTTCGAGCGCTCTGAGAGTCTGAGCCACCTGCGCCGCGGACATTGCCTAGTGACCACTGGAGCCCGAGCTTGTGGGGTCTGCGTTCCGCACTACTGTTTCACTCTCTGAGCCGCATCCGCAAGCTCGACGCGGGGTTTCCCCAGCTTTCTATCAAGCGCGGCTTTGACTAGCCCATAGTACGGGGGGGACGGGGTCGTCGGCCTGGAACGAAATTCACCATGGAATTGCGTTGCCGTGAAGAAATAGTGGGAAGGAAGCTCCAGTATCTCCATGCGGCGACCATCAAGACTCCTGCCAGAGAAAACGAGGCCTCCTTGTTCGAGCCTTTGAAGATAATCCGGGTTGACCTCGTATCGATGCCTGTGTCTTTCCCATACTCTCCGGCGACCGTAGAGACCTTCAGCCAACGTGTCTGGCTGAATTCTGACTTCGTGGGCGCCCAGACGCATTGTGCCTCCTTTGGACTCGATTCCGAGTTGCTCAGGCATCAAATCTATGACACGGTGTCGTGCGACAGGATCGATTTCTGTGCTGTTAGCACCTTCCAGTCCGATGCCTCTGGCGAACTCCACAATCGCGAGCTGAAATCCTAAGCATATTCCCAGAAACGGGAGGTCGTTCGTGCGGGCATGGTGTATTGCCTGCACCTTTCCCTCGGTTCCACGTTGACCGAAACCACCAGGGACAAGAATCCCATTTGCTCTTGAAAGCGTCTCAGTCCTTGGTCTCTCGCCTTCGAGCTGTTCTGTCTCAATCCAGGTAAGGTTGACTCGTGTGTCTGCCGCGGCTCCGGCGTGTCTCAGAGCCTCGTTGACACTCACGTAGGAATCCGCAAGCTCGGCGTATTTTCCGCAGACCGCTATCGTAATCTCGTTCGTGGGTTCTCTGAACCGCCTCACTGTTCGACTCCATACGTCCCAATTCGGAGTCTTCTTCTCCAGTCCAAGCCTCTCGCACAGAAAGGTGCCCATGCCCTGATCTTCGAGCAATAGCGGAGCGTCATAGATGCTTTTCGAATCTGGGGAGGAGAATACGGCAGCCTCATCGACGTTGCAGAACAAGGCGATCTTCTTTCTTGGCGCAGGTTGCAGCGGATCCACGCTTCGAGCGACTATTAGATCTGGTTGAAGTCCGATCCTTCTCAGCTCTTGCACACTATGCTGTGTGGGCTTGGTCTTCTGCTCGCCAACAACTCCAACCACCGGCACGAGTGTGACGTGTGCAAAGGCGACACTTCTGAAACCATCTTCCAGCCTCATTTGTCGAGCTGCTTCGAGGAATGGAAGGCTCTCTATGTCTCCAACGGTTCCGCCTATCTCAACCAAGATCACGTCGGCCTTGGTTGAGTCCGCAATGTTGCGTACCCTGCGCTTGATCTCGTCAGTCATGTGAGGTATGATTTGGACGCATTGGCCGAGGAATGTGCCGTTTCTCTCCATCTCTATGATAGCTTGGTAGATCTGGCCCGTGGTGATATTGTGCATCTTCGAGAGATTGACGTCAAGGAACCTTTCATAGGTCCCGAGATCCATGTCGGTCTCGCCGCCGTCCTCTGTTACAAAGACTTCACCGTGGACAACAGGATTCATTGTTCCGGCGTCGACATTGAGGTATGGGTCAATCTTGAGCGCCGTCACTTTGGCTCCTCGCGTTTGGAGAATCTTGCCGATGGAAGCTACGGCTATCCCTTTGCCTACGCCAGACATCACTCCGCCTGTCGTGAAGACGTACTTTGCCACTCGGAGAACACCGAAACAGTCCAGTCGCTTGCCCTGTGGCGAATTAAAGCTTTGGACAGCACCCACACTGGTGTGGGAGAACGGACTTCTGGAAATGAGATGAGAGAGACGTCACTTGCTCTTTCTAGACCATTCCTTGAAGCTTCTTGATCTCTTGGTTGATGAGTTCAAGTGCCACCTTTGCTGAAGCAAGTGTCTGCTGAATCGTTTCGCGTTGCGACTCTCCCCAGATCTTCGAAGCTCCACGCGCGGTAATCGAGCCGACCGGAGTGAGACTCACCTTCTCGCCTTGCCTGTCGATCAGACCCGCTGAGACTAAGCTTTCGATTGAGTCAAGCTCTGCCTTTGCGAGCCTCATGGTCGACAGTTGGACGGCAGAGGATTTGTCTGCAGCGCTGAGTTCCTGAAGTCTCACCAGAACGCTGGCATTTGGAGGGAGTCCCTTTCCGAATTCCTCTTTGGCGAGCTTCTCTACTTGTCTGATCTCTTCGATTCTTCCCACTGCGCTCGTAACGGAAGAGAGGCCTTTGGTTATATTCTTGAGGGATTGGACGATCGAGCTCTGCGGGTTCAAGCGATAGAGTGTGACCGCGCCCACGTGTCGGGAAGGCGCAATCGCCTTCATCTTCTCAAGGTCATCCCAGACTCTGTAGAGCGTTGTCCGGCCGATCCCCGCCCTCTGCGCTATTTCGGTCTTGGTCAGTTCTTCTTGCGGGCGTTCAACAAGAACGCTTAGCACTTTCAGTTGTGGTGAACGCGTTAGCGCGTCTAGGAAGGCTGCGGTGTCTTCGCCTGAGGCCATCTGTGGGTACCTGTTGCGATACGCCCCATGGGAGGTATATTAATGTTCGCACAATAGTACACGAGAGTCCCGCATGAAACCCATAAGAACCACCTGCGGGTTGACCCTGAACGTCCCCACCATGAGCCCAGGCTTCTCCGATAGGGAAACCCTGACCCTCCTGACCTTGTGGCAGTTGAGGGCACTGGGAACTCATGGGGTGACTATCGACGATCTTGCCAGCCACATGTCGAGCAGTCAGAAGGAAGAAACGATCGACATGCTCAAGCGCCTCGAAGCGCAGAGTCTCGTCACAATCACAAGCCGCGCGGGAAATGAACAATTCGCACTGAGTCTGCTCGGCGTGGCCTTTGTGAGACAACTCCAAGACAAACAACTTGGGGACGCAAACCGCGGACTCTGAGCGGACAATCAACCGAGGCAAAGCCTTTAGACAGCCAGTTCTCGAACACTACGCTGATGATGAAAAACAAGTGTCTGAGCGCTCTCAGCCTGCGCAGTGAGGACTTTCGACGGGCGAACTGATTCATGTTCGCCCATCGAATCCAACCAGAAGCGCGATCTTCTGCGCGGCGCAGTTGGTTCGAAAAAGGCTTAAGATGCGGACTCCTCGCCATGATGGGGAAGTCAAGTGACGTGCACGGTCGTCGTAGGCGGTTTCTTCGGAGACGAAGGGAAAGGCAAGCTTACTGCGTATTTGGCTCTCAGAGAACGTCCCGCAGTCGTCGCTCGAGGCGGAGTTGGACCCAATGCTGGGCACACAGTACAGATCGAGGGAAGGACGTACTCACTAAGGTTGATCCCGAGCGGATTCGTTTCACGCGAATCACGACTTCTCATCGGAGCCGGCGTCCTGGTGAGCCCGAGCATTCTTCTGAAGGAAATCGATGTCACAGAGAGCAAAGACAGGTTCGGCATTGACCGGCAATGCGCGATAATCGAGCAGAAGCACATAGATCAAGAAAGCCAGTCGGAGCATCTAGTGAAGAAGATAGGGGTCACAAAGAGCGGAGTCGGAGCCTGCAACGCTGATCGCATCTTCAGATCCGCCAAACTGGCAAGGGACATACCGGAACTCTGTGGCTTCTTGACCGACGTGTCAGAAGAGATCCACAAAGCCCTGGATCAGAATCGGCCTGTTCTGGTCGAAGGATCCCAAGGCACATTCCTGTCACTCTATCATGGGACATACCCATACTGCACAAGCAAGGACGTCTGTGCCTCCGGCATCTGTTCAGATGTCGGCATCGGGCCTACAGATGTGGACGAAGTAATCGTCGTCTTCAAAGCGTTCGTAACCAGAGTCGGAGAGGGTCCCCTTGAAGGTCAGCTGAGCGAGGACGAGACTCAGAAAAGAGGCTGGCAGGAATTTGGCACAGTCACTAGGAGACCACGCAGAGCAGCTCCGTTCAATTTCGAGCTCGCAAGGAAAGCGGCTGATCTCAACGGAGCCACACAGGCAGCAATCACCAAGATGGATGT
>CAZJVZ010000022.1:0-6744 GCA_964549795.1 uncultured Candidatus Bathyarchaeia archaeon
TTGTGGTAGCTGGGCTGGTTGCCAGCTCGCTGATGGGCTTGGTCTACCTGACTGTGCCCGCCATGTTTGGCGTGAGGGCGCTCCTGAAGAGGAGACGAATCCGGCTCGCAAGTTTGGCAAAGTGCTCACTTGCATTGTTGGCGATCGCACTGACATCGCTGACTGTGGGCGAACTGACAGGGTCGTTCCTGTTGCTTGCTGTCGGCGGCTCGGCAATTGTCCTCACCTGCCTAGTAGCGGCACCAGCAGTCTTCGCTCTTGCCATGCTTCGCCCCAACCCGGAATAGCACCTTCGGGCGGACAACCCGCCCCCTCCCTTCTCTCACCCATCTAGCCCAGATAGGCCAGTAGCCCCACTTCGTGCTGCACCAGTTTCGAGACTGAAATCACGGGTTGTAGAGGGAATCAGGCGGTCAGCAAGAGAAGATTGCTATGGTGAAGGTTGACGCCCTTGTGGTTCCTCTCAACAAGGGTCAGACTGCCATCAGCATCGCTCGGAGCTTGCGCTTGGTCAATCATACTCTAAGAACGTCTTCGTCTGAAGAGAACCTCTACATTCCACTGTTGCGTCAGATTGATGAATCAGAATCGAAACGCTTGTCAGCTATCTTGGGGCCACCCAAGATTGAGGAGCGGGAATTCAATGAAAGACCAAGAGTGCCGAGGACCCTAGCTGAAGCTCTTCAGAACCGCCTTCCACCTCATCTTCTCGCGAACGTCCCAAAGGCCTTTGACATCTTGGGTCACATCGCGATCGTCGAGGTACCTGACGAGCTTGTTCCGTTTGACAAGACGATAGGTAGAGCTGTCTTGGAGACCTGTCCGAACGTCAGAACTGTGATGGCCAAGTCTGGCTTCTTCTCGTCTGACTATCGCGTAAGAGCGCTGAGGTTGATTGGTGGCGAAGACCAGTCTGTAACACATTACAGAGAAAATGGATGTGTGTTTGAGCTTGACGTTAAGGCGGTCTTCTTCAGTCCCCGACTCAGTCATGAACGCTTGCGCGTGGCCTCGCAGGTCCAGCCTGGTGAGGCCGTGGTCGACATGTTTGCCGGCGTCGGTCCGTACTCGATACTGATTGCTAAGAGACAGCCAAGATCCACCGTATGCGCTATCGACGCCAATCCCTCAGCGTTCAGGTTCCTGGTCACAAACATACTTGCCAATAGGGTCGTCGCAAGGGTCAGGCCGATATTGGGAGACGCTCAGGAAGTCGTCAGGTCAGGTCTATCCGGCAAGGCTGACAGAGTGATAATGAATCTGCCAGGGAGCGCCGCAGATTTCGTGGGCGTCGCCTGTGAGAGTCTAGCCGAAAGAGGTGGGGTCATTCATTTCTACTCTTTTGAATCCGGACAAGACCCGCAAGAAGCCGGGTCCAGAAGGCTCAAGGAGCGTGTTCAAGCGTCAGGGCGAAGCGTGGACTCGATCCTGGCGACCAGAATTGTGAAAGAGGTTGCCCCGCGCCGATTTCAGGTGGCGGTCGATGCTAGGATATCCTGAAGGTGCATCAGCTGCTACAGCTCCGCGGCTGCCTCGATTCTGACTGTCGACGACGGATCCTGCAGCAGCCTCACGAATTCACGGCTCAGATTCGCGGCCGCTTTGTCAGCGAGTATCATTAGGGTTCTGCTGCAAACGTGGTCGCTCCTTCGAGCGACCAAGTCCGTTGGGTGGCTCAGTTCCAGCCGACCGTCTCCACGTCCCGTGATGATCTCGACTTCTTCTCCGACTCTCATCACGAGAGTGATGCGCGCATTGTTGTTCCTGGCTAGTTTAAGGAATTCTCTGGACAGGTCAGCGGCTCCTTTCGAGGCGGAGACAGCGACTATACAGTCACCTCGCTCTGTGAGATGTGATTCCTTGGTGATCTCAAGCGTCAAGGTGTGGCGTGCGCGAATCTTCGGGTGCCCTGACGCTTGAACCAGCTCGACGATGCGCACGCCACGCTCACACCAATCTACACCATATGGTGAATTCTAAGGCCTTTATTAGCGGCGACTGTAGCCGTCAGGTGGATTGGGCGCCCGACTTGATGGATTTCTCTGAGAGGCGGAGAAGGGCTGTCGAAGCGCTCCGATCTGAAGGAGTTCTGCACAACGATCGCGTCGCAAGGGCAATGTTGACGGTGCCTCGCGAGCTGTTTCTCCGACCTCAGGAGATGGAGTATGCGTACGTTGATTCGCCGCTTCCGATTGGGCATGGACAGACTACGAGTGCTCTGCACATGACCGTCCTCTTCTGTGAATACGCGCAGATGGAGCCCGGCCAGAGAGTGCTTGAGGTCGGCGGAGGTTGTGGATACATGAGCTGTGTCTATGCTGAGATTGTCGCTCCATCTGGCCTGCCCGAGGGTGAGTGGGGTCACGTTTGGTCCGTGGAGATCGTGAAAGAGCTGGCCCAGCTTGCGAAGCTCAATGTGGAGAAGGCCGGCTACTCGAAGAGGGTGAGTATGCTTCACGGCGACGCTTCGGTGGGGCTCCCGGATAGTGGTCCTTATGACGTGATTATCGTGACCAGCGCGGCTCCTGATGTTCCCAATCCGCTTGTAGAGCAGCTTGAACCCGGCGGCGTCCTACTGATCCCCATCGGGACTCCCTATTTCTTCCAGGAGTTGTTTCGAGTCAGCAAATCCCAAGATGGGAGAATAGCCCGCGAGAACCTGGGCGGCGTAGCATTCGTGCCTCTAAGGGGACAGTTCGGCTGGAAGACGTAGACCAATTCCAAAGAGGAATGTGTTGACGCCGCTCACGTATCGCGGATGGATGCAAGGTACTAGCCGAAATAGCGCTCAAGCGTCGGGCTCGTGGATGGCTTGGCGAGTCCTTCCTCCATCTTCTCTAGGGCTTTCCTGACTCGGTCTTCGCTGAAGTCTCGTTCCTTGCACAGAAAGTCGACAACCTCACCAACGTTGGGCTTTCCCCAGCGGAGATTGTAGTCTGACCGCACGTCAGGTTTCAGGAAGAACTCCACGATCTCGTCCACGTTCTCCGGAAGGCTTAGTTCGGGAGTCCGAGCTGCGATCGTCGCGAGGTCTCCGAACTCCCTGATCAGTTTCAGGCCTGTCTTGGGCCCGATCCCTTTGATGCCGTCTGGGTTGTAGTCGGTGCCCACGAGTATCCCCACTTCCACGAGCTGCTGTCGAGTCACACCTAGGCCTGCGAGGGTTTCGTTGAGATCAACGACCTCTGGTTCGACTTCCACATACGCTTGTCGTCCGGGTAGTTTCCTTCGTCCGGAGATTGTGAGGTTTCTCACCACGCGTGGTGCCCCAAACAGGAGCGAGTCGTGATCTTGGGATGCCGCGGCCCAGACATCACCTCTCGTCGCCATGTGTGCAGCCTGTGCTTCTCCCTCTGAAGGAGCCTGCACCCAGGGCAAGCCAAGTGCCTGCAGCAGTCTCTTGGAGTCCTCAATCATGAGCTCCTTCACCGTTGCCGCCGCTTGGGCATACCTTCTGGCCTCATCAACACTGCCAGATTTCAGCGCGGTCTCATACTTGACCGCGGCCTGTTCCCTGATCTTGCGGCGGCGCTTGATTTCCATCTCTTTGAGTTCCGGAGGTTGACCATCGAAGACATAGGCAACTCGGATCCCTTTCTCGGTGAGGTTTGCGGTCCTGTAGAGGATGCCGCTCAGATGGCTCGTGACCCTCCTCTGTCTGTCCATGAGAGGAGTCCCATCAGGTTGTCGGATTATTGCGAGGAATTGATAAAGCGTGTTGTAGCCGTCAACGGCGAGGCTTCTACCGGCCAAATCATCCAGAGGAATCTTCCGCTTAGGAAGGACTTCGCCAAGGTCTACACCCAAAACAGAAGCCTCATTCCTATTGCACACCAGACCACGTAAATGTGCTTGCGTACGTTTCCGGACAGGCGACGCTCAGTAGAGCCGGTATCCTTGAGGCACTTCTATCGGGATGCTGCGGCCGAACAGCTCAACCATGTAGATGCGGGTTGCATCCGCAGGAATCATTCTACTCACGCGAAACGGGATCCTGTGACTCCCTAATATCCTAGTCAAGGGTGAGAAGTACGGTCCTGGCTTCGACGCGAGGTGCTGGAGGCGCTTGCGTGATACTTCGACTTCTGAATCCAATGATCCATCGGTGAATCCGCGAACGTGCCATTCCAGGAGACTCGTTAGCGCTCTTGAGAGTCCGAACCTCTGTCCTACCCACCATTCCTGGATGAAAGGATCCACGAACCCCATTCTCCGAAGGACTGTGACCAGTAGTGGAATCTGCTCTGGGCTGATTTGTAAAAGGCCTCTCGAGTTCAATGCAACCATGCTGCCATGCTTTGGCTTTATCTATCGCTCGCGCTGGGTTCGGGGGGCCTCCCGCGTGCAATCTGCCGGGCCGAGAGTTGACGCGTTTACTCCCAGAGTCCCTCATAGTTCCAGCAAGAGGTACAGTACCATCTTCCGATCTGAGGAACCCACACCATTGGGGTGCCACACCAGTGCATCTTCGGATTTGCCGGCACAGGAGGGTACGGCATTGTCCAGTAGCTGGGTCCACAACATCCGCAAGACATTGCGATCATCGCAAGTCCGCATGGGTGGTGCGGAATTAAATCGTTTCGAGGACAAGAAGGTGCGGACACACAAGCGCATCCATCAATCGTGCTTGGATTCAGTCAATTCAACAGAAAGGCGTATACGCCCTGCCAAGGGTCGAGCGTTTGATCCACGGTGAGCGGTCATTTTCATCTGTCTCTCCGGCTTTAAACCAACCTCCACTTCAGATGAACGCAGTACTGAGGCTGCGGCTCCTTGAGCACTGAGCTCCTCTGGGTCAACGAGTTCCTCTCGAACGGGATAGGGCAGGAACCGGACTCCCTCAGGGATCTTAGAGTAGTCCGAGGGCCCTCTGCCAATCTCTGCGTGAGGTGTAGGGGAGGCAGAATGCTTTGCGGGAAGATCTCATGCCCCCTTCTCGCCAAGGCAAAGGCAATAGCCACTCGCGGCAGCCTCGTGAATTCTGAGCAATTGGACGGCTCAACTCCTCCTGGCGTTTTTGTCGGGAGATTCGGGTATCCTCGCGTGTCTGTTGGTCCCATGGTGCCTCCGTACCACGGAGACACAACGACGCTGGACACGCCTGAGCTGTGGTTAGGCAAATCGATCCAAGATATCGTCGACATGAGATACTCACTTGTTAGAGGAAAGACACGGGTCAGCATTTTCGATGCACAAGAACCATTCGGAATTGTAGATCGACTGCAAGAACTGACACTGAGCCTGTCCCCGGCGGAATCTGAGGTCCGGTTTGCCAAGAGACCTGGAGGAGTCTTGGTGCTTAGCGACGAGGTTCAGCCATTCGGTCCCTCTGCACCGCTCCGCAGCTTCCAAGCATGGGGGATCAAGGCTGACAGAAGAATCGAGAAGGCGTACTATGATCGAGACCTGAACGCCAGCGATGCCATACAACGCCTGCACGAGGATGGTGTCTTGGTCACACGCATACAGAGAGCTCTCAGCATGGGCATGTTTGGAGTGGGAACGCGAAGAAAGCTGGTTCCCACACGCTGGAGCATTACAGCAGTCGACAGCACTGTATCGAAACGTCTTCTGGAAGAGATCAAACACCTCCCGACCCTAGACGAATTCCGGGTTCACACTTTCCAGTACATCGACAACAGGTACGTTGTGATGCTAATGCCTGAGAAATGGAACTACGAATCGATAGAGGCATGGTTCCCGGGCACGGCTTGGAATGAGGGCGGAGATTACCCGGCGATGATGGGTGACCATGAGAGTTACCATGGAAGGACAACCTACGCAAGGATCGGTGGCTGCTACTACGCATGCCGTCTTGCGATTGCAGAGCATCTGCTCAAGCTGAGGAGGCAGAGTTCGGCTCTGGTTCTCAGGGAAATCCATCCGGGATACATTCTGCCAGTCGGAGTCTGGAACGTGAGGGAGAGCATAAGGGCAGCCCTGCTAAGAAGCCCGGCGCAATTCGACAACTTCGATTCAGCTCTGAATCACATGTTGTCGCACCTAAGCATCCCGCGTAGAGCCTGGATTCAATGCAGTCACATATTGAAAGAGGCCTTCTTCCAGAGAAAGATCAGCAGCTACTTCGGAGCCGCGTCATGATTCGGGCGCAGTGACGTTACTGCGTCTGTTCAGGCCTGGACCTTCTCTTCTTCCTTGTATCTCCTCACGTAGTCTTCGTCCAGCGCCCCTGCAGTGCTCAAGTTCACAATCGTATTGGTGCTCGCTTCTCCCGTGAGCTTGCCGAATTCGTCTTTGGACTGGCGCCACTTGAGATGAGTGCGTCCGCTTTTCGAGTTGTATATGATGCCAAGAACGTTTGAGACCCGTGTGAATCTGATGTCTCTTAACTGTTCCAGAGTCTCCTTGTCCTCGGCTTCGACATACATGGTTCCTTGATCTGAGGCTCTCTCGGGGAATATGTTGTCATCGCCGACATACTCATCCGGAATGAACGAGTCACAAGTGCTCACGATCATGAATCGCCTGAAACTGCTGAGATCGCAGACTGTGTCGATCTTCAATGACTTCTCCAACTCATGAGCGCGAGCCGAACCGGCCAGAACTAGGAACCTTCAAGTCGACAAAATGAAGCTGTCGGTCCCGCAACATCACCATAACGCTGCGACATGGTCGTAGTCCGGAGGCGTCCTCGCAGCAGAAGGATGGGCGGCGAGCAATGGATAAATAAACGACGATTGGTCCGCTGTAGGAAAAGAGGGTATTGGGACTGAGCGAAACCAA
>CAZJVZ010000022.1:6844-14710 GCA_964549795.1 uncultured Candidatus Bathyarchaeia archaeon
CAGGTCGTCAATGTGTGGCGAACCTGAACCCTGTTACTAGAAGTAACGCTTATATCGAGGAAATGTTACCTGTAGTAACACGCTCGGAGCGGGACGAAGCGTCCGAACACCCGCCCTGGGTGGATTCAAGATTCAGGAAATGAACGCAAATGGTGGGTAAAGACCTACAGCTGAGAGTAGCCGACGCGCGACAGAGAGACGTCGGCCACGGCAAAGTGAGAATAGACAACGACACGATGCAGAAGCTGACAATCACAGCGGGCGACTTTGTCGAGATACACGGCAAGAAGATGACAGTGGCCGTCGCCTGGCCCGCATACGCAGAGGACCAGGGAGAAGAGATCGTACGAATGGACGGCCTCATCCGAAGAAACGCCGGCGTGGCACTCAACGAGTACGTGGTGCTCAAGAAGGCCGATGTGAAAGAGGCCCAAGCAATAATCTTCGCGCCAACAGACGTAAGACTGAGCGTCGATGACGAATTCGTCAGTTTCGTCAAGCGCAGATTCATGGACATGCCGTTCGTTGAAGGCGACATGACTCTGCTCTCAATCTTCGGCAGCGCCGTTCCACTCGTTGTCACGCGAACAAGACCCCACGGTCCAGTCAAGATACTTGAAACCAGTCACGTGCAAGTTCTAAGCGAACCCACGCCCGAGAAGAAAGGCATCTCGATGGTGACCTACGAAGATATCGGAGGCCTCCACGAAGAGATACAGCGCATCAGAGAGATGGTCGAGCTCCCGCTTCGACACCCCGAACTATTCCAGCGATTGGGAATCGAACCACCAAGAGGAGTCTTCCTCTACGGCCCGCCGGGTTGTGGAAAAACGCTCCTTGCGAAGGCCGTCGCAAACGAATCTGACGCAAACTTCTACGTAATATCCGGCCCAGAGATAATGTCCAAATTCTACGGCGAATCTGAAGCCAGACTGCGAGAGATCTTCCAGAAAGCGCAGGAGACTGCGCCGAGCATAGTATTCATCGACGAGATGGATGCGATCGCTCCAAAGCGTGAAGAAGTGACGGGCGAAGTCGAACGACGTGTTGTCGCGCAGCTCTTGTCGCTGATGGACGGCATGGGCGCAAGAGGCAACATAATAGTCATCGGAGCCACAAACAGGCCCAATGCAATCGATCCCGCTCTGAGAAGACCAGGAAGGTTTGACCGAGAAATCGAGATCGGCGTCCCAGACAAACAAGGACGCAATGAGATACTCCAAATCCACTCGAGGAACATGCCGCTTGCCGAAGACGTTGACATCAAGCATCTTTCAGACATGACTCATGGCTACACCGGAGCAGACATCTCATCACTGTCAAGAGAGGCAGCGATGAAAGCACTCAGACGCTATATGCCAGACATCAACCTCGAAGAGGAAAGGGTTCCACCCGAAGTACTAGACAAGATGGTCGTGAATGAAGACGATTTCCTCTCAGCCTATCGCGAAATCACCCCGACCGCAATGAGGGAAGTCTACGTTGAAGTGCCCTCGGTGCGTTGGAAAGAGGTCGGCGGGCTAGAGGAACTAAAAGGCGAGCTCATCGAGTCGGTAGAGTGGCCGCTCAAGAAGCCTGAGGTGTTCAAGAAGATGGGCATCAAGCCACCGAGAGGCATACTGCTCTACGGGCCGCCGGGATGCGGCAAGACCATGCTCGCTAGGGCGGTCGCGACGGAGAGCGAGGCGAACTTCATCTCAGTGAAAGGCCCAGAGATCTTCTCCAAGTGGGTAGGCGAATCCGAGAAGGCGATCAGGGAAGTGTTCAGGAAGGCTCGGACCGCGGCGCCCGCAATAATATTCTTCGATGAACTCGACTCGGTCGTCCCGAGAAGAGGACTAGGATACTCTGACTCAGGTGCCAGCGAACGAGTCATCAGCCAACTCCTAACCGAACTTGACGGCATAGAATCACTGCAGAACGTCGTAGTCATCGCTGCAACAAACAGGCCCGACATCCTCGACCCTGCCGTCCTCCGACCAGGCAGATTCGACCGGCTCATCTACATCCCTGCTCCAGACTCGAAGGCACTCAAGGAGATCTTCAAGATCCACGCCCGGAGCATGCCGCTGTCAAAGGATGTTGACCTAGATCAGGTCGCTCACATGGCAGCTGGATACTCCGGAGCAGACGTTGAGGCTCTATGCAGAGAAGCAGCGATGAACGCGCTACGCGAAGACCCAGAAGCCGACGAGGTGACGCTCCGCGACTTCAAGCAGGCGATGGAGAAGACCAAACCGAGCATAACTCCAGACATGGACACATGGTATCAGAACTTCTCGAAACGGTTCAGAAGGGAGAGAGCAGCAGCACCCTCCGCCATAGCATAAGCTTGTAGGAGATCCAGATGCACAAGATCTGGGGTCCACGCCCCCTCAACCTAGCCCTCGTCGAGGTCCTTCAACGCAAGGGACCGCTCGCAGACGACGATCTCCTTGACGAGGTCAAGGAGAGCTACGGTGAGATAAGCTTCAGAGAACTCAATTCCGCTCTCCTCAAACTCGAACTGAATGGCATCCTCAGGGTCACACGACTGATGAAGGGAAAGAGACGGGTCGAACTGGTCGCATCCAGGCGCGCCTAGGCACCTCCCGCTCACGAGCCTTATCTGCCAGAATCAGAGTCGGAACAGACGTTCGGCCCTCGCCTTTGAGCGAAGAGGCCGCAACCCGCCGAGGCCTGCAAATCCGGTGAACCAAGACTTTGACGTCATTGTAGTCGGCGCTGGTATAGCCGGGGCCACAACAGCCGCAACCGCCGCCTCCCTCGGATCCAACGTTCTCATTCTTGAAGAACACAGTCGAGTCGGGATCCCGTCACATTGCTCAGGACACGTCGGCATCAATGGCATGAAACGCTTGGTCGCATCGCTGCCTGACACGATGATCAAGAACCAAATACGCGGCGCAGTCTTCCATTCCCCGTCGGGCAAGCTTCTGCGAGTCGAGCGTCAGAATCCGATCACGTGGGTACTTGATCGGAAAGCGTTCGACGACCACATGACCACACAGGCCGAGAAAGCCGGAGCGCAGATCGAATACAATTCGAGAGCCGTGTCGGTGCAGGCAACGAGCAACGAGCCAGTCCAAGTCCGGATTGCAGCCGGCGATAAGCTTCGCGCAGTCAGCTGTGGTCTCGTCGTAGACTGCGAGGGCGCAGCACCCGCACTCATTCCTAATCGCCCTGCAAGTGAACGTCGCAGATCGATGTGGGTGAACTCTGCCCAGGTTCACGTCGATCGAGTGAACGGTCTGGACCTTGATTTCGTTGAGGTCTATCTTGGATCGAAGTATGCGCCTGGGTTCTTTGCTTGGATAATACCCTGGCGAGACGGGTCTGCAAAGGTTGGACTCGCTGCTCGTGACGGAAATCCACGTCTTCTCCTTGAGAAGTTCATGACAAGACATCCGGAGGCATCTCAGAAACTGAAAGGCACAAAACAGCGTGACATGTCATTCCACCCCATGCCTCTTGGAGGACCAATCTCCGGGACGTACTGTCCAGGAATGCTGATTGTAGGTGATTCCGCGCAGCAGGTAAAGCCAACAACTGGAGGAGGCATCGTGTTCAGCCTCATTTGCGGGAAAGCTGCAGGACGGACCGCACATGAGGCAATCACAAGCAGAGACGCCTCCGACTCGTTTCTTTCGAAGTATGAACGACGCTGGAAGAACGAGATTGGCTACGACCTCAAGGTCATGCGAGCGGTGAGGAGGATGTTGTTCAGACTGCCAGACCGTCAGATGGAGAGGATCTTCTCGGTTGCTCGCACGTTCGATGTCGACGCTGTGCTCAGCAGGGCGGATGACATAGACACACAGGGAAGGACACTTGCTCGGCTGGCGTTCGACCCTCGACTCGCAATCAGTCTGCTCTATTCCTCAGTGCTCTCGCTTCCGTATTCTGCGATCTCTGGAGATGCAGGTGTCCGAAGGTCGGGCACGTGAGGCGGCTGTCGCCTATTTGCTGGAGAGCTTGCGAAAGGCTTCCACTATGGCTGGCACGATCTTGTAGAGGTCTCCGACGATTCCGTAGTCAGAATACTCGAAGATGGGTGCCTTGGGGTCAGTGTTCACCGCGACCACAACGCGCGCATTCTGTATGCCTGTGATATGTTGGATCTGGCCGGAGATGCCGCACGCGATGTACAGCTTCGGAGCCACCTTTTGACCAGACAGTCCAACGTACTGGTCCACAGGAAGCCATTTCAGGTCCTCAGCGATTGGCCGTGAGCAGCCCACCACGCCGTTGATGGCCTTCGCAAGTCCTTCGACTACCGGCATGTCCTCTTTCTTCTTGACACCGCGTCCGAACGAGACAATCGCTTCAGCGTCGGTGATCCTGACACCGGCAAACTGCTTCGGTTTACGCTCAAGCACCCTGACTGGGGATTCTGTCAGTTTCGGCTGAACCTTCACTATCTCTCCAGTTCTGCTCGCATCTTTCCCCAACGGCTGGAAGACTCCTTTGGGAAGCGTGAAGATCTGCGGCCTGGATCGAACCGCTAATGTCTCGGTTATGTTTCCGCCGAGTATCAGGCGATCAACAACCACGCGCTTCTTCTCTGGATCTACGTCCAGTTTCGAGCACTCCGTGCAGCATCCGGTCTTGAGGCGCTCTGACAGTCTGGCAGCCAGTTCGAGGCCGCCCCTAGTTGCGCCGATAAGCACCACGTCCGGCTTGTAGGTCTGAATCATCTCAGTGAGGACTTCTGAGCATGGATGAACTTGGAATGTCTTCAGCGACGCGTCTTGGGCAGTGTAGACTTTGTCAGCGCCGAAGGCGATGAGGTCCTTGCTTGTTTCTGAGATGTCTTCACCAATAGTGACTGCTGCAAGATGGGTTCCGAGCTTTCCTGCCAGTTCCCGTCCCTTGGAAAGGAGTTCCTTGACAACGTTGGAGGATTCGGAGAATGCCCAGACTCCTTCGTGTTTCTCTGAGGCTGTCAACTTGCTTTCAGCACTCCTTCGCTGATCAGAGTTGTTACAAGCTTCTCTGCGGCTTCCGGAGGTTCGCCCTGTATGACAATTCTCTTTCTCTCTCCAGTCGCGACAGCTGACTTCAGAGATTCCGTCAGAGAGCCTTCTCGTCCCAGTTCGTTCGGTTTCAGCCCTACGTCGTTGGCTGTCCATGCTGTCATGGGTTTCTTTGAGGCGGCCATTATGGCCATCAGTGTGGGAAGCCTCGGCTCGTTGATTTCCCGTGAGACCGTAACGAAGACAGGTAACTTGGATTCCACTGTCTCGTAGCAATCCTCCAAGTTCCTATCGGCAACGATCTTTCCATCTTGGAGAGTGATCTTGACGGCGTAGGTTATCTGAGGAAGATTCAGGTTCTCGGCTACCCTGGGCCCGACTTGGAATGAATACTGATCTTCAGAGGTCTCGCCACAGAGAATCATGTCGAATTGCCCGATCTTTCTGATGGCTGCTGCCAGAGCGGTTGCTGTCGCGTGAGCGTCTGAGTTCTCAAACTCGGGGCCGGATAGCATGTAGCCTTCGTCGGCTCCCATGGCTATGGCTTCGCGGAGTGCTTCCTTCGCTTGGGCTGGCCCCATAGTGAGGACAGTGATCTTTCCACCCAGTTTCTCCTTCAGCCTGACAGCTTCCTCGATGGCATTCTTGTCTGACTCGCTGATTACGCGAGCTACGCCTTCAGTGATGAGTTTCTTGTTCGTTCGGTCGATTCGCAGATCTTGCGTGTACAAGACCTGCTTGGCAAGCACAATCATGTTAGGCATGGTTTCTATTCCCCACGCGGGCTCGGACCTATGCCGCACTAGGGTTTATGATGTTGACTGTTCCAGCATGTCCGCCACGAGTTCGGCGATGTCCCTTATCGGCATCTTCTCCGAGGTCCCGAGAACCTTCGAGGCATCCTCAAACATCGAGATGCAGTAGGGGCAGGCAGCCGCGAGCACATTCGGGGCCAGCTGCTGAGCCTCCTCGATCCTGATCGCGCTACACTTCTTCTGCAATTCCACTGTGTACCAAGTGTTTCCTCCTCCGCCACCGCAGCAGAAGCTTCCGGCACGCGAGCGCGGCATCTCAACCAGTTTCCCATTCGAGATTGCGCGAATGATGGACCGTGGGGTCTCGTATTCGTCGTTGTATCTGCCGAGATAGCAGGGGTCGTGGTATGTGATTGTCTGATCGATTCCTTTCTTGGTCTTGAGTCTTCCCTCGCTCAGTAACCGCGATATAAGCTGAGTGTGGTGTATGACTTCGAATTCGCCGCCGAACCTCGGGTACTCGTTCTTGAATGTGTTGTAGCAGTGGGGGCATTGAGTGACGATCTTCTTGACGCCCTTCTTGTTCATCATTTCGATGAGTTCCATTGCAGTCTGCTGGAACCTTCCCTCTTCTCCGACTCTTCGTGCAACCTCGCAGTTGCACTTCTCTTCGTTTCCAAGAATGCCGAACTTGACTTGTGCTGCTTTCATTATCTTGACGAGGGCTCGGGAGACCATCTGATTTCGGGTGTCGTATGAGCCAGCACATCCGACCCAATAGAGGTACTCTTGGTCTGGTTCTTCGCCCCAGAGTCTGACATCAAGTCCTTCTGCCCATTTGGCTCGTTCTCCGCTAGGAAGTCCGTAGGTGTTGCCGACGTTCGTGAGGAATGTGATGAGGTCTCGCTTCTTGCGGTCCACCTTTCCGTCTGCCATCAAGTGTCTGCGCATGTCGAAGATGGCTTCGGTGTGTTGAATCAGAACAGGGCATTCCTCAACACACGCGCGGCAGGTGGTGCAAGCCCAGAGTTCTTCGGGGTCCACGGTTTCTCCATGCAGGTGCTTGGTGGTGCTGGGCGGTTGCAGTTCAAGGCTCTTCAGTTTCAGTATAAGATGCATGGGTGACAGTTTCGTTCCGCTTGCCTTTGCAGGGCATGCGTCTGAGCAACGTTGACAGAGAGTGCAGGCGTCGAAGCCGAGCTTCTGGCGCCACGTGAAGTCATTGACCTCCGTCGCGCCCACCTTGACATCAAAGTTGCCGCTCTCAAGCATCTGTTTGAGATCGAACGGGGTTGTCAGCTCGCCCTTCACGGTAATCGGGGTCTTGTAAACATTCCACGGCGCAGTGATCAGGTGGATCAGTCTCGAGTTCGGTATGTAGGCGATCAGTGAGAAGACGAGGGCCGAGTGAATCAGGAAGAGTGTCGGATACAGTTCCACGAGCACTTTCGGACCGAGTGATTCGAAGAATGGAGTGAGCACTTCTCCGGCTGGGGAGCCCCACGCCCAAGTGTTGACTCCCATCATCAGGAATCCTGTAACAGTCATCGCGACAATGACGCCGTAGATGAAGGAGTCTTCCCAGGCAGTCTCAAGCGGAGGTCCGGAGGCTCTGATGCGCTTGTATTCGAGTAAGACTACTCCCAAACCGAACAACAAAGCTAGGTAACCCACGACATCCTCGAGAACTGGGGAGAACATTCCGACTAGCAGAAGAAAGCCTACCATCGAGATGAGCATGTGCATCGTTCCGTTGAATCTCTTGTTGAGGATCTTCGCCTGTGCTATGCCGAGGTAGAGAAGTCGCTTGAGTCTTGAGAGCGTGCTTCCAGAGATCTGCTCCGGCCTTCCTTGCTTCCACACGCGTATGTGTCGTCTGATGCCCATGATGAATAGATACGCGGTGATGACACCGATCGCGTACCAAGCTATGACGAAAGGTAGTGGAACGTGTTGGAAGATGTCTCTGATGACCTCCATCTCTATGCCTCCTGCAAATGCGAATGAGTCTGGCAACCGGCGGACTTCTTGGAATAGCGGCGGAGTATCACGTACACTGGCACGGCGACGAGCAATGGCACCACGATGACAGTCGATCCTAGTGTCATGTTCATTGTTTCGATTGGAATCGAAAG
>CAZJVZ010000022.1:14810-18343 GCA_964549795.1 uncultured Candidatus Bathyarchaeia archaeon
CCACGATGACAGTCGATCCTAGTGTCATGTTCATTGTTTCGATTGGAATCGAAAGTTCGGACGAGAGGATCTCATTGAGTGCGTAGAGTGTCAGTGCCGACAAGAATCCAATGGCCCACGCGCCGATGGCGGTCTTCAATGGTCTGCGGAGTGTACGCACTTCTGTTCCTCGGTCAAAGAGGGGCAGCAGAAGAAGAATGATGAACATCAATCCTGCGACCAGTATACCGACGACTTTCGCGCTTAGTAGGTCGATTCCGAAGACCGTGGCCGGCGGAACGAAGTGTATGAGATCGTAGACCCATCCTGCCCATTTGAGGAGACCATACGCCCACAGGAAATACCACTCGGGCGATATGAACTGCGGCGTGAGGAACTTGTTCGCCGGATCACCAGGCATCTGTACGGCAAATGCTCCCAGAAGCAATGTCACTCCCAGAGTGACTAGAGAGATGATCAGCACGGGCGTGATCTGGTGTGGCAGGAACGGTCCGAAGAGCGGACCCTGCTGTTTTCCAGTTTGAGCCTCTTTGTCCGCTGAGGGCTTCCAAGCCTCTTCAGGCTCGGACACGCCCTGAAGTAGAACCAAGACCATGTGAATGCCCACCAGAATCAGAGCCACGACAGGTAGCAGGCAGACGTGGTAGAAGTACATCCTCGCAAGCGTCAGTGGTGAGAGGACTGTTCCGCCTAGAAGAATGCGCGCAATGAAGTCACCCAGCAACGGGAGCGCCCTCATCAACTGCACGCTGATCGTTGCTGCCCAGTAGCCAAGCTGATCCCACGGTAGGAGATAGCCGGAAAAAGAGTACGCCAACGCTAGCCCCAGCAGAGCAACTCCCAGGATCCAAGATATCCCGCGGCCTATCCTGTACGGGCTGCGGAAGAACGCCCAGAATGCGTGGATCGCCAATGCGGCAACGAGAAGGTTCGCACCCCACTGGTGAACGCCTCTGATGAGCGCTCCAAGTGGAACGTCCTTCATGATGTACTGCACGCTCAGGTATGCTTGCGTTGGAGTTCCCGGGTCACCGACCGCGGAAGGCACATAGTGGAAAGCCAGAAGCAGGCCTGTGACTCCTTGCAGGATTGCGAGGAAGGCTGTGATCGCTCCGGCATAGTAGTACGGGTAAGTGAGCCAGAAGATCTTGGATCTGTTCTGTCGCGTCAGCGTGCTCGGCAGAGCGAAGTTGATGCTTCTCTGAGCTTCTCCCAGGAGCGGGGAGATGTTGTACCTCCTGTCGATCCAATCGTATATTCTCTTGATGCGTGTTGACATCGATGGCTTCACCCGCAATAGCTGTAGAGGTCAAGATTCTCGGGAACGCCGGCGACCTTTCCGTCCTTGATCTCGATCGGGATTATCGGTGCCGCTCTAGGCGGCGGCCCGGCGATGACCTTGGCTCCAAGATACTCGGCGCCGTTGAGCATGACATCCTTGACGATGTCGTACGGATCGAAGGCGCCATCGTGGCATCTGCAGAACAGCACGTCTTCATTCGGCCGGTCCAGACGCCAAGTGGATATACAGCATAGATGAGTGCACGCGCCGGCAAACGCGACTAATCCACTGGTCGCCTTTGCGCCTCGAAGCTTGCCCTCATCGACTCGAATGAGGATGGCTGGGATGCTCTTGCGCCAAAGAACGCCAGCGCCTTTCCCAACTTCGTCAAAATCCTCCAACATCACTTCAGCCCCCGCCTTCGCGGAGTACCACGTTCCTTTCTCCGGGCCGTACCTGAGGACATTGTCCACCTCTCCCTGCTGCTCGCCAGCTCCCACGCTTGGCAGAAGCGACATGAGCAGTGAGAAGAAAGAAACCACAGTTCCCGCAATCCCTGCAGAGACGATGGCCTCAACGAATTGGCGTCTGCTCATCGTGGGCCATTTCATCTTCCTGCGATCATCCGTTTTCTCAGTCACGCTTCTCATCTTCTCCAGCTTTCTCGAATTGTCTCGCGGCAACGACTTCTAGACGCGCCTTTCTCGTGAACGTCTCTCTCATGAATGCGCTTCTGTAGACTGCAAGGATGGCCGCGGCTAGGAATGATGCGATCGCGAGCATTGTTCCGGTGGCGATTGATCCCATTCCTTGGAGCACGCTCACAACTATCAGCACGTCCACGACGAGCTCCAAGATCACGAGCGTGATGATCGCAAGGAAGGGCGCGTCTGATGTGGACAGCGGATTCTCGAGAGTTGCCATATCGCGTGGTCCAAGAGGGCTCAGCTGTGGCATTGCCTTGCCTCGTTCCGTTCTGAGGATAAAGTACATGATCCCCATCAGTAAGAAAACGAAGAGGAACGCGATCAGTCCAGCCTCGAACGATGGTATCTCGGTCACCAAGGCAAACTGACCAGACATGCTTGAGGATGCGTCGACTATCGGTACCATCGCAAGATCGAGCCGTGAGTAGCCTTGCTGACCGTATATTAGTCCTCCTTCAAGCCCCCTCACGATCGAGCAGACACCGACGCTAATCACGTGACGTGAGCCCGTGCTCCACTCACCACAGCGGATCAGGACAGGTTGCGATACCACTTATCTACCGACAGAGGCATTCTGCCCGCTAACCTGAAGGTGGGAATGTGAAGGCGGTCAACGTCGTTGTGTATGGTATGGGGCCGATCGGCTCGGCAATAGTTCGCCTTCTGAACACGAAGCAGTGGGCACGGATCGTTGGTGCTGTAGATGTCGACGAAAAGAAGGCTGGCAAGGACGTCGGAGAAGTTGCAGGACTGGACCGCAAGATTGGAGTCGTCGTCTCTCGCGAATCCCGCAAGCTCCTCGAGCAGACCTCGCCTGATATCGTAGTACACACCACCTCATCATTCCTACCCGATGTCTACCCACAGCTCATCGAATGTGCGACGGCGAAAGCAGACATAGTGTCGACATCGGAGGAGCTGAGCTACCCGTACACCAAGCACCCTGACCTATCCAGAAAGATCGACGAGACTGCCAGAGAGCACGGCGTGACAATCCTCGGAACCGGAGTGAATCCTGGCTTCGTAATGGACACTTTGGCAGTCGTGATGTCGGGGGTGTGCCAGACCGTCGACTCCGTGAGTGCGGAGCGTATTGTGGACACTTCAAAGAGAAGATGGCAACTGCAAAGGAAGACCGGCGCGGGATTAGGCGTCGACGAGTTTCAGAGGCTCGTCAAAGAAGGCAAGATCAAGCACGTGGGACTTCCAGAATCAGTAATGATGATTGGCTCAGCACTCGGTTGGAGCCTCGACGACGTCCAAGAGGAGATCACTCCCGTAATTGCTGAGCAGGAGACGCGAGCCGAGTACGCTGTCGTGAGAAAGGGAAACGCGGCTGGCGTGCACCAGATCGCAAGAGGAATAGTCGCTGGACGCGAGCGGATCGTCCTCAATCTGATGATGTATGTTGGTGCAAAGGATCCGCGAGACTCAATTAGAATCAAAGGAGTACCGCCTGTCGACCTTACGATCCGTGGTGGGGTCCAAGGCGATCAGGCAACCGCAGCGATCGTCGTGAATTCCATACAGAACGTCGTGGCATC
>CAZJVZ010000023.1:0-17712 GCA_964549795.1 uncultured Candidatus Bathyarchaeia archaeon
GACAACAGAATCTGAGTCTTGGTCATTTCTTCTCGATCCCGAGCTTGTCTTTGTAGGTTCCAAGAGGATACTGCTTGATGAGACGATCGTTAACGAAGCGCTTGGCTTCCATGATCGGCAGATGCCAGTTTACCCAGCAACTTGAGAGACACTCAACGAACGAGAAGCCTCCCATCATCTGGACCTTGAACGCGTTCTCAATTGCCTGTCTTGCGTCAAGCAAGTTCTTGACGCTGTACGACTTGCCTCTGGGAGTTTCAGTCTCAGCTATCGCGAGACTAACCCTCTTGATGTATGCGGATCCGTCGATCGTCGAGAGCAGTCTCGACGCGTCCAAGGGGAGCCCGGTGAAGGCTGTGTCCCTACCATATGGGGTCGTTGTTGTGACCTGGCCTTGCATCGTTGTCGGAGCCATCTGTCCACCTGTCATACCGTAGATCGCGTTGTTCACCAAGAAGACTGAGATCGGCTCACCGCGAATGGCGGCATACATGATCTCGAGCAGACCTATTGCCAACGTATCGCCGTCTCCCTGAACCGTGTACACAACGAGCTCAGGTCTGACCCTCTTTATGCCCGCGGCGATGGCGGGCGCCCTACCATGTGGTGACTGCACATGGTCGACGTTGAAGTAATCGAAGGCAAGGACACTGCAGCCCACCGAATCAATCATGACGGTTCTTTCTCGAATCCCAAGATTCTCGATAGCGCTTGCGATGAAACGCGTCAGTTCGCCGTGCTCGCATCCTTGGCAGTAGTGAGTGGGTTTCTCAGTCAGTGCCTCGAGCTTTCCGAGCTTCCTCTTGTACCCTTGCAGGATTGATTCCCCTGTGGTCAAGCTGCAATCGCCTCCTTCATGAGATTCTCCAGCTTGTTCTTGATCTCTCGTTCGGTAGGAAGCAGTCCACCCAGTTTGCCGAAGAACTCGACCCTAGCTCTTCCTTCTATACCCAAGCGGATGTCCTCGACCATTTGCCCAGTGTTGAGCTCGACGACAAGAAAACGTCTGGCGTGCTCGGTCAGCTTGTGGACCTCGTCATACGGGAACGGCCACAGCGTGATCGGCCTGAACAGGCCTATCTTTGTGCCCTCTCTTCTCAGCGCGTTCACCACGCTCTTGCAGATTCGCGAGGTGATGCCAAATGCTGAGACCACGACCTCAGCATCGTCGGTGAGGTAGGATTCGCATCTGACCTCGTTCCTGTCAATCGCCTTGTACTTCTCGTCGAGGTGCGCCACGTGCTTCGCATGGACTTCCGGATCCAGATTCATCGAGTTGAGGACATGGCGTTCCCTGCCTTTCGCTCCGGTGACTGCCCATGATGATACATCATACTCGGTTGGCTCGATGGTCGGGAAAACGATGTCCTCCTTCAACTGGCCCGTGAAAGCATCCCCTGCGATGCAGACAGGGTTTCTGTACTTGAAGGCAAGATCGAACGCTATCTTCGGCATGCTCGCCATTTCTTGGACTGAGTTCGGCGCCAACACGATCATGCGGTAGCATCCGTGTCCTCCTCCCTTCGTCATCTGGAAATAGTCGCCCTGTTCCGGAGCGATGTTGCCCAGTCCCGGACCACCCCTGGTGATGTTCACGACAAGAAGCGGCAGCTCCATTCCGGCGGCATAGGAGAGTGCCTCCTGCTTGAGACTGAATCCCGGACTCGAGGTGGCGGTCATAGCTCGGGCGCCACTTGCAGCCGCGCCCAGCACCATGTTCACCGCTTCGAGTTCGCTGGCTGCTTGCAGAAAGACCTTGAAATCCGGGTACGCCTTGTTCCCGAACTCCTTTGCGAGTGTTTCAGGAATTTCTGTCGAGGGGGTTATCGGATATGCGAAGTATGCGTTCAGTTTCGATTTGAGTGCGCCGTAGGCGAGCGCTTCGTTTCCTTTTATGTATACTCTTTCGGTCATATGTCAGGTCCTCACCAAGACCTCATGTATCGCGAAGTCCGGGCAGACCCAGTAGCAGATTCCGCACGCTGTGCAGGGCCCCTTCGTGCCCTGGTAGCGCCACACTGCAGGATGGAAGCCCATTCTGTTCAGTCTGTCCGACAGTGCGAGGTTTCCTTGCGGGCATGCGACTACACAGAGTTCGCAGCCCTTACATCGCTCCTCGAGAATTCTGACTAGGCACTTTTCCTGTGTGGTCTGTGCCAAATAATGTCCCGACCTTGGAGCGCCATGCGGTCTCTCTGCGGCGCTTAAGTGCGTTTCGTAGCTAGTCTAAATGCGTGGAGATGACTCCCCGGAACGGAAGAACGAGGTGAACCTATTTAGCGAGGTAGACGCCCAGTGCGCGCGACTTGCAACGGTTTGCCTCGAAACGATCAATCGATCTGCAAGAATGAATCGGAAGTGAGGCGTGACGCGGGCTCGGCTCATCGTAAAGGGCATCGTTCAGGGAGTAGGATTCAGACCCTTCGTCTACAGAACCGCGACCGCCAATATGCTTGCAGGATTCGTCCGGAATCTCGGCGACGCAGGAGTCGAGATAGTTGTCGAGGGCGAACCTGACTCCGTCTCAAGATTCATGACCCAACTCCGGGACGATCGACCTCCGACATCGGTCATACTCCAAATTGATGCCACCTACCCACGCGAGACTGGAGAGTTCAAGGGATTTCTGATCGTCAAGAGCAACGAATCGCGTCTCCATGCGGGCTCCGTGATCCCGCCTGACATAGCGATATGCACCAACTGCCTCCGGGAGTTGCGCGACAGGAAGGACCGCAGGCACGACTACTTCTTCATCACATGCACAGACTGTGGCCCACGTTACACGATCATTGATGCTCTCCCATACGATCGCCCTCGCACAACCATGAGAGGCTTTGAGACATGCGAGAAATGCTCGGCCGAATACAAGGATCCGAGCAACCGACGGTTCCATGCACAAACGGTGGCATGCGCTGACTGCGGTCCGTCGGTGGCCTTGCTCACAAACGACGGCAGGCAAGTCAAGTCGGCTGATCCCATCCGTGAAACCGGCAGGCTTCTGGAACGGGGCCATGTCGTGGCTGTGAAGGGCAACGGTGGGTTCCACCTAGCATCATCCACGCTACTGAGCGAACCCATAGTCAGGTTGCGGAAGACAAAATTCAGGTCGCAGAAACCGTTGGCCGTCATGACGAGGGACCTTGAGGCTGCAATGTCGTTCGCCGAGGTCAACGCATCAGAGGCGAAATTGATGACATCTTATGTCAGGCCGATCGTACTTGTCCGGAAGAAATCAGACTTTGACCTTTCGGAACAGATCGCTCCGGGCCTTCATGATGTCGGCGTGATGCTTCCCTACACTGGACTCCATAGCATGCTCTTCGATGAGACTCGCGAGCGCGCTCTTGTCATGACGAGCGCGAATCCTCCAGACGAGCCGATCATAAAGGATAATGAGGAAGCCCTCGAGAGGCTACGCGATGTCGTTGACTACTTCCTAATGCACAACCGCGATATCTCACAGAGATGCGACGATTCCGTTGTCAAGTCGCTTGATGGCAGGACCACTATGCTGAGACGGTCAAGAGGCTACGCTCCGGCACCAATCTCGGTCGCTGTCCCGAGGAGCGCCTGCACGCTCGGAGTGGGCGGCCAATTGAATGTCACCTCCTGCCTCATCTACGAAGGACGAGCATACCTGACGCAGCATATCGGCGACGTGGAGACACTCCAGACCTTCCGATTTCAGGAGGAAGCAACTCGTCATCTGATGATGCTCACAGGCTGCAAGCCCGAGGTCGTGGGGCGAGATCTACACCCACTCTTCACCACGACCAAGTTTGCGGACGAGCTTGGACGCAAAATGGGCATGCGAGTTGTTCCTGTCCAACATCACTATGCGCATGTTGCGGCCCTCATGGCCGAGCACAGCGTCGACGAGATAGTGGGGGTATGCTGTGATGGCTATGGATACGGCGATGATGGTTCTGCCTGGGGCGGCGAGGTGATCTTCGCGGATCATGCGGGGCACAAGCGTGTGGCGCACCTAGAACCTCAGCCTATGATCGGAGGAGACCTCGCGACAAGGTACCCACTGAGGATGGTTGCTGGCATCCTCAGAAAACATGCGGGAATCGAGGATTGGCTGCGTCAACGAGAAGCACGTTTCCCACATGGAAGAGAGGAGATCAACATTCTCCTCACGCAGCTCAACTCCAAGGATTTCCAGATGACAACCAGCTGCGGACGTGTATTGGATGCCATCTCAGCCATCCTAGGCCTGTGCCACGAGCGGACATACGAGGGCGAACCAGCAATGAAACTCGAATCTGCTGCACTATTGGGGAAAGACGCACTCTGCCTTAAGCCGGTCCTCACTGGCGATGTGATTGAGACTGGCGCGATGGTTCGTGAGGTCTTTGAGAATTCCGGGCGTGTGACTGTCAGAGACTTAGCACACTCAGCTGAGTTGTACATAGCGCGATCACTGGGTGAGAGCGCGATAGCTGCTGCCCAGGAGCTAGGAGTCGACTGCGTAGGTTTCACGGGAGGTGTAGCCTGCAACGAGCTGATTACTCATACCCTGAGGACGGCAGTCGAGAAAGAAGGGCTACGTTTTCTAGTGCACGAGGCCGTGCCTCCCGGAGACGGAGGGTTGTCGCTCGGACAGGCCGTCGTGGCTGCCGAGGATTCAGGGCCATAGACTCGCTTGCGGCGGTCTTCCGCCAAGGGGTGCACAATGGGTGCCAACTGAGGCAGAGCAGGCGCGCTCTGTATCGGCTTCACTAAAGAGCTAAGTCCTCGATCGGTAGCCGTCCGGGTGAGAGCTCTTGAGAAGAGGAATCCTGCTAGCGTCGACCCTCGCCCTGATGCTCCTAGTGTTGGTTCATCCGGCGTGGGCTCGGGACGATTCGGTCATTGTCTTGGGTGTCGGAGCGCAGTCATCAATGGGTGATGTTCTGGCTACGTTCTACGCTCAGCCGGTTGACCAAGGGAGGGTTGTTGTGATGATGCTTGGCGCGTCAGGCGTATTGATGAAGAACCACGAGAAGGTTGCACTGATAGACCCCGCGGGAATGATCGCCGGGGATTCTATGCAGGCACTTCAACAGCTTGACATTCTCCTGATTACTCACGAGCATTCGGATCACTTCTCATATTCTGCGGTTGTCTCGATCCAATCCAAGACAGGTGCCGTCGTCGTTGCGAACCCGGGAGCCTACAGCTCGTTGTCTGGAGCAGTTCCATCCGACAAAGTGATCGAGATGAGGTCGGGGGACATCCGTGCCATCTCGGGCATGACTGTCACGGCGATCGCCGCAGTCCATGAGTCAGTTGAGCCACTGACATACATTCTGACTTTCAGTGATTTCTCCGTATTCCATGGGTCAGACTCAGGCTTCAATGCGAAACTCGCCGACTACAAAGACAAAGCGAGGCTAGCCATTGTGCCAACCGGCGGCGCGTCTCCTACTGCTTCACCGGGAAGTGCGTTCAGCATGATACAGGCGCTCGATCCGAGCGACGCAATCCCGATGCATGGAACGACGGCCCAGTATGACACACTCGGGGCAACGATCGCCCAACAAGCTCCGAACGTGCAATACCTCCGACCGTCACTAATGGCCAGTGTAGCGGTTGACGAATTGCCGAACATCGAGTTTGTTGTGGTCCTTGCCTCCGTCCTCTCCTTCTCCTTGATCCTAAGAACCAGAAGACATGAATGACGCTCAAAAGCCCCTGAGACTGCCGGAACCGGCTAATCAATAACCCTAATAGTTGCTTTTTGCATTCCAGCGAAGGTTCCCATGTGCCTGGCATTTCCGGGTCGAGTCCTGAGCATAGATGGCGACTTCGCCAAAGTTGACTTTGGTGAAGGCACCGCAAGAGAAGGCATCAATATCTCTCTGGTTGAGGCAAAACCCGGCCAATATGTGCTCGTCCACGCGGGGTACGCGATACATGTGATGGACGAGATGGAGGCACAGAAGACCCTCTCATACTGGAGAGAGATCCTCGCTTACGAGGACGAACTCAGGAAACCCATCAGCGGGTGACTCTTCTTTGTCAGTCCTAGACGGTTATAGGGACGCAGATCTAGCAACGGGGCTGAAGAGCAGGATCAGTCGGCTGAGCGAAGAAATCGACCGCAGCATTCTGATCATGCACGTGTGCGGATCTCACGAATGGACCATCACTCATCACGGTGTCAGAAGCCTGTTGCCGGATGCTGTGGAGGTCCGCGCTGGGCCTGGATGCCCTGTTTGCGTGACCCCGGCAGCAGACATTGACGCCGCCGTAGACCTCGCCCTTGGTGGCAAGACGCTCTTGACCTATGGCGACATGTCACGAGCGAAGGGCTCGAAGCAATCATTGGCTGAGGCCAAGACGTTAGGCGGCGACGTGCGAGTAGTCTACAGTGTCCACGACGCAGTCAAGATCGCGCAGTCACTGCCTGAGAGAGAGTTCGTCTTCTTTGCCGTTGGCTTCGAGACCACAGCACCGGCAACCGCATACGAGATACTCCGCGACCCCCCATCGAATCTCCGATTCCTCACATCCTATCGATACGTACCATCTGCAGTTGAGGCGGTCTCAAGATCCCCGGATCTCAGAGTTGATGCTTTCATCAATGCTGGGCATGCCTCGACAATAACGGGAATGAAGGCCTACAAACCATGTTTCGATGAGTGCCGCAAGCCCATGATCTTCTCCGGATTCGAACCCCTCGACATACTGATCTCAGTCACGATGATACTGACACAGATCCGCAACAATGAGCCGAAGATGGAGAACGAGTACACCCGATCAGTGACGTGGGAAGGGAATCTGAAAGCTCAGGAGACCATGCAAAAGGTCTTCGACCTGCACGATGGCTACTGGCGAGGTGTGGCAACCATACCTAACAGCGCACTCGACCTGAAGGCTGAGTTCGCACATCTTGATGCACGCGAGCACTATGGGTTAGTTCGCGAAGACGAACAAGCGGGATTCGTGAGGAATGCTCGATGTGCGGATGTGATCATAGGCAAGATCGACCCGCCCGAGTGTCCACTCTACACGAAGGAATGCACACCCGCAAGTCCACTCGGACCTACGATGGTCTCGTCTGAAGGAACCTGCAAGATCTGGGCCGACCACAGAATCATATCAGCGATGAGATGCCGAACCCAGCTGTAGTGACTCACTCAACATCCTACAGGCCTTTCCCCCAGTGGCATCGGGATTCCTGGGGAACGGATCGGCGAAGGCATACCGTGGAAACACATGCGGCTATGCGGACTAGGTACTGTAATTGCTTTCTAGGCGGAATATATATGATCTGAACTTGCCAAGTGGCAGTTACTACGAAGTAATGATGCGAGCGGAACCAAGGCTCGCTCCGCTTCGGCAGGAATCGAGCTCGGTGTAGATCAATGGAGATTCGAAAGGTCCAGAAAGTCGGTCACTCAACGCTGACAGTCTCACTGCCTCGGGACTGGGTTGAGCAAGTAGGGTTGAAGCAGGGAAACGTTGTAACGCTAAGACGCACAGACGACGGCTGCCTTAGACTCATCCCTGGTCTGTCCGGCGAGAAGATCGAGTCGACGGTGTCGCGAGTCGACGCCGACCTCTGCAAGGAACATGAACTGCTTTCAAGGATCATCACAGGGAACTACATTGAGGGACGGGACTCCATTGTCATCACATCGAGCAAAGACTTGACCTCAGAGCACTTGTGGGAGATCAGAAGCACAGTCCAGAGACTGATGGGCCTCAGCATCGTTGAGCAGGCGCCGAAGCAGGTGGTGATCCAGAGCTTCGTGGATCCCTCCAAGTTTCCTGTCAGCGGCTTGATCCAGAGGCTTCACAGGGTCGGATTGTCTATGCAAGAAGCAGCGATGACAGCGCTCCTGGGCAAGAGGCAAGACTTAGCAGGCGAAGTCCTCCAGATGGAGAACGAAGCTGACAGAATCTACTGGCTAATAGTCCGCCAACTCATACTTGCCACCACCAAACTCACTGCAGCACGAGACATCGGAGTATCCAGTCCGCAACATGCACTGGGCAACCGCATTGTCGCCAAATACTTGGAGTGCATCGCGGACTGCGCGGAAAACGAAGCGAAAGAGGTGATCGCAATCAAGGATGAGGACTATGCCAAGTTCAAGTCGGTAATCGACGAGATCTCTGAAATGGACAAGTCCGTTCGACAGATTTCAGAGAACACAATGAAATCATTCACAAAGCTTGATGTCGCCCTCGCAAACAAATCCATCGAAGATGGCATACGAGCACAGAGCAGAAACAGAAGGATCTCGGACAAGATTGTGGACGACATTTCAAACCGAAATGTCGCGCTGGCGTTTAGGTCGATCGCTTGGAACCTGACGGAAACCGCGAGATACTCCCAGATGATTGCAGAAGTCACGATAAACCGGTACCTGGAAGAACCGAGCGAGCTCTGCAACTTCAAGAAACGAGATTGAGAGACCAGGCTGCCGCGGAGCGCCCGCGTCACGCTAGGGCGCAGGCATGTTTTGAATCTGTTCGCCCGAGAAGACTCCTTTGTCCGTGATCACAGCCGTCACCAAGTCGAGCGGAGTGATGTCAAAGGCAGGGTTGAAGACCTTAACGCCTACTGGCGCAACCTGTCTTCCTCGAATTCTTGTAACCTCGCTGGGGTCGCGCTCCTCAATTTCGACATCTGAGTGCTGTCCGCCCAGATCTAGCGTCGTGGCAGGTGCGGCAGAGTAGAATGGAATGTCGTGGCGCTTCGCAGCGAGCGCAATCATGAAGGTGCCAACCTTGTTGATGACAGCCCTTCGGGTGATACGATCTGCGCCCACGATGACCTTGCTCACCATTCCTTTCGACATGGCAATCCCGGCTGCGCTGTCAACTATCAAGGTCGTCGGGATCTTGTCTGACAAAGTCTCGTAGGTGGTTATTCTGGCTCCCTGAAGCCTTGGTCGGGTTTCAGTTGCGATCACTTTGATCCTCTTACCCTGATTGAAGGCTGTTCGGATGACTCCGAGGGCTGTTCCGAAACTCACAGTGGCCATGGTGCCCGTGTTGCAGTGTGTGAGGACCGTATCTCCGTCTTCCATGAGATCGGCGCCGAAGGAGCCGATTCTGTGGTTGGCCTCGACATCCTCATCGGCCATTAGTTGCGCTTCAGCCACTAGGGCCTCCCGAATGTCTCGCCCCTGTCCGGCTGTCTCTCCGGCTTTTCTGAGCATTCGATCAAGCGCCCAGAACAGGTTCTGGGCGGTGGGCCGCGTGGCGCGCATAATCTCCGCAGCTTTCTTGATGTCGAGCAAGAGTCGTCCAATGTCAGTGTGTCTGCTTTGCTTCGCAGCCAGTGCCAGCCCCATGGCTGCGGTGACGCCGATGGCCGGTGCACCCCTGACGGTCATGTCACGTATCGCACGGGCCACTTGCCTGTGATCCCTGCAAACAACAAATGTGAGACTGTCGGGAAGTTTCCGTTGGTCCACGAGACGTACGCCGCGGCGGGTCCAATCCACAGTCCTTAGTGACGCGATGTCAACCAAGTGTGACGCCGTCGTAGAGCATGACGCGATCAGATTAAAAGTGCAGCGTCAGTGTACAAGAGCTTCGATTGATTGGGCATGACTGAGCGGCCACCAAGCGAGACAGAAGACGAGAAACAATTCCGAGTCTATGAGGCTTTCCTTCGAAGAGGCCAAGTTGTTCTCCCGAAAGTGTCAGAACTCATGGAGCTGCGGGAACGTGGCTTCGGAGAGCTAAGAGGAAAGCGACTGGCACTCACACCCTACGAGGGCTTCTATCTCCTAGAAAAGGGGAGGATAACCGTAGAAGGTGATGCTAAGAACAAGATCAGCCTCGAAGAGCTCGTGAAGTCAGTCTCCGGGAGGAAGCCGGAGGTCTGGGTCAAGTATCTTGTATACCGTGACCTTCGGGACCGTGGGTATATCGTCAGGGAATGCCCAGTCTTCGACTATGAGATTCATGGAAAGGGACCGATGAGAAGGTATGTCTACATCGTGTACGAGGGCGGCGAGGCTGACCTGGGAACGCTCCGCAAGCTCCTGAAACGATCAACTCGAGACAAGAAAGACCTCATAATAGCGGTGGTTGATCGGAGAACCGACATCGTCTACTATTCACTAGAGTTCCTCAGGACGTAGGTCACTGCAGAGCCCTATGCGGCTTGCTTTGCTCCGCAGTCAGGACAGAGTGACGTCTCCTTCGCCAAACCTGCTCCGCATTGAATGCAGTACTTCGCTGGCAGAGGAGGGGGAGGAGGTAGGTAGGGCCGAGTCGTTTCGGCGGTTCGAGGTGACGGATGCCGGATTGTGCCAACCAAGAATCCCCCGGCGGTGCCCCCAATCACCTGCAGCGCCATAGTCAGCGCAAAGGCGACAATTAGCACACCCTGTGAAATCTGGGGAGCAGGGGGCGGCTTGTATAGACCCGAGAAAACCAGGGTCACCAAGATCGAAACCTCGACCAACAGACTGAACACGCCTACGATTAGTCCGGCGACGGATGCTGATCTGCGCGGAGCACGTAGGAGCCATGCAGCGGTCAGTCCGCCGGCAAAAGCTCCAATGGCGCCGCCACCGGGGAATTCGGCAATGTCGAGAATAGTCCCGACGACTCCGGCGGCCAACAAACCGACGACCACGGAGGTCCCCATACCGATCTTCCTTGCCGACATCGCGTGCACGACCTGGCATTGATTCACGGGACTCGTTGCTCCTCCTAATAAGCCGTGACGTGATCAGTCGGGAAGAAGATACTTAGCACACATCAGAGATAGCGGCTCGCAACCAACGTGGAGGAAGGCCCGGTGCCGGAAAAGGAGTTCAGCCTGCCAAGGGGAATCAGAGACATTGAGCCAGAAGAGATGGCGAAACGAAACTGGACATACGAGAGGATAAGGGACGTTTTCCGAAGGTACTCATTCCAGGAGATGGAACCAGCTACACTCGAAGAGCTGAGGACTCTAGAAGCCAAGAGCGGCCCGGCGATCAAGGACGAAATCTACTGGTTCAACGACAAGGCAGGCCGCAGCATAGGTCTCAGATTCGACCTTACAGTCGGCATGACCCGGATGATAGCCAGTCGCCCTGACCTGCCTGAGCCCACGAAACTTGCCACGATAGGCGGCAACTGGCGATACGACGAACCACAATTCGGGCGATACAGATACTTCACCCAGTGGGACGCGGAGATCTACGGATCCGACAGCCCAAGCGCCGACGCGGAAATCATCGCACTTAGCATCGACATTCTCGACAATGTAGGCCTCAATGAGTTTGAGGTCCGCATATCTAACCGGAGAATCATCCAAGGGCTCGTTGAAGACTTGGGAGTGAGAGCCCAAGAGAAGATGCAGGCGGTTTTTCGCACCATCGACAAGTCAAGGAAGATTCCGAAGCAATCCATTGCGGAGGAATTGCGGACAACCGGCTTGGACGCCGCGGTCATTGATTCGCTTCTGGAGTTCACATCGATCCAAGGCAAGCCATCCGACGTGCTTGCGAAGATCTCAGGACAAGCCAGAGGCAAAGAGGCTGAGTTGGGCTGTAAGCAGCTGACCGAACTTGCTGATGCCATCCAAGGCCTTGGCAAAGCGAACCGCTGCCTCTTTGACATGAGCGTCGTCAGAGGAATCGGATACTATGACGGAATAGTATTCGAAGCTTTCGACAAAGGAGGCGAAGACGTGGGATCAATCTTGGGAGGAGGACGATACGACAAGCTCTGTGCGATCTACGGAAAGAGAGAGATACCCGCCACAGGGGTGGCCGGAGGAATCGAGAGGCTACTGATCTCACTCGAACGCGCCGGCGCCATTCCGAAAATGACCCAAGCAGGAAGAATCTTTGTGGCAGCAGTGAACGATCAGGTCCGCGAGCAAGCGCTCACAATAGCCGGAAAGTTGCGCAGCCTCCGAATCCCGACAGATATCGATGTCAAGCACAGATCTCTCGGGAAGCAACTGGAATATGCAGACTCGCTCGGAATTCCGTATGCTCTGATTGTGGGACCACAGGAGCTTGAATCGGGGCAGTTCAAGCTGAGGGATATGACAAAACGCACTGAGGAGCGTCTGACTCTGGACGAGATCGTCAGGCGCACCAGCGAGTAGAAAGGTAGCGGGCCCGCGGGGATTTGAACCCCGGACTTTCGCGTGCGTTTCAGGCGCACTCTACAGCTGATTCCGTGGTTCACTTAGGAGGCTCGACTAGCCCACGGCGGCTATCTGCCGCGCTATCCATACTTCGCCTCGTAGGCGTCAACCTGCGAGACTGCGCCACGGGCCCAGCCAGCAGAACTAGCGACCATGCCGCCATATAGTTTTGCACTGTCTGGAAATCGATCGTGGCGTGACACTGCCTTGGACTATGACAAGCTTTTAGCGGAACTCGAATCCTAGCCAATACAAGCGGGGGTTCCCGAGACCCAATACCACAGAGCAAGGGCGGGATTCAGGTCAAAGGGGCAGGACGACTGACTCAGAGTCGTGCCACACTTAAGATCCGCCTCAGGACAAGAAATCCTGTGGCGTAGGCCTTCGTGGGTTCGAATCCCACCCCCCGCACTCACCGCTGCTGAGCGGTAACCCCGTCACAACCACAGGGCTTGGCATGGCGCAACACGGCGCAGGAAGAAACAGCACCTTGCGAAGCGCATGAAATCACGTACGAATACTACCTGAGTCAGGCAGGGCCGGCTCACGCCGGAGACGACCACGTCGGGCTACTACAGCCTTCGCTCCCTGAACAACCTCTCAAGAAGCACTGGCAAGTCCTCATGGTTCTTCGCAGCTTGATCATCCAGACTCATCTGCTGCTCTCGAGTAAGCAACCGCCAGTAGTGAGCGATCCCTTCACTGGTTTCGTACGTGTGAACCCCGCCGGCTCTTCTATTGTGCCGGCGAACGACCGCACTGATCCTTGCCATAAGAAGGGATAATCTACGGACGTTCAATAAGGTCTCGGTCCAGATCGTCGGATACAGTGTCCTGTTCTCACCTGATCATGGAACCCCAGTAACTACGGACAGCCCTATCGCTGGCGGCGATTGGAGGGTTTTCCGCAATCCATCGAGATTCAGTCCATCTTGAGGTGATTGGTTCGGCAAGATGGGGGCATGGTCTTTTCCTTATAGCCAGCGACGCAGCTAGTGATCAGGAAGTACGTAGTGATGATAGTTCCAGCAAGATGCAAGAAATGCGGCGGCCCTGTCTCCTCCGTGGGACTGCCTTCTGGGAATGACCTTTGCACAAGTTGTGCGAGGATCGAGGCCGCCAGGAAGATGAGTTTCACGATAGAGTGAATGACACGTGTCCTGCAATCCAAGTTCGTGCGGAATTTGAGAGCGCTTCTCGTAGAGTGCATTGTCCCACGCAGCAAGCCGCGAATAGATGAAGTGAACGACATTGCGAAAGCTGCTGGCTACAATGTGGTAGGTCAAGTTGTTCAGCGTCGGGACTCGGTAGATTCCGCCTATTGCGTAGGCAAGGGAAAAATCGACGAGATCAAGGAGACGATCATAGGAGACTCGATCGAAGCGATAATATTCACCCGGCAGCTTTCTGCAGGCCAAATATTCCGAATCAAGAAGAAACTCGGCGATGAAGTTCAGGTTCTCGACAGAAACCTACTCATCCTAGAAGTCTTCGAGAAGCGCTGCACCACGACAGAGGCCAAACTCCAGATCGCATTAGCCAGACTCCGCTACACGTTCTCCTGGGGCAGAGAATCAGTTCGAATGCGCGGTATTGCGAGCGAGCAGATGGGGCGAGGAGGCCCAGGCCAGTATCCATACGAAGTCTACGAGGCGATGTCGCGGAAACGGATAAGCAAGATCGAAGGAGAACTCCGTGACATCAGATCGAAGAGCAGCCATCTTCGGGAACATCGAGGAAAGGCTGGCTTCCGAATCGTGGCCTTGACAGGCTACACTCAAAGCGGCAAGACCACGCTGTTCAACAGGCTCACGTCGGAATCCAAGGAGATAGGCTTAGGACCCTTCACGACCCTTTCTACATTTGCAAGAAAAGTGTCCACAAAGGCCAGAGGGGACTCTGAAGATTCTTTCATCATGATTGATTCTATTGGATTCATTGAGGACCTTAGCCCTCTGCTGCTAAGCGCTTTCCACACTACGCTAAAAGAACTTGCAGATTCTGACCTTGTTCTCCTCTTCGTAGATGGTAGCGATGACCTTGACACAGTGATTCGAAAGACCGCGGCCTCCCGTGAGATCATGAGTGAAGAGATCCACGGCGTCCCTGTTCTGATTTGCATCAATAAGGTGGATCTTGCGACGAGCGAACACCTGGACAAGGTACTCGCGGAAACTCGCAAGATATTCGAAGAAGATGAGATACTCGAAATAAGCGCGAAGACGGGAGCCAACCTGCCAAGCCTCCTACGGAGAATCTCTGAGATTCTGGCCGCTCCGATCACGTGACCTCTTCACCAATGGGGCGCACCATCATCCAGAGCAGAGGAGAATGACGCATCACGCTCCTGCTGTCAAGAGGTAAGGGCAGAGGGCTATTTGGGAAATCATAGATCATGGTCAATGGAATGCAGGTTCCGAGAGATCTGAACCAGAGAACTGAGCTGGCGGGTATCAGGATTGGGGTTCAAGAGATGACGAGGCTCGGCGTGGAAGAGCCAGAGATGGGGGGGAGTGGCCGGCTTCATGCGAGAAGCGGTCATGGACAGGAAGGACGCAGGCAAACTGACCAGAAGAATCGTCGAATTCCGGAAGAGATTCCAGAGAGCCCATTATTGCTTCCCTGGTCGCTGGATCGACTTCAGCCTAGGCCCCAGCCTTTGAGCAACTGATCTATGAACGCCCATCCGTAGTAGCCTGCGTACGCATATGCGAGACCCAGTATGGTTTTTCCAGTGATTCCTGCGATCAGTGCCTTCACTTTGGGATATCGAACCAGCCCAAGTGGTATCCAGATAATGTCGTCGGGGGTCATCGGTGTCGCAGCTAGAGCCACGATCAACCACAGACCATATTTCCCGTATCTGACGCGCCACTTCTCAAATCGCGCCTGAGTTTCATCGGAGAATAGGCGTCTGCCACCGAGTCCGATGTAGTAGTGAAGGTACTGTCCGGCTCCAGCGCCGATCCCTGACATGACGCCCACTAGGAATGGATGTAGCTGCGTCGCCATCAGAGGGATCAAGATGTAGGACGGAAAGAAGGGGATACTCGCACCCAGGAAGCCGGCTAGGAAAGCACCTAGGTACCCCATTCCACCAAGCCAATCTAGTGCCGAATCTAACCAAGACAAGTGGTCGTCAATCCTGATGCTGAACGTCCGGCCCTCTCCACGTCATATGCTCCTGCAGCGTCGCCTGCGTGTAGATACGAATACTTGAATGCTTCCAAGAGCAGATCCGTCAGAAACCTCCAATGGAAGCAGTTCCTTTATTCAAGATGAGAAGCTAGAGATGGGTCTTGGTCTCACCTTGAAAGCTGCTCTCGTTGGTTCTCAGGGACGCCTCCAGCTTGCTGATGTCGACTTGCCTAGGATTGGCCGGGGAGATCTCCTCGTCAAGATGAAGGCATGCGGAATCTGCGGAACAGACTTGGAGAAGCTTCAGGGTGTGCGGGTGACCCCGCCTGTCCTTGGTCATGAGGTCGTTGGAGATGTTGAAGAAGTTGGCTCTGACTTAGAGGGGTGTTCGAGAGGCGATCGCGTCGCTGTGCATCACCACGTGCCATGTCACAGGTGCTACTATTGCCAACATGGCGATCACACCATGTGTCACGAGTTTCCAAAGAGCAATCTCGACCCATGCGGATTCGCAGAGTATTTCCGAGTTCCTGAGACCAATGTCAGCAAAGGTGCAGTCTTCCGACTGCCGCACACGTTGAGCTACGAGGAAGCCGCTCTCGCGGAACCGACCGGCTGCTGCATCAGGGGCTTAGATAGACTCGGAATGCAGCAGGAGGACAGTGTTCTGATAATAGGTGCGGGGCCTGCAGGACTCACCTACATACAACTTCTTCGAGCGCTCGGAAATCACCTGATCCTCGCCACCGACATGATCGGATCCAGGTTGAGGTGGGCCACCAAGTTCGGAGCTGACGACGTATTGAACGCAGCCGATACAGACGTGCCAAAACGAGTTCTAGAGGCAACCCAAGGCCGCGGCGTCGACAATGTAATAGTGGCTTCAGGAAGCGTTAAGGCGATCCAGTCGTCGTTTCCGATGGTGAGGAAGGGGGGCAAAGTCCTCCTTTTCGGAATCCCTCCGGAACGAAGCATTTTCACCTGCGATGCCAGTAGCATCTTCATACGAGAGACCAAGCTGATTCCCAGCTACTCCACAACAGAGAATGAGATAGAGAGAGCGTTGCAGATGATAGCGGCCGGGAGAATCCGTCTTACGGGCATGATAACTCATCGCTTCAACCTCAGCGAGATCGCGGAGGCCTTCCGAGTCGCGCACGATGCTGAGTCGTCCCTGAAAGTCATTGTTCATGAGTAGATCTGGGGAGTGAACATCAGTTGAGAGCTGCGCGCTTCTATGCGCCTGGGGATATACGTGTAGAGAACGTCGATGTGCCGAAGATAGCCGAAGACGAGCTATTGATCCATAATCATGTGGCATTGACCTGCGGCACGGATCTGAAGATGTTCCTTCGCGGTCATAGACTGGCAAATCCCCCGCTCATCATTGGTCACGAGTTCGCAGGAACTGTGGAAGCGATAGGACAAGGTGTGAAGGGCTTCGCGAAAGGTATGAGAATCGTCGCGGCGAATTCTGCGCCGTGCATGGAATGCTACTATTGTCGAATCGGCAGGCCCAATCTGTGCGAACGCTTGGATGAAGTTCTTGTTGGGTTTTCCTCCCCCGGCGCCTACGCAGAATACGTACGACTGCCGGGACGAATTGTGAAACAGAACACTCACATGATTCCGAAAGACGTGTCATTCGAAGAGGCCGCCTTCCTTGAACCACTAGCATGCGTGGTTCACGGAATCGAGCTATCAGGCATACAGGCTGGCGATTTTGTTCTTGTCATCGGAGCCGGACCCATAGGACTACTGCATGTACAGGTTGCAAAAGACCGCGGCGCCAAGACCGTAGTGGTCGCGGATGCGAATACTGAGAGACTCCAGCAAGCTGGTCGGCTTGGCGCGGATCAACTGATTGATTCCAGCGCTCTCTCGGATCAGCTAGGGAGAATGACTGAGAACCGTGGAGCAGACATCACTATCGAAGCGGTAGGGAAGCCTGAAACTTGGGAACTGGCAGTGCGTGCCACAAGAAAGGGAGGAACCGCTGTCCTCTTCGGGGGTTGCCCTTCAGGAAGCACGGCCTCAATCGACACAGGCGCCGTGCACTACGGGGAACTGACGCTGAGAGGGGTCTTTCACCACACACCGAGAGATGTGAGTGAGGCATTGAGGCTAATCTCGACGAAACGGGTGAAGGTTGCCCCACTCATTACTCATCACAAGAGCCTCGCTGAGATCGAGGAAGCTCTGCATCTGATGCAGAAGGGCGTGGCCATCAAAGTGGCGATCACACCTTAGCACCAGAATCGAACAACATCATTCGAGTTTCTTCGGATCTTCGAGAAGCTCCTTGACTCTCTGCAGATACTGGGCTGCCGGGACGCCGTCAATTATCCTGTGATCGAACACGAGCGAGAGTGTTGTGATGGATGCTGCTTGCACCTGCTTGTCGGAAATTACGGGTTTCTCAGATGTTCGGCCAAAGCCGAGGATTGCACATTGCGGGGGATTAATGA
>CAZJVZ010000024.1:0-16790 GCA_964549795.1 uncultured Candidatus Bathyarchaeia archaeon
CATGCTGTGATCGCGGCGGACGCGGCGGAACGATATGGCTTCCGATTGGCTCCCCTCCCTGACGAGTTCATGGAACGCGTGCGCTCGTTCTTCCGTGCTGATGTCATCGCGCTGACCAATCCAATCGATCTCGGGGTCATCTTCGATTTCGATCTGTATGCGCAGATCGTGGAGGAATGCCTGCGCATGCTCTCGCCAGACGCAGTCCTCCTCATCAACACCTACAGCCTGAATGAAGCCGAAGGAGCGCACCGGCTGGCGCAACGGGTCGAAGAGATCGTGCGAGAATCAGGAAGACCGATCGCCTTCTGCGCCTATTCCCAAGGCCATGAAGAACAGACGATCCAACAGCACACCAACTTGCCCGTCTACACAGAAATTGAGGATGCCCTGCGGGGGCTCGCAGCATCACGAGACTGGAACCACTTGCGAACACGCCGCGTCGACGCACCTAGCGAAGTTGTGCACACACCAAGCAAAGAGGCGCAGGCGCTCATGATGGCATCAGGAATGCTGACGGCAGACCAAGCGCTAGCCTTGTGCCGAATCTATGGCATCACTGTCGCACCCTTCGCAGTTGCTGACACCCCAGAAGAAGCCGCGCGAGCTGCCGACCAGCTCACTTATCCCGTGGCCGTCAAAGCGCTCGCGACACAACTCGTCCACAAGTCGGACGCGGGCGGCGTCGCATTGGGATTGGAAAATGCGCCGGCAGTCAGACAGGAGGCGGCAAGGATGCTGAGACAGGTTGCGGCCCCGGCCAAGTTGATGGTCCAGCAAATGATAGGCGGGGGTCTGGAGGTAATCCTTGGAGGCAAGCGAGATCGCAGTTTCGGCCCGGTTGTGATGTTCGGGTTGGGCGGAACGCACGTCGAGACGCTTGGTGATGTGGCCCTTCGAGTGGCCCCGCTCAGCCGTGCCGATGCTGAAGACATGATTGGGGAGATTCGCGGAAGACGTCTGCTTGAAGGAGCACGCGGCAGGCCACCTTTGGATCGGGAAGCACTCACCAAAGCACTCCTATCTCTCTCCAGCATGCTGGTGGAGAATCCACGCCTCACAGAGGTCGACATCAACCCGTTGCTGGTTCTCGAACGCGGAGCACTCGCAGTCGATGCACGTGCCGTATTGGAGTAGCGTCAACAAGCAGCGGTTGCCGTGGATGCTGTTACGGGTTCCGGTTTCTCCGCAGTACCATACTCTGCTGCTGATTGCCCTGGCGATGAAGCGATGTGAGACACGGGCCACCCGCTGGTTCCTAAGGCACTAGACCCAAGACAAACAACAAGCCCAGTGACAGGACAGCTGCTAGAGCGATCTTGACCTGGAAGCTCGTCTTGCTCGTTTTGTGGTGAAATGAAAGCATCCCTAAGACTACCCCCAGTACGCCTCCTACTGCAGACAGCACGAAGAACAGATTCTCTGGTATTCTACGTGTATTCAGCTTCGCACTCAGCTTGTCCAAGCCCATCATGAGGAAGCCGCCGACATTCATGAAAAGCAGATAGGTCCAAACCGGGTCTTTGACCAAGCCTGATCGCACTCACTTCTTCGAATATGCGGGTGACGCTCACATCGCGAGCCCACTACTCGCCTAACCATCTTCTACTGTGCCATCTCGCCGCCGCTGATGAAATACACTTCGCCAGTGACGTACGAGGCCTGATCGCTCGCGAGATAGACCGCGAGCGGACCGATCTCTTCTGGGCGTCCGACACGACGCATTGGGATCCTCCCTACGATCTTTGGTCCCATCACAGGATCGTCCAACAATGCAGCATTCATGTCCGTGCGGAAGTAGCCCGGTGCGATGGCGTTGACACGCACGTTGTGTCTGATGGTCTCGAGCGCGAGCACACGTGTCAACATGATCACTCCCCCTTTGCTGGCTGCGTATGCCCCGAGCCCTGGTGGACCCTTGACTCCTGCGACCGATGCTAGGTTGATGATGATGCCGCTCTTCTGTTCGATCATCAGGCGCGCTACGTCGCGGCAACAGTAGAACGTGCCCGTGAGGTTCGTGTCGATCAGCAGCTTCCATGCGTCGTCGGTTGTGTCGGCCACACGCGAGGCCCAGCCAGCCCCGGCGCTGTTCACGAGAATGTCAATGCGTCCAAACTGCCCGTGGGCTGTCTCGACCATCTGTGCGACTGACTTGCTGTCCGTGACATCGACCTCGATCGCGACCCCTCGGCGATTTCGAGAGCGTATCTCCGCCGCAACTTCATCTAGTTGTTCCCGTGTGCGGCTGGCAACTGCAACGTGCGCACCTGCATCCGCAAATGCGAGTGCAATGGCGCGGCCCAACCCGCGTCCGCCGCCTGTGACAAGTGCAATCTTGTCGGTCAATTGTGGCATGGCCTGTGCTCCTTCGCTTCATGGAAGATGACTACGGATACTTGACGCTTTCTTGGCATGTGCACCAGGAAGGGCGCAGATTGTGGAAGCAGTCTGATGCGTGTGCGTAACTCTTATTGTCAAACACGCTCAACTCCTCTCTACTGAGGCGGCCTATTGTCATCTGAGGACGTGCTATCTGGGAAGGCAAGAGCAATCGATCTCGTAACCTACCAGAAGGGCTCCGTGGTAAGCCGGACAATACTTGAGAAGGAAACAGGAACCGTCACACTGTTCGCCTTCGATCAGGGACAAGGCCTCAGCGAACACACAGCACCATACGACGCGCTGGTCTACATTCTTGACGGCGAGGCCGACATCACCATCTCAGGGAAGACTCATCGGCTGGGCGCAGGTGAGATTATCATAATGCCAGCAAATGAGCCACATGCTCTGAAGGCAGTGAAGAGATTCAAGATGAAACTGACCATGATACGTTCCTGAGGCCGGAATATCTCGCATCTTGCAGACATCATGGCAATCAGCCAACAGGAGTCCACCCGTGCCGGAGACGGAGATCAACAGCTATTGGAGTGCAACTAACAAACAGGCAAAGAGAATGCGAGCCAAGCCGATATCGCCCCGGCTCCGTCATTGCGATCCGCGAATGATTTCGTAAGCTCTTTTCGCAGCCCAAGCCACAATGGGGACACATCGTTCGCCATGAATCCTGTTTCGATACGCTTCTGTTCCCGCTGGGGTCTTGAGGTCGACCTTGGTCAAGTCTCGGCACTTGCATGAGCCGAACGCTTCTGCGAATTCATTGTAGAATCGATCTGCTGCGTTGTAGCATGCGTCGCGACTCTGTTCTGGTCTATCGCGGCCCAAGGCTAAGCCGATTGCCATCGCTCCCCCGGCCACCGCTCCACAGACATCGCCATTCCGGGCGATACCTCCTCCGAAACCAGTCGCCACTCTGGGGATGAGACGTTCAATGCCTCTTTCGCTTCCCGTGAACTCTCGGCTCACAGTCGACAGAACTGACTCGGCGCAGTTGTACCCCAGATCGAAATTCCGCTTTGCCTGCTCTTCGAGGTTCATGGTTCTGGCTTGCCCAGGCCCTGATCTCACGTCAGCTGATTATAACAGGTTTCTTCCCGAGGGAACTCATCACCCGAAACGTCAGTGTTGAGAGAACTTCTGACGGCTAGAGATTGACCTTCCTCGGGCCAGTTCTGACTTCAGGTGTCACTCCGGTAGATCGAATCCGGCATGTTGACGCCAGAACCCATAGGCGTAGGAGATGAAACCCAAGAACCACAGCAAATCCAGCGGGTGACCGTCATAGTACCCAACTGCGAGGTTGACATAGGTGAACACTAGATCGCCCACCGCTTCAAGAGCGGCTCCCAGCGCAAGAAGAGCGTATGCGGTTCCAAAAATGCCCTTCCTGAAAGCCAAGAACAGGGGAAGGAGCAGCACAAGAATAAGGACATCAAGCAGCGGATAGAGCGCCGTCACGACGATTTCCAAGACGTTATCAAGAGCCTGAATCGACGGAACGACCGCATACGTGACCACTGCGAAACATAGTAACCCTCCGGCTATGGCGGTTAACAACAGACCTATCCTACCAGACGACGGCCAGAAGAATCGAAGCAGACCTATGCAGCCAAGGATGATGGGTGGGTACGAAATGAAGTAGAACACGTCTGCCAGGGATAGGTACGGCAGATCGGCATTCGCGACGAGATAGGTGTACGTATAGACGACTAGACCCAGCATCCATGACAGGAGTCCTATCGCGAATCCTAAGGACACCAAGCCCATGGTCGATTTCCCTAGCTTGGCGAACGCAATCAGGCCGAATACCCCAGCAAGCCCTGCGAATGCGATCAAACCATAGTTTGCGAACAACACAAGTAGATAGCTCCCCTGACCAAGGAAATAGAACAACACGACCCCCACGGCGCACAGCAGCACAAACATATGATCGAGCCTGAACTTCATTCCCAATCCTCTCACTTCGGAATGATTTGGCACTTCAGGAGATCCAGGTTCTTGTCGTATGTCACATCCTCTGCCTTGTACTCCACGCCATACAGCTGCGAGAAGATTCCGCACCAGTATGAGAATAGGAGGGCCTTCGACGCGCCGCCGGTTCGCGTCAAACATGGGTTTGATATCGTCAACCCGACGGGACCAGAGGGGGTCTCTGGAATCACTACCTTCGTGACGCCGAATCCTGAGACAGAGTCCGCTTTCGCAAATGAATCGACGATTTCCTTGACAGAGGCTTTCGGCCTCTCGGCGCGCGCCGTTGAGGCATCCTCTTTTCCTAGGCGGAACTGATGCTGGTTCATTATGACTTCGGCGACCTTCACTCCGACCATGAGATCGAGTTGTTCGCAGAACGCTTTCACGTCGATTGCTGCGTGGCGTTTGCCTAGGATTCGCAGTTCACCTTTCGCGATGTCGCTCGCTAGTCCATCGCTCATCTGATACACCGTCGCTCCAATTGGGCCTCGCCTCGCGAGGCGTGCATGAGTTCGCGGTAATTAACCCTATTCGGGGAGGTTAAGGATTCGCGTCAAGTTCGCAAGTATTGCCGTCTCATCGCTACTCTAGCGAGAATCGCGATGACATGGCAGCTCCGAGCCAACGTACCGCCGATTCGCACATGTCGGATGATTGTGTTTGCTGGGAGCACGAAATCTTTTATTGGCAACTCGCGGAAACCCGCACGAAAGCGTGAGGAACATGTGCGATTGGTGCATGAAACACGGGGCCGGCGGCAAATGGTACCTCAACGCTAGGAACTACTCCAACGACCTAGCCAAGGAAATGAACATGGAGCAGTATCTGACCGACCAGTGGCGAATGTTTGAGACAGTCTTCATCAGAAAGATCATGGGCACGTCATCAATTGGCCTAGGATACAAGCTGAAGATGCCAATCATTGGCCGAGTGATCCGCTGGAACGCAGAGAAGATGATCCATTCCGAGGCAAAGAATAGGAACCCCCTCAGAGCGGACGGCCACTTTGGGCAGGTCCTGCCACTCGAAGATGCAAAACTGGTTTTCTCGGAGTTGGCTGCGGAACCGATCATTGAGAACTACTGCATGTGCCGTGCAATGCAGAGAGGAATAAAGGAAGTCTGCTGCTTCAATTTCGGCGTTCTATCTGGAGTGATTGAGAAGCTGCCCAGATTCATACCCAAGAATACGAAACTCCGACTCGACCGCGAAGAAGCAATCGCTAGACTTGAAGAACACAACAAGAATGGGAAGGTGGCCACCGTCTGGTTCCAGCCTGTACCCTACATCAACGCGATTTGCTCATGTGAGACGCCACAGTGTGGAGGCCTTCGCCTGAGGACCGATTTTGGCCTCAAGTCAGTCTACAAGGCAGAGTATGCCATACGCGTGGACCCAGACAAATGCCAGGGCTGCAGAGAATGCATCGGAATGTGCCAATTCGGTGCCTTGAAGTTCAGCCCCACACTCAACCGCGTGTGGGTCGACCCCAAGAAATGCTTCGGATGCGGCCTCTGCCGGCACGCGTGCAACTTTGATGCACTGCAGCTTGCTCCAAGGGAGGAGTTCCCCGGCCTGAAGGGGCTATACTAGAACGGTGATCTTGATGGGAAAGACCAAGATCACGATCGACTACTCGAAATGTGGGGATGGTGTTGGAATCGACCCCCGGGACTGTGGCAAGTGCCTCCAAGTGTGCGACCCGGCCGTCTTCCTCCGCCACGAAACGCTCAGCGTCCCACAGGATCCCATTGACCCTCAGACATGGCGAATCACAGCGGTGTGGCTGGACCTCTGCAACCACTGCATGAAATGCGTAGAGACGTGCCCCCAAGGAGCCATCACAGTCTCCTGAGAAGGGGCAACTGGATACTTCGTCAGCTCTTGCCAGCAGACACGAATCTCCTGAACATAAGCACGACGAACAGCCCCACCAGAACGGCAACCACGAGTAGTAGCACGAGAGTGACCTCTTGTGGTACCTCTATTCTCGATTCCTCAATGGTCGCTGGCATCTGGGTCGAGGTTGTGTGCGTTGTTTCTGCCGTGACTGCTACCGTAGTAACGACTCCCGCCGTCGGCAACGGGAAGACTTGTGTGATAGTGAAGTCAACCCAGAATAGCCCTTTTGCGTTACCGACACTGGAACTGATGGCATCACCGATCGCCTTGGGCGGATCGACGAGGCGAGTCCACCACGATGAGTCCGGCTCGTAACCGAACTGGAATGCCACATCGTTCGGCGCGAATGGCTTGCCCCATTCACTGAATACACCAACCATCTCATTCAGCGACGAGAACCCTTGCGAGTCAGCGACGAAGATTATGCTGCCACGGTATGTCCGAGGCATCCAATCTCCATCCCAGTGCTTCAGAAACAGCGAATAGGCGGGATTGATCGACTTCACATGCAGTTCCCACTGCCTTGCTTCAGCATCAGTGATTCTCCTGCCGCCAGATGACGCCTCGGGGTCGTACCACTCCGCGTCGATCCCAAAACCGGCAACACATGTGTGATGCTTGTATCGCTGTAATACAAGCTCGATCAGCGAATCAACATCTGCGGCCCCAGGTTCGACCTGTAACCACACCCTGAGGCCTGCGTTGTCGAACTCGTTCAGGTGAATCTCATTGTAGTCCAGATCAGAGAACATCACATGGGCGTAGGACCTGCCCGGCGAAGGAAAACTCAGCTCGGTTGCACCGTTTCCGGCGTACAAGCCCTCGATCCATATCCCTCCAGGAACGGCGCCAGTGAACCTGCCGGCCATCTGACGCCCGACGCTGGTCCAGTAGCCTGCGTTCGGGAATAGGCCGTCGGGGTAGTTTGACAGCACGCGTGATGCTCGAAAACCGGCAATGACGTGATCCGTTGCTGCACCCTCGCGAATCCGGGCTGTAGTCCTTGACTGCGCAGTGCAGGAAAGGAGAAGAAGGATCAGCAGAGCCCACGCGGAGAATCTTGATATGTCGTTCAAGTTCAAACCGGCCGGAAGCTTGAGACGCAGGTAAGTAACCCCACACACGTGTCAGGATTCAGGATCATGTCCATCAATCACGCCGTACGCTATGAGACATTCACAGCAGAAGAGATTCGGCTGACTGACTCCTCCATGAACTGCCTATTGTCGATCGAGAGTTCAATCGCCTTCTGAGGGCAGACATCCACACAACGGCCACATCCTCTGCATTCGTCGCTCTTGACCGCGTGGCCGTTCACTATTGTGATAGCATTGACGAAACAGACGCCCTGAGTGCATGTTCCGCACCCAACGCAACGGTCGGTCACTTTTACTTTGACGCCGGCCATTCTTGTGATCTTAGCACCAATGTCAGGTGCAAGATTTGGCAGAACTCTCCAGAGGCAACAGCATGGGCAGCAATTGCAGACCGTGAGGAGCTTGTTACCTGGGCGGGCATTGAGCCAGACTGAATCCAGCTTGTTTCGGCCGATCAGATGAACCAAACCAGCATCGCGGCATTTCTGCACGTGCTCCAGCGCTTCCTGCTTGGTTGCGCGATGCCCGAGCCTTGGGTCGATCTTCAGCGTGGCTTCCCCGAGAAAGAGACAACCCAGATCGATCGGGTAGTCTTCGCACTTTGTCGATTTGCGGCAGATGCACCAGTCCATGATCCAGTGGTAGTTGGCCTTTTCAATGAAATGCTCCACGACTTGCGATGGCATTACGACTTCGCCAAGGTTGTCGAGACGCTGGTCCATTTGGACTACTTGGTCTTTGGGCAGGTAGATCATGTTGTCGCCGTCGAATAACATGTGGTCTACTATTTCCCTGAAGATTGGGACCTTGGATAGCCCGGCGACAAAGAATCGGTGGGGAAAGGCCTTCTTGAGGAACTTCACCAGCAGAGGCTCTTTCATGGACTTCCGCTCATACGTTCAATTTCTCGGACGATCATGTTTCCTTGCACTCAGCACTACTGACGCCGGTCAGGCTTTAGCATTCCAGACGTTCTTGTGGATGGATGATTGGAATGCTCGCCTTTGCTCTTTGGGTTTTGGATCCGCGGAGTAACCTATCGGCAATATTGCCTCGATCCGATACTGCTCTGGGGCTCCAAACACTCCTCGGACATTCTCCGGATATGAGGGGGTGTAGGTCAGTGTGGAGAGGGATCTCTCCTCCAAAGCGAGTATCGTGTAGCCTATTGCTAGCCATGTGCTTTCTGTGGCGTAGGGCATCTTCTGATCAGACAACACGGCCATTAGTATCGGTGCTTCTGTCAAGAATGGCTTCAGCCATGCGATGCCCTTCGATTTGAACCACTGTCTCAGACTCGGTTCGACGGTTTCGTGATAGCGTTTCTCTTGAGCTTCGCATGTTTCGCGAATCTTGGCCTTCCTCTCAGGGTCGTCCACCAATATGAAATGCCATGGCTGCCTGTTCGCACCTGAAGGTGCTTCAGCCGCGACTCCGACGCAGTACAGAACATCTTCCATGTTTACGGGAGTCCGTGCAAATATCCGGGTCGTCCTCCTTCTTGCGGCCAGCTCCACCAAGTTCGCTGACATCGGGCTGACTACCTCGCCAGACTCGCGGTGACCCAGTTTGACCTCGACCGCTGTCGCATGTCCTCATTGTGAAAGAGGAATGCTTGAAAGGGATCTTCCGGGCTCGTACTTGACTCCGTGTATGATTCTGGGCGATTCGAGCCTGTCCAAGAACAGCTCAGTGACGCTGATGCTGCAGGCATTCTGGCCTTGTGGTTGGAATCCGTCTATTCCCAGAATCGCCCTTGCGTTTATGTCGACATTTCTTGACTCGCCATAGAATTTCTCTATGACATTCACTATTGAGGAGACCTCTGCTCCAGTTTTCTCCACCAGCTGAACGACGGCTTTGCGTGTTCTTCCCGTGAAACCCACATCATCAAATATGATTACACGGTCATTGGGACCTATCGCGCCTTCGGGAACGGCAAAATAGTTCTCAGTTCCTTTCGTTGCTGATCGAACTTTGGTGTCTCCTACCACGGCGCCTCTCCAACTCGCGGGTAGCTGCGAGTTGGACCTGTCGTAGACTTTCACAGCGCGAACGAAATTCAGACCAGCCATACTTGCGTACACAGCTGCCAGTGGTGGTCCTGAAGCCTCTGGCGAGATGACCTTGGTGGCATCTCTCCCCAACCTGGGCCTGAGCACATACCTGACGATGTCGCCAAAGAATGGTGCATCGAAACTCTGGTTCACGAACGGAACATCCAGTCCACCGTCGCTGAGCACGCAGAACTGTTGCGGGTCCCTGAGATGGGTAAAGAGTCTTTCCTCAAGGGTCTCGATTCTCTGCTTGAACCTCGAAAGGAGCGTGACTTCGTTCGAAGCCACAAGCATCGCGTCCCCCATCTTTGGAAAGAAGACCTGAAGAGCGAAACCGAGGATTTCAGTTTCCCTAGGTTGCTTCACCAGCTGCTGGTAGCGGTCAACGGCAACAGCGGAACCGGAAACCTGCTCGGATCGGCTTTGGAAGCGATTGATCTTCTGCACGGTTCCGACTTCTCCGCGGAGGGCGTCCGGCGCCAGTACGGCGTCATCGTTCACTCTGACCTCGTCGCCTTCCTTGAATTGAGCGAACCCCGATTCTCTTCCGCCAATCTCAGCTGGCAATCCTCTCAACCCATTTGGTAGAGTCCTTGCGCTTGTTTAAGAAACTGTTGCGCTGGCGATGCTAGGCCAACAAGCCAAGGGACATTGACGATAAGAAGAGACCGCAGTTTTGCGTGCGCACTACGCAGTCTCGATAACAGCAGCCGCATGACTACGAATGCGCTGGTGCGGTTCTAGTTGGCCTTCTTCCCGCAGTTCGTACAGAAGAGAGCGCCGGCGGTCAATGCGGCGCCGCACTCCCCACAGAAACGCTGACCCTGCACCTGGGCAGGTTGGTAGTCGAGTATGATCTGTTCGAATCTCCATCCGTTGGACTCGACGAGACCCTTCACGGGACCGCGGATCTTTGTAACATCGAAGTCATACTGGTAGACCTTCCCGAGGCTAGACGGGTCTCCTGGCTTCTTGAAACCGATGGCTAGCCCCTTCTCCTTCTTGAAGAGAACCTTGCCTTTGAATGAACTCTTCTCGAAACCCAGCTTCGGCGTGGGAAAGACCCCCACGCTACGCTCTTGTTCTTGGATGATCTCTCTGTATTTCACGGTGCGCTCCGGTTCGACCAGCCAAATCTTGGCGGCGTAGCGTTTCGAGACTTGCTCTTTGGAGGCCACGCCGTAGTACTTCGCATCAACAATCGTGTGCTCCAAGTATAGGTCACAGTCCCCGCCAGCGCGTATCGTGAACTGCGGATTCGATGTCCCTAGATCGACAAGCTTCTGCTTCAAAGCTTCAGACAATGATTACGACCGACGCTGACAAGATGCATAGATCCGATTTAACTGTTGCAGGCGCTCAATCAGATGTGGATATCTGGTGGCTTTCTGATCGAAGGTTCGTGATTGTCTAGCCTGGGCGCATGACCAAGAATATCCCACCCATTTCCCACACAGCGCCGAGCACAAGTAGCAGCACGACGATCACGTAGATTCTGGCGGCGTCCTTCCATGCCATCTTGAAGGCTGCCCTTCTACTCTCCACGCCGTATCTTCTGGGCATGATCGGAGCCAGTGCTATGTTGATACCGGCTGCCCCTGAGAAGACGTAGGCCCCCAGTTCAAGAATCAGTGTACCAATGCCAAGCGCAAAGGCGGCAGGTGACAATGAAAGCACCTCTGGGTAGGTAATCCCGACTACAAGTCCTCTAAGGAACGTGATCGCAGCTGTTCCGAGTGCTCCTAGCAGCGGCACGACTCCGGGGAGCGTCGTCGTCAGAAACGCGCCAATTGAGAGATTCACTAGGACTGTGATGAGAATCGCGTTGATCAGTTGTCCTCCCTTCAAAGACTCGAGTATTGCGGTAAAGGGTTGCTGCGTCATGACAGCTTCGCCGAGTGCCTGACTCATCTCAAGAGCAAACGGGGACCTGACGCTGATCAAGTACCAACCAAGAAGATATGAGCCGACGTAGAGCAGAGCAACCAGGATCAGCAGCGCTCTCATTCTTCTTGCCGCCTGGATAGCTTCTGACAGAATCCTCAAAGCGTGCGCCTCTTGGCTTCCGAGTCTGGCTGTTCTATTTGAGGAATACGCTCTCTTGAGCGGGTCAGTCTTTCGGCTCTCTTTCATATAGTAGGCTTCGGCACTACGGATGGGGACTGCTGGGTCGGTTCCATGACGAGCCTTCGAGTCGGAATGGCGCAGGTTAATCCAACTGTCGGTGACCTTGACGGGAACGCTGAGCTTGTCAAATCGTACATGAAGAATGCCCAAGATCTCAAAGTCGACCTACTTCTCTTTCCTGAGATGGTAGTCACGGGATATCCACCGTTGGATCTGCTTCCTCCAAGGGAACTCCGAACCGAAGACGGCGAACTACCCCACGGACCACTCACGTTCGTTGAGAGAAACAGATCTCTGACGGAGCGGCTTGCAGCAGAAACGTCCGGGATGACTACTGTTCTGGGGTTCGTCGATCATGACCGCTCGAACATATACAACGCGGCGGCGGTCTGTCATCGGGGCAAGATCATTCAGGTCATTCACAAGACGCTTCTGCCAACGTATGATGTCTTCGATGAACTCAGATACTTCCAACCCGCGGTCCAGAACGAACCGGTCTCGATCACAGTTGCCGGAAGGAGACTTGCGCTCGGAGTCTCGATCTGCGAAGACCTGTGGGATGATGAGCTCAAGTATCAACGCCACGTGGTAGGTGAACTGGCAAGAAAAGGCGCCGAAGTCATCGCGAACCTCAACGCTTCACCGTTCTACGCAGGGAAGCGACTCGTGAGAGAGAAGCTACTGCGATCCAAGGCCCTGGCACTGAGACGGCCGTGCTTCTACGTGAACATGGTAGGCGGGCAAGACGAGCTGGTCTTTGACGGACAAAGCCTTGCTGTCAACAACCGAGGAGAACTCATCGGAGTGGGAAAGCCGTTCGAAGAGGAACTTGTAGTGGTTGATCTCGACCTCGAAGCGGGCACGGCGCCCACAGTAGTATTGCCGCCCGAGGACAAGCGTGAATCTGTGTTCATGGCTCTTGTCTTGGGTGTGCGCGACTATTTCCGGAAAGCAGGGTTCAAGAAGGCGGTGATTGGGCTCAGCGGGGGAATCGACTCCGCACTCACAGCTGCAATAGCGACGGAGGCGCTGGGAAGAGGGAACGTCGTCGGCGTCTCCATGCCGTCACGATATTCAAGTGATCATAGCAGGCGCGATGCCGAGGCGGTCTCGAGAAACCTTGGAACCTCATTCTTGACAATCCCGATCGATGAGATCTTCCACGCATATGAGAAGACACTGGAGAACCCGTTCAAGGGGCATAGTCCAGATGTGACAGAGGAGAACATGCAGGCCAGAATCCGCGGGAACATCCTGATGGCGCTCTCAAACAAGTTCGGATACCTTGTCTTGGCGACCGGGAACAAGACCGAACTGGCGCTGGGCTATTGCACACTCTACGGAGACATGAGCGGTGGGCTCGCGGTGATCGGTGACGTGAGCAAGTCAGAGGTCTACTCGTTGGCCGAATACTACAACCGCAGTCGAGGATTCGAAGTGATACCGAGAAGCAGCATCGTGAAGATTCCATCTGCGGAGCTGAAACCGGATCAATACGACCCATTCGATTATGCTGTAGTTTCACCCTTGGTCGACGAGATAGTCGAGAACCGGCGATCCTTGAGAGAGCTCGCCGACATGGGGTACGACCACAGACTCGCAGCAGATATCCTGAATCGCATAAGATCAGCCGAGTACAAGCGCTGGCAGGCTCCACCTGCAATAAAGATCACGCGAAAGGCATTCGGAATAGGCTGGCGAATGCCCATCATCAACCGTTCCAAGGATGAGAACTAGCTCAAGAGGCGGCTCCTTTCGGAAGCCTAGACATCAGTACTATCCTCGTGTTCACAGGGACCGTCGTCGGGGTAGAGCTTACAGTAGAAGGGCTTCGTATCATGGATCATGCATGTGTATAGTCCGGATTCCCTATCCTTTCCCAAGAAAGGGCAGCTGTTCGTGACGAAAACTCCGCGTTCATTGCGCGGGTCAGAAGAATCGACCGAGATGTGTCTCAGGATATCGGTGCGTCCCTGCATTCTCCAGCGAGCTACGTCCTCGTGGGTTGCATCAAAGGATCCCCAATGAATGATACAGCAGTCTCCCGATCGCTTGCATGCATGCTCCTGCAAGAACCGGTCAACCAGAACCCTATGCGAGCGTAGGTGGGCTAAGCCGACTGAGCATCAGCGCGTGGTTCTTCATTGGGAGCTGCTATCTCAGAGACGGCTGGGGCTGCGGATGCCTGAGGGGTTTCTTGCCCGCCACACTTGACAATGTGGTCTCGATACTGGTCCAGTCTGACATGCAAATGACAGCGTGGACACTCCAGAGCCTTGACTTCGGCCCTACTCTGTCCTCTGTTTCTGTACCTTCGCCGCGTCTGCTTCACTCTCAAAGGGCCTTGGTGAGAACGGTCGGTATTGAAGCTACCTAAAGGTGTGCCGTCTTGCTGAGATGGCTACGTGCGGACCGCCATCCAAAATGCGCTCCATGTTCTTGGGAGGCTGCTGAGTGGCGCCGATTCTGTCCTCAGGCCACTCTAGGCATCTCTCCGCCGCACGCAACACAAAATCGTGCACCGACAGGGTTTTTCTTGCCGCATTTGGGGCAGAACGACCCTTCCCGGCCAGAGAGTTCAGCTTTCGCTTCTCTCAGCGCTTTGTCGATCTCGTCTCCCGCGGTCTTCAGGGCTTTCTCGAGTTCCCCTCCAGCCATCTTCAGGGAAGCTGTGATAGTATCACCTATGTCCGCCGCTGGATTCTGCGTTGCAGTGCCGCATTTCGGGCAGAAGCCCGTGGCATCTTCAAGTTTCGTTCCACACTTCGCACAGAATGGCATCATACCACCAGTGGCGCTGTCATGGTGTATGTCGAGGAGAGAATGCGGCGATCAGTGCTTGTACAACGATGCTGATTCCGACCAGAACTATCAGACCGGCAATGAAGGAGAACCACGGCAATACTCCCTGGACAAGAAGGCTGAGCAGGTATCCAGCTCCCAACCAGAATACAACACCCGAAAATGTCTCTGCCTTTCCGCGGATAGATGAGCCCACCACGAACCTGAGTCCGAGTATTCCGAGCTGAACTGCCCCGAAAGCGTAGCAGAAATGCTCCATCGCGGTATACAGCACGGGGTGAGGATGCTGAGGCTCAAACCACCAGAAGTTTTCGAAAACCTTGACCATCTGGAAGTCGAGCACAAAGGACTTGATCTCTTGGCCGAGGTTTGGAGTTGTGAGATAGATCACTGCTGCGATTATGAGAAAGGCGCCGAAGGAGATCCAGCCAGTGTCATCTGCGCGATGCGTGCCCAGAGGCAGCTGGGTTTTGGTCTCAGGACTCATGCTACTCTCTCCTTTCGACCGATATCGTGCATTCGCTTACCAAGGCGGCGATGGCGCCCAAGGCGGCGAGCCACGGTGCCAGTATGACGCCGATTAGACCCGCGGTGACCGGCACTTCAAGAAACACCTTACCCTGTTCGTCTCTAACAATGATTCTGGTGACGTTTCCTTCATGCAAGAGGCTCTTGACCTTTCTGACCAGATCGTCAGAGCTCACGGAGAACTCTTCAGTGACTACCTTGCCAACGCGCGACCCGCACTTGAAGCAGTACTGGGCGCCGACGGGCAGATCGACTCCGCATCTATCGCAACGCACCAACACACTTCCCTCCATTCCTTCAATCACAGGCATTTGGGCAACTCATTAGCATTTGCCTCAAGGAGAACGCAACTGTAACACCATGCAGTTTGCTGGGCATGGCATGATTCGCCGCCTGCTTGTGAGGAAGACGTTATATCTCATGGTGCCTCCGGTCATGGCAACAAAGTGGTGTGATCTTGGTCTACTGTGTCAAATGCGGTGCGAAAAACCCTGACGACGCGGCGATATGTTCACAATGCGGAAAACCAGTCATGGGAGTCGAGAGAGGAAGGACCCGGCGGGAGGAGGAGATGTGTTTCGGGCTGCCCCACCACTGGGGCGGCATACTCGTGGGGCTCTTCATCATCATATTGGGCACAGCAATGCTCTTTCGCACATACCTGAGGATCGAGGACTTTTGGCCGCTCATCCTAATCTTCGTGGGCATAGCTGTCCTGCTGGGTGGCCTCTATCGGTACTCACGTCGGTAGCTTACGATTGCCTCGACAGCTACGATCGGTGAGACAGCGAGATCCGTGAGAGAAGCCAGAAGACTGCCAGCAAGACAACGAAGAAGTCAGCAGCGAAGTCCGCAGTCAAGAGATCGGTAGCGACCAGCATGAGACTTGTTCCAACAACGAAAGCCATTGCAGCAGCGAATCTTGCACGAGCGCCGAGGCGCAACACCAGGGTCTGAGTGAGTCCTAGAATCACTGCCGCCACTCCTGCGTAGTACACGAATAGCACGAGCCCACTTCCTGCCCAGCCGATCCAGCTCGAAGAAGCAAATACTGTGACCACTGTTAGCGAAAGGACCGCGCCGGACAATAGCCCGTAGCAGGTTGCGCAGTAACTTTTCCCTCCAATCAGCAACTCGTGCACAGCTAATTCCGGTTTGACAGGGTGGTGTCCGTGAAGAAACCTGATCCCCAGTATCTTTGTAATCCTCCTCTGAATATCCTCTCGACCTTCAGCCAACGAGCGACGTGGCCCCACTGCTCCAGAACAAGGTAAGGGAAAGAGAGCCGCCAAGATTCCAGCAACACAAACGCAATCGTAGACGAGGGCGATGATCACCCTTCGGTTTGTGGGGTCTTCAGAGGCGGAGGCCGGGTTTCCGAGCAAGGCGACGGAGATTGACAAGCCGAAGATCGAGACTAAGAAGACAAACGCGACAAGGATAACGTGCTTCTCTTGAGCTCTCATCTGGTTGTGCAAATCCGCCTATGGGGTGAGCTGAGTGACCACAGATTGGCTTGCCATGTGCCGATATGTCATGCGCTTCAGCTTGTTGGACGAGAAGAGACCGTGAAACCTCCTTGACCATGAGCCGTAGAAATCACGGTAGCATTTGACCAGCTCCTCTTGCAGTTCCTCTCGACTCATTGTCTCGGTTGACATGATTGGGTGGACCATGTCATAATCTGCCCAATTCGCATCCTCTATCCACCCATTCTTGGCGGCAGTCTCGTACACATCAGTTCCTGGGAACGGGGTCAGGACCATGAAGATGGCTAGGTCTGGATCAATGTCATTGATGAATTCCCTAAGATCCGAAAGCGTCTCGTGTGTGTCGTTGCGATGTCCGATGACGAAGGTTGTCTGAGCAAATATCCCGCTCCTCTTCATGAGTCGAACCGCTT
>CAZJVZ010000025.1:0-16313 GCA_964549795.1 uncultured Candidatus Bathyarchaeia archaeon
ATCAGAGATTGTCGCAGTCGAAAGAGTGAGAGCATCGCCGAACCTTGAGAAGACGCACCTCGGGATTGATTTCCCGACGACCTTCACTTTCAGGTTGACACATCTGACCCTGGCATCTATGTCTTTGATTTGCAGGTCGCTCGTTTCCAGCTTTTCCGTCCTGCTAGCTGGAGTGGATTCGATGGATGGGAAACTTGCGAGGTTCACTTCTGGAAGATACTTCAACAGCTTCTGGCTAAGGTGTAACTGCGCGATCACCTTCTGACCTTGTGTTACGAGAAAGACGCAGTTGTTCTTTGTCTTCTGGCGGAGTTGGATCGATATGCCATTGTGCGACGATATTTCATGAGTGCACGCGTGTGGAAAACACATGAGGAATTTGCGTGTGTCGAGTCCGTATTTGCTTGAGACCCTGATCAAATACCAGAGACGTGTCATTTCGGCCATGGATTGCCGTTGGCCACGTGGTCCCCCTCGAGCATGGTGCGAAATGTCTCTGGGTAGACCTTTCAACAAGATCGTTACATGTTGGGTTGCCTTGCTCTTTAAGGCCCCTACGCACGCGTGTCCAAGCGAACATCTGCTAACGAGCTGACAACAACAGCAAGGTACTGTTGACTGTGACCCGGGAAGGCGACCGGCAGCAAGGAGCCGTAGTTTGAACCGTCAGGAGGAGAACGCGCGTGGGAGAGGGGCGACTTTTCGTCGTCGGGTCTCTTAGTGAAGAGCAAGAGAAGATGTTACAAGGAGGGGACGGAGTGCCACTAGGAGGCGAACACACTCTGCCAACTCTAAAGGAGATCCAACAACGACTGGGTCTGGCGCGTACGGAACTAGAGGAAAAGCAACAGCAACTGCTCGAAAGTAAGACGGTCCTAGTACAGAAACTTCGAGAGGTCCTTCCCGGTTTTGTTGATTCAGCAATAAGAAGACTTGTGGAGAAGAACGCTTCCCGCATCGATCAACTGCCTCCTGAAGAGCTTAGGAAGATGAAGATGGAGATTGAGAAGGAGAAGCCCAAGGCGATTGAAAATGCGTTGAAAACATTCGATTCATGCCCAGATTGGCTGTGGTGCCCGTCCTCAGCTACGGGATATAGGGAGGATCCGATCGACGACTCCGGGGTTAACGAAGAGGGGGCTATCTGGAAGGTGCTTCAGGGATACAGTAGACCTTTGGAAGAGGTCTTTGCCCGATATGGCCTAGGTGTCGGAGTACCTGCGGTCCCCGGCGCAACCATTACTGGTTACCCATTGAAACTACCTTATCGCTTCTTGGAAGGTCATGCATTGAAGGAGCTTAACATAACCGTCGGCGAAGCTCACGAAGGGTTCTGCAGGGCAAAGCGTGATGTTGAAGCTCTGGAAAGAGACCTCAAAGAAACCGAAGCCTTGCAGAAATTCGAATCGGCCTAGTCTTCAAACCCTGGCGAAGATGTTCCAAGAAGTTCCAAACGTGCTGGGACAAGTGTGAGAGGCCGGGGAGGTCGGGAGCGACTGCAGGATAGCTAATCAGCACCATGGTTGAGCTCAGAAGCCTTGCGAAGCCATATGGCTCGCGATTTGTTGCCATCTCTGTTTTCCGTTGTCGGGTCTCGTGGTGCGCACACACACAAATTACCTCAAACGACGACGGACGACGACTCAACTTGCGACGCTCGCGTCAGCCTACCATACACAGGATCGCGTTATGCAAAACCGGGAAGCCATAATCTCTATCTCCGAATTGAGGGACGGAAATCGATTTCTGGGAGGTTTGGGCCAAGTGTGGCGTGGCGGACAGAGGCTCACGGGCCTGGTCCACTAAACTTCGCCAAATATCGCTCCCGACAAAGCTAGGATAATGAGCGTCCCGCAAACAGCCGCGGCAAAGCGTATTATAGATCTGAGACCGTAGAATCTGGCGAGTTCGGAGGTTGCGAAATGTCGGCAGAGGAGAACCGGAGAATAGCTTCAGAGTTGCATGCTGCATTTAACAACAGGGACATTGAAAAGGCGTTGACGCTTTTTGCGGATGATGCCAGTTGGATTGTGATGCCCGGCGGAACTTGCTACACGAAGGTGGATATCAGAAAGTATTTTGAGAAGATCCTGAAGACATACGAGAAGTTCCATCTTAAGGACGTGCACCCACCTGTCGCCTCCGGCAACATGGTGACTCACGAGTACATTCACGAGGTTAAGCTGCGTGGCGGCAATGAAGGGCTGGTCCCTGCCGTCGTGGTCATGGAACTGAGCAATGGTAAGATAACTCAGGTAAGACACTACATTGACAAGCTTGAGGCGGCGAAGCAAATGGCGAGCGGCGCCGCCAAACTGGCCGTGGGCGCTGTGGCGAAACAGGTGGAAGCCGTGGTCAACCCCTGACCATTCCCGTTTTCTCTTCTCCTAAGACCCCATCGTGTCACGAAATCTATTCGCCCTGGACCGCCGTCCGTCGTCGTTTCAGGCAATTTGTGTGTGTGGGTCAGCTGGTGCGGGCGTCCGGGCTTGAACTACTGTCTCACGCGTCGTGGTTGAAACCTTAAACAGTCGCTTCCGTCTGATACCTTGCGACCCAGGAATGTCAGCTCATTCTGGTTATGATGTGACGGCACTTTGGGAGATTCTCGTTGATACTGTTCATGCGCTTCCAATGCATAAGCATCACAAGCGCTATGTGGAACGATCTATCCTTCCTGAGAAACCCCGGATCTCTGCAAAAGAGATGTCGTTGCTGATGGGCATGCCGCTAGGTGAGGCAATCGTGATCCTGGAAGAGCTAAGACCAATGTCAAGGCATCAGCCGGAAGCCGGAACCGGAGATAAACCCCCAGCCGGCAAGAGTCTCCTTGACTACTCAGATGGTTAGAAGAGCTGCTTGAAGGGTCGTAGCGCTTGTCTGATGTTGTGCTTGTTTCAACGGCTGAGTTCGCTCTGAAGAGTCACCCCGTACGCCACCAACTCGCCCAACAACTGAAACACCACATCAGAGTCAATCTCAGGCGCATCGGTCAGGAAGGCTATAGAATCAGGCCAGCAGGCGGCCTCCTAGTCATCGACGGCCTCACGAACGCAGAACCAGTCGCGGCCAGACTAGCCAAGATTCTCGGGGTGTCTCATGCAGACGCATGCGAACGAACCTCCACGGAACCGAGCGAGATCGTTGAATGTGTAGCAAGAATCGCTGAACGAACCATCAAGCCCGGGGAGACGTTTGCCGTTAGGGCGCGCAGGTTCGAGCCCTCACAGCTGAAAGGCAAGGAGATCGAGATCCGAGCAGGCTCCGAGATCCTGTCCCGCCTACCCAAGGGCGTCAGCGTCAATCTAGACAGCCCAAATCACACGTTTCGCGTGTTCTACAGCGCCCGTGACGCCTACGTCTCATCAACGCGGTTCAACGGCCCCAGCGGGCTACCGGTTGGCTCACAGGGAAGCCTTCTAGGGCTAGCGACTGATCCGGCGTACGCGCCTTTGGCGTTCTACATGTTGATGAAGCGTGGAGCCATGGTCTGGCCCGTCATAGCCGACCTACCCCCCCCTATAGGGGGGGTCCCCCCAGAACAGATACTTCAGGGCCTCAAGACTCTCAGAGAGTACGTTCCGAAGAACAAGTACTTGGCCCGAATGATCACGCTCGATGAGAGCACGAGAAACGTTCTGGCCGCCGCCAGTCCGAAAGTGCAGAGTATCTTCTGCGTGCGCCTCGTATTCCGAGCGGCCAAGCATCTCTCTCGAAACGCGTTGGGGATCGTGACTAGCGACAGGTTCGGCCAACGCGGCGTAGAGTCTCTCAAGGACCTGAGAGCGGTCGACGAGGTCGCAGCGTTCCCAGTCTACCGCCCGCTGCTCACGCTCGACGAGGCAGACGTAAGACGACAACTCGGCGAACTCGGACTACCCGAACCTGAGACGCACGGGACTGCAACAGGTTCTCAATCCGGAGCATTCGAGCAGCTCATCGATGAAGTGAGGACGTTGGAGAACCGCCTCCAAGCAGACCAGTTGGCTCACAAGATCGCGGCCGACTCGACAAAGATGCAAATCGATTTTCCGTAGGCTGAGGGGACAACCCTCACACAACTGTCAATCTGTTCCTCTCAGAATGGCCCTGAAGGAGGCCCCACTACTCGACCTCCCAATTCTGCAAGTCGGTGTGGGTCCCGTGGTGCGCACAAAGAAGGCGCCCAGAAAACTTGCTGAACAGGATTGTGCTGTTAGGTCGGTTCCTAGAACCGCACGAACTCAAGCTTCAAGTAGTATGGAATGCCGGTAGTCTCTGCTAGCTTTGCCCACCGAGATGTCACTTCTGCTTGAGCTGGGAATCATTGCCGGCTCAGCTTTGACCCTGAGCTTGGTTGCTTGGGCACTTCGCCTTCCCGCAGCACTTGGACAGCTCATTGCAGGCATAATCATTGGGCCGTATGGGTTCAGATTCGTGACGAGTCTCACTACCATCGAAGGGATGGCAGAGATTGGCATCGTCCTGCTTCTATTCATCATCGGGCTCGAGCTTGACCCTGTTGAACTAATGTCTATGAAGGCAAGGGTACTTCTCTTCTCGTCCACAGAGATCATGATCTCTTTCGCTGCGGGATTACTTGCGGGTTTTCTGATAGGATGGTCAGTTCGAGAAAGCATTCTTCTCGCTTGCGTTATTGGTATCAGTAGTACTGCCCTCGTGGCCAAGATGCTGTATGAACGCGGAGTCTCCACTGAGACTTCTGCACGTATGATGATGAGCGCTTTGATCATAGAGGACATACTTGCCGTCATTATCCTGTCGCTTCTGCCGGGTCTCGCAACAGGTGGCTCTGCCGTATGGTCCGAGATGGGTTGGTGGGTCATGCGCGGCCTCATGTTGCTTGCTCTCATATTCATCTTGGGGGTCTACGTGTCTCCTCGCGTAATAGACAGGATCAGTCAGCTTGATCTGGATCTAGATGAAGCTGGATTCCTTCTATCGATAAGTCTCGGATTTGCCATGGCAATCCTGTCCTCTGTGTTGGGGTTCTCTGCTGCAACAGGCGCATTTCTGATGGGGCTAGCTATTCGAGGAAAACGGGCAAAGTTTGTCCATGGTAAGATACGTCCGATTCGCGACATGTTTCTTGTCATCTTCTTCGTTTCGATGGGCATGCTTGTCGACCCATCACAATTCCTCAACGCCAGCGTTGTCCTGCCTGTCGTCGGGCTGGCATTGATTGGAAAATACTTAGGCTCCTACCTCGGGGCGATTCTGGCGGCCAAGCGGGAGGACGCAAGTGACGTCGCGATTGGCATGACTCCACGCGGAGAATTCAGCTTCATAATTGCTCGCGAGGCGCTCTTCACTGGAGCTGCGAGAGCGCTGATCTACCCAATCGCAGGAACAGTCGTTGTCGTGACCACCCTAGTCTCTGCACTTGCGCGAATCCCCAGAAAGGGACGGCAGAGACAACCCTAGGCTCGATGAACCATGTTGCTCGCACGTGTAACAGTCGTCATTTGATTTGCGTATGCGTTTAGCGGTGCGGGGGCTCAGATCTGAACCGTCCTCCGCCGTCGCAGTCTAAATCCTCTTTGTGTGTAAACTGATTTGGCCTCACAGACAATTCATCATGTTTGCCGGGTTGAAGTGGGTGGGACAGGATGAATCGCTTGACGGCTCGATCAAGGTGCCTGTGTAGCACAGCCCCGTGCTACATGCGATTCTTCGCGTCCGTGGAGACTCAAGTGAATCATGGGGATCGAGCGGATCTGGAATCTTCAGCGCACGTGTGCGAGGGCGTCTTGGGCGGCCAGCGCCTCAATCTCGTGTGCCGCTATGGGTATCGCCTCCGTAAACGGCATGTTCCTGGTCAGTCTCTCTATGCCGGCTGGCGGCGAATCCAGCAACCTCTTCGTCGCACCTAAGAGGCGCTCAGCAGTCACTTCTCGTTGAGGGACAATCTCTGCGAGGCCGAGCTTGGAGGCTCTCCTCGCGTTCCCGTACTGTTCGGTGTGGTCAGGGATCGGGATGAGGATCATTGGTTTCCCAAGCATGATCGCCTTCATTATGGTCCCGTGTCCCGCCCGCGAAACCACGACACTCGAAGCTTCCAGAAGCTCGTTCTGATCCTCGATCCAATCATAGACGGTCAGAATACCATGACGAACAGGCGCCGATGCCCCGTTCGGCTCGCCTCGGGAAACCACAACCTCATAATCGCTCGGGAATTCCCTAAGAGACTCCAAGAGCAAGTCTGCCAGCACGGTCCGTTCGGTCTTGGGGCCGCTTATGGCAGCGTAGATGAGTGGTTTTCGACTCGCGAAAAAATGTGATCCATTTAAAGCGCCCCCGCTCGGCCTTTCCTTGGGCTCGTTTGACAGAACCGGGCCGATGAGCTTGACTTTCTTCTTGTAGCGTTTCGGGATCGCTAGGTTGCTGGCGGAGATCGTGTATGGGGCGGGGAAGTCTGGAATGAGCATTAGGTTGCTTCTGGCCCAGACTCCTCCGAGGAAGGTTCTGAAGAACAGCCAGAATATGTTGGCAATTAGGAAGAACAGTCGCTCGATGGGTGTGATCTTCCTCGCCGACGGCTTCTTCATGATTTCCACGCGGAACTGGTTCAAAATCAGCGCGACGGGCACTCCCATCAGTTTTCCGGCGATGAGCGAGGAAACGCGCGTATCAGAAAGCACAACATCAGGTTTGAAGCGCTTGATGTTCCTGATCTCAGCTGTTAGCTGCTGTAGAAATCTTCTTACGCCGAGAGAGAAGCCGCTCGTTGCGGCCGTCATCTTGAAGTCGACTGTTCCGTCCTCTTTGACTCTGAATCCTATCGGAACTGTCGGAAGAGTGGGCAATCCGCGTCTCCGTGCATAGTCCAGCCCATCTGAGTATGTGGAGTAGGTTACTTCGGCTCCTTGGGAGACTAGTGCGTCTGCGATGGGTTCACATCTCGTGATGTGGCCCAATCCGATGCCGCAAGGCGCAACGTAGACCCTCAACGCAGACAGCTCTACTGCTTACTTAGGTGGACTTCGCCGTTCGGCTGATCCTCTTTGAACACAATCGCTTGGAACTTCTCGACCTTAGTCTCCTTCTCCAACCACGCGTCAGGCGGCAGCCCGGCCTTCAAGCAGCATTGGCTGAGGAACTCCTCCGCGTTCCAGTCCCACTCCGGCGCCACTTGAGGCAATAGGAGTCCGCGGTACGCGCCTCGTCCGACTACGAGTCCGTCGCGTCCAATCTCAATCTCTTTCGCTCGCTCGACAGGTTCTCTTGCCTTAAGCTCATCTGGAACTGTGAGCACGCTAACCTCAACGGCGATGTCGTTCTTGAACTCCGATAGCTTAACAGGGTCAAAGCGCGGGTCACCTGTTGCAGCTTCTATCGCTACACCGATCGTGGCCGCGACGAGCGGTTCTATTGGCAACGGGTAGCCGATGCATCCTCTTAGCTGTCTCGTCTTCTTCGTCGAGTTGAGTGTAACGAAGACTCCTGACTTCTCTAGCAAGTGCTTTGGTGTATCTGCTGGCGGATCAATCGCTTTGCGTTTTGACAAGTATTCGGTGATCGCGTTTCGCGCGAGGGTGACAAGGAAGCGTCCGTCCTCGATCGAGTAGCTCCTGGGCATATCTTCTTGGTCTCCGCCTTCCCTCTATTGTCGGCTCTGGATCTTCCGCGCTTTCTCCAATAATGCGCCTATGTTCTCCCAGTGGCTCCCCTGCCAATACACTTTGCCGCAGTCTGGGTTCGAGCAAGCCCAAAACTGGTTGAACACCTTAAAGGTTGTCTCAGGCACCTTGCCCTTCACTTCTTCCTTCGACGCGGTCTTCAGTTCGGATCCGCATGTCGGGCATCTGGACTGTGTTGTGTCGACCGAGAGGTCGAACTTGAATCTGCCCGCCACGCCCGCAAGCCTCTCCGCTTCCGTTCGACCCTTCACCAGATATGCGTCCGTTCCTCTGGTGGTGGCAAGCCGGAAGAGCGCAACGTCTGAGGTGAGCAGGATACGGTTCTCTTTGGCCGCCGTCGTTACTAGATCCTTGTCTTCTGCATCATTCATGTAGACTGCATCGTGGCCCATCATTCTGAGCCATCTCGTGAGCTTGCCTAGCATGCCGTCGACGAGGAAATTCATGATCTCACACGGCCGGTGACGATCTCCCCTTGCTTCTCCTCAATGATCTCGCCCCGTTCGTACACGATGTGACCGGAGACGATGGTCAACACCGGTCGGCCAACGCATCTGGTTCCGTCAAACGGTGAGAATCGTGCCTTCGAATAGAATTCAGACGAATCGACTTTGGACTGCTTCTTTGGATCAACCAGTACCACGTCGCCGTCCATGCCTTCCGAGAGTCTGCCTTTCGTTTCGAGGCCAAAGATCCTAGCAGGATTCTCGGCGAGCAGTCGGACGATTCTGGACAAGGTGATCTCTTTGTGATGCATCTTCGCCAGCAGAAGAGGCAACGTCGTTTCCAACCCAGGTATGCCTGGCTTCAGCGCCCATACGTCTTCACCTGTTTTCTCCTCGATTGCATGAGGCGCATGGTCGCTTGCCACTACGTCGATCCGGCCTCCGGCAGCTGAGTTCCAGAGGACTCCTGCGTCCTCGGGGCTCCTCAGAGGAGGCACCATGAGGGCGATTCCTTTTCTTCGATTCATCTCTGCTTGTTTGAGAAGCATGTGATGAGGGGTCGCTTCGCAGGTAACCGCTGTTCCTCTCCTCCGGGCAGCGAAGATCTCGTTGAGTCCTCTGTAGGTGCTTACGTGACACAGGTGCACCCTTGACCGGACACGATGGGCTAGCTCCGAGATTGTTCGGATGGCGTCCAGTTCGAGTTCGGGGGCGTGCGCCCTCAGGAAGTCTCGCATGCCCCTTCTTCCTGCTGACTGGCATTCAGCTTGGATCTTCGCGATCGCTGGTCCGTTCTCCGCGTGAACAGCAACCGGCACACCCAAGGATCCACACTCCTCAAGTGAGGAGAGCAGTCTCCGGTGGTCGTTGTGCCAAGCATTTGGGCTCGGGTCGTTCATGTAGAGTTTGAACCCGATCACGCCGGCGTTCATCATTCCGCGGATTTCAACGGGTGATTCAGCCAGGGCAGCGTAGAATCCGACGCTCACATGTACCGATTTCCTCGCCTTTGCCATCTTCTCGATTACTCTCTCGCGTGAATCTGTGGGAGGCTTGGTGTTCGGCATGTCTAGGACGGTCGTGAATCCGCCTGCGGCTGCCGCCATTGTTCCGCTTGAGAAGTCCTCCTTGTATGCCAGCTCCATGTCCCTCAGATGGACGTGAGCATCGATCAGGCCAGGAATCGCGACCAAGCCCTTGCCGTCGACTCTTCTCTCAGATTTAGGAAGAAGCGCAGTCTTGGCGATCCTCGTGATCTTGCCGTTCTCGATTGCGATTCCACCCTCGAGGAGTCTTCCTCCGACAAGAAGCTTCACATCAGTAATTCCCAGCGACATCTCTGACACTCCTCGAGCACCTAGCGTCAGCTAGTGGCTAGAATGCGATAGAGCCCGCTGGAAAGAAAAGACTGTGGGCCGTTCTATTCTTCTTTCTCCATGTCGGAACTGCATTCCGTGCAGAGAAAGGACCCGTCGTGCGATTTGAGGTCATCCGACCAGGCGCCGCATTCGTCACAGTATCCTGCCAGTGCGCTTTTCTCCTTCGGTTCGGCGAGAGGTCTAATCCTGGATTTCTCTTCCATCACGTCAATGAGAGCAGGAGTGATTCCGACTATGTCGGTTCCAGTCACCATGCCCACGAGCTTGCCGGCGTCCATGACAGCGAAGCGCTTGACCTTCTGCTGTTTCATTCTCTTTGCGGCTTCTTTGACGTCTAGGGTCGGATCTGCCGTACGCAATGGTTTGGACATGATCTTTCCAGCCTTGATCTTGTTTGGGTGGAAGCCTTTGGCGGCCACTCGGCGAACCACGTCCTTCTCGGTAATCATCCCGAGCGGCTTGTGCTTCTTATCAACCACGACGACGCTGCCGACGTTTCGCCTCGCCATCGCCTTAGCCACCTTGGTTATGTTGTCGTCTTCCATGACGGTGACTACTGGAGAAGACATCACGTCCTTGACTTCAACCACTGGCCCTGTCGAAGTTGCGGACAACTGGAATCCCAGTACCGGACGGCTCTGAACATGCTTAAGGGTTTTTCACTATCTCGACTCCGCCAGGCGGCAGCAGCCGTACCACATCGTCCAAGGTACTGTGCGGCAAGTCCACGTGCGCCTCGGCTCCAGCTTTCGTTCTCAGCATCGCTAGGATTCTGCGCGCGGCTTCTGCGGGGCTCGTCCTCCCCTGTCGCATCTCAACGTAGATGCTGCACTTGCTCCTGACCGCGCTCAGTGGACCAGCCATGAAGAGAGGTTCCTCTTCGTGGAGTGTCACGCCCACTGCAAGCGACAGCTCGATTCCACGAAGATAGTTGCGTGTCCCTCGAATCATGAACGCGCCCTTGGTCAGATACTCGCCCGCCGGAGCGCTCTTCGTGACCTGCTCGGGTCTCACCCAGTAGGCATCGCCTGCTCGGATTCCCTCCTTCCACAGTCGACTGTAGGAAACGCATGCCTGAGCCGCCTCCCTCAATGTCTCGCTCGAGGGCTCAACGCCGCCGGTCTTGATCACGAAGAACGGTGCGCCATGGGCTTCTGCGTGCATGACAAGATCCTCCGGGTTGACGTATCGTTTCAGGAGAGTCTCATTTGATCCGGCATCCCGTCCTCCTATTGAGAGAATCCCCTCTGACGAGTAGAACCATCTGAATTTCTCAAACCATTCCTTCTCCCGTCTCTCCTCGGGCTTGGCGGGCTGCTTGAGTTCAATCTCTTGGCTCGCAAGTTTCTGTAGAAGCAGTTCCGTCTCCTGAGTGGACTTCTTCAGCCCTGAAAGCTTGGATTCGAGATGCTTCGCCTTCTTGTAGTACTCCGCAGCTTGGTCCTGCGGCCTCTTTCTGATGTCAGCTTCGATTTGCGTGTCTTCGAAAGCGAAGGTTACCTTGTCGCCGCGAGGACTCAGCTCGTGGAAGGATGGGTAGATTCTTGATCCCTCTGCGTCCTTTCTCGTGAGCGTTCTTCTGGTTTCGTCAGGGACCCGCTTTGAACGTCGGTCCTGCAACGCGGTCTCGAGGACTGGTTGTATCTCGCCGAGGTGGCGGAAGATCAAATCCCCCATGGTCCGGAGTGTCTTCATTGAACTAGTGAGTTCCTCAAGCTGTGCGTTCTGAGCTTCCAGCCTTCTCTCGAGCTGCTGCTTCTTCTCCATGAATGCTCGTTCACGCCGTCCTGCTACGCCAGAGGAAGAGAGGGTGGTGAAGTACTCGTCCAATGCGTCGCTGAAGCTAGCGAACGGCGTCTTCTTCATGCTCTCATAGCGTCGAAGCTCGAACGGGACCACGTCGACGATCTGGGAATCATCCAGCACGATTGCCGGGGACCGCGCTCCGCTCAACAGAGCGTCTTTCAGGTCCAAGATCGCGCGGAACGCTCTCTCGATCTGATCATCAGACAAGGCTCCGGCAGGTTTCGATCTGTCGATGCCCGCTCTCTGGAGCACTTCCTCAGCAAAGATGCCGCCGACGCCGAATATCTGGGCGAAAGCCTTGACGGAGTCAACGTCCTTGAGGCTCCGCAGCTCCTCCACATCCTCTCTGGTTGCCTCCAGCAGGTTCTTCCCCCTTGGAGGGGGGAGTTTAAGGGGTTGGCCTCTCAGGATACTCCGATCTTTCATTCGAGCATATCGGGATGAAACGACGACTCTGCCCCCGTGATCAAGAAGTATGAGGTTTCCTCTCGGGAGGAGTTCCACAACTATCTTTTGGCGCTCGCTTTGTCTCTCGACTTCGAATATGAGTACGCGTTCAAAGTGCGGTTGCTCGATCCCGATGATCTTTGCTGATCTGATGTACTTACGGAAAGCCATGCACAGCTGTGAGGGTTTGGCTGGTGTCTTGATCTCGAACTTGGTAAGATGTACCCGCTTCGCAGGCTCGATTATGAGGCTGAGGCTGTCGGGGTGAATCTTGAGGAGGAAGGCTTCCTGCGTGATTTGATAAACGTTATCTATGCGACCGCCGATTGTGTGCTTCCCTAATTCAGGAAGTATCGCTGCTATGTCGAAGTTCGTCATCGCGGTCTTCATGACGCAAACACACATTAGACGCCATCCGGAGCGTAACTAGCCTTGAAGCCCTCATCTGTCGTCTACTGGACAAGGTGCTTGATAGCCGTTGCTACCGGCGTCGGTTCTGTCTTCATGCTTAGAGATGTTGTCAGCGGAGAGATGGCAGGATTCGCTTATCCTGCCGTGGCTTTCATGGTGTATGCATTCACAGTCGTGTTTTTTCGCTACCAGCTTGGGTACGGCGAAGCCCAGCTGAAGGGGAAGAACCGGTACATCACTCTAGGAGTCGGCACATTCATCATAACGTGGCTTATGGCGCTGATTCTGGCCTACACACTATTCTGACCGCTTACTGAGCGATTGCCTTCGCTTCTTCCGCGTGATTGCGTGTATTGTTTGAGAGCGAATAGATGCCTGCTTCCTCCATGACTTTGACGAGCCGTGCTAGTCCGGAGAAGTATCCTCTGTCGTAGTCACCGTACAGTAGGCTCCCTGCGATGTCGGAGAAGCCCTTCATGAGTAGCTTGAGGGATTTCTTGTCGAATTCCCTCTTCGTGAAGAAGAGGTAGTTGTCGTTGTTTGCCTTTCTCGTGAGGAGAAGTCCTTCCAGTGCTCTGACGTAGCCTCTGTCCCAGTTGGTGTCCCCCATCTTCGGCCTCAAGTCTTCAAGCTCTTTCTCTGCATCAGCGATTCTTCTGTCAACGATGAATCGAAGATACTTGTCTACCGCAGCTTCAGGCACTGTTCCGCCCATCTATCTTCTCCTCTTGACCTCGTCCTCTTCAGTGATGTCTTTTATTCCTTCCTCGGTTATCTTGAAGATCCGTTCGCCCTCCGGCAGATACGGGCTTGATACAAGCCGCGCAATCCTGACGGATCCGCCGGTCGCTCGTCTCAAGAAGATTCTGGTATGGCTGGTGTGGGCGACGATGTGGCCTCCGACTGCCTCGACGCCTGAGCCAAAGAAAGCGTCGGGCTTCGACATGACTTGATTCGTCACAACAGCCACTGCGTTGAATGCCCGTGCAAGTCTCACGAGTCTGTGCATGTGGCTGTTGAGCTTCTGTTGTCGTTCGGCTAGCATCTCGCGTCCGAGATACTCGCTGCGGAAGTGCCCCGTTAGAGAGTCAACAATGATGAGTTTGATGTTGTTCTCCTGAATGACTTTGTCCGCCTTCTCGAGAATCAGTATCTGATGATCCGAGTTGAAGGCTTCGGAGTAGATTATGCTCTTGCCAACTGTCTCCGGGTCGAGGCCCAAGGGGCCAGCCATCCTGACGACCCATTCCGGCCTGAAAGTGTTCTCGGTGTCAACGTACAGTGCGCCGCCATTGAGTCCGCCCTGCTCGATGGGCAATTGGGCATTGACAGCGAGCTGGTGACATAGTATGCTCTTGCCGACCCCATACTCCCCGTAGAACTCCGTGATGGTCTGGCTCTCGAGACCGCCTCCCACAAGCTCGTCCAGCTGCTTGCTGGTCGTGGAAAGCCGGAGGACATTCTGACGCATCTTCATGAGTTCATCTGCGCGGACGAAACTGGTGGCGATGGTGTTCCGCGCTTCCGTGATGATCTTAGCCGCCTGCTTCTCGCCGACTCCAGCCTGAGTAAGTTCCTTCACGGTTGCAGTCGCGAGCGATTCGACCGTGTGAAAACCAAGCTCTTTCAGCTTCTCTGCGGTGGCGGGACCTACGCCGGGAATATCCTCGATGAGTTCGTATCTCTTCTTTGATTCAGTCGTCGATTTCTCTTCCCGCTCGGACAAGGGTTTCCCACCAGACCCCTACAGCCACGCGCGTGGCATGCACGCGCGTTAGCTGGGAGGTTCCGCAATCCCAGACAACACTTACGCCCATAGCTGACGACCGCGCATTATTTCAAATTTCACTGTGACAGACTCGATGCTGGTGGCGAATATAATCCAGTGAGACGAGTGAAACTAGAGCTTGTGCAGGCCATTTGCGGCAATAGTGCCCTACGACGGATGGTGGTTCTGGACAGGTTCGTGCCCTTGGAGACGCTCCGGGTGACGCCGGCCACACGTGCTGGACGAGGGGATTAGGGTAACTCTTGGGAAATAGTCAGAAGTCACCGAGCCGGTTCCGGGTCAGCGGATCTCTCTCAGGCACTCGTCGACCACTTGAATCGTCTTGTCCAGCTGCTCTTCTGTGATCACCAGAGGAGGCTGGATTCGTATGGTGTTTCCCTTCACTCCTCCATGACCGAGGAGAACGCCCTTGCTGAGTGCAAGCTGCCTCATCTTCGCTGCCTCGTTTGGAGCAGGGGTCTTCAGCTCGCGGTCCCCAACAAGCTCGATTCCGACCATGAGGCCCAACCCTCTGACATCTCCAATCAGTTGGTGCTTCTCCTGTAGCTCACGTAGCCTCTGCAGGAGATACTTGCCCTTTCGATCAGCTCCATCTGCCAGCTTGTTTTCAAGCAGGTAGTCGATGTTGGCCAGCGCGGCCGCGCAGCTGACTGGGTTCCCTCCGAATGTGGACAGGTGGTCTCCAGGCTCGAAGGCCTCACCTATGTCTGCTCGTGTCGTGCAAGCGCCCAATGGAAACCCATCAGCTATGCCCTTGGCCATGGCGATCATATCGGGAAAGACTCCATAGTGCTCACATGCGAACATCTTCCCGGTCCTTGCGAACCCGCTCTGGACCTCGTCTGCGATGAAGAGGATTCCATGCCGGTCCAGTACCTTCTTGACTTCGAGGAAGTATTCCTTCGGCGGGACCACTATCCCGGCTTCTCCCATGACCGGTTCTGCGATGAATTCAGCGACATTTCCAGCTGTCGAGTAGTTCACGACATCCTCTAGCATCTTCGCACACTGCACGCCACATTCGGGGTATTCCAGTTTCAGGCTGCATCTGTAGCAGTACGGCGCCGGAGCGAAGGCCACGTCGCCAAGGTATGGGCCCATTCCGTAGTTCTTGCGGGCCGCTTGGCCTGTCACGCTCAGTGTTCCCAGTGTTCGGCCGTGAAATGAGCACATGAGGGCGATGATCTCGTGCTTGCGGGTGAACTTCCGACCCACCTTGAGTGCGGTCTCTACGGCTTCGGCTCCGCTGTTGCCGAAGAAGGTCTTCTGTAGATTCCCAGGAGCTATCTCGGCAAGCTTCTTGGCAAGCTGTGTGGCAGGCATTGAGTAGTAGACGTATGTGCAGCAGTGAACCAGCTTTTCGACTTGCTTCTTGACGGCCTCTGTGACTTTCGGATTGCAGTGTCCTGCGTTCACGACGGATATTCCAGCAAAGCAGTCAATGTAGGTCCTTCCATCGAGGTCGGTCACGGTCGCCCCATTCGCGCTGGTTATCACTATGGGCTGGAGGGACTTCACGAATGAGTGCATCACATACTTGTCGTAATCGTCGATAACTTGCTTTGTCGTTTCTTCAGGCATCTTGAAATCGAGGGATACTTACGTGAACTCGGGTTAAGGCTTTCTGAGGCCGTAGGCTCGTTGCCATTCTTTCATGAAGAAGGGTACTGCTCTAGCTCATGTACTCTATCTGCGCTCTCACGGGACAATGTCAGCAGCAAATCGCCTGCATCCCCGGACGTGTTCATGGCCTTCGGTGAAGCCATCGCATAGACTTCGGATACGAGTTTCCCAACAACTATCGCCTTCTCAAGATTGCCTGTGGTCTTGCTATCAATTGAGGCATTGATCCGTGCAATTGGTTCTGCGAGTCTCAGGTCCGTGATGGGTTCCAGCATGAATTCGACGACGCTTTCGTTGCGGGCCCTCCGCATCGACTCGATTCCTCTCAGACTGTTCCTTCCGTAATCAGCTATGGTGGTTTTCAGTTTGGGATTGCTGGTTTCCTTCTCGATCGCTTCATACAGTTGCTTCAGTTTGCCCTCGATCTCGATGAGTGAGGTCATGAGAGAGCTGAACGTGTACCTCTCCTCATCGGCCATGCTGCCTACCACCTTGATGCGATGACCTTCTTGTCCGTGAAGAAGTCCACGCAGTCTATTTGCCCGTGGAGGATGCCGAAGAAGGATTCTCTGAAGCCCGCGAACGGGAAGAAGGCCATCGGTGCGGCTATTCCTATGTTTATCCCGATGTTTCCCACCCGAACGCTCCGCCTGAACTCGCGTGCGTTTTTGCCGCTGCTGGTGAATATGCATGCTTCATTTCCATAGTTTGTCTTCGTGTTGATCATCTCAATGGCGTCGTCAAGCTTCTCAGCCTTGATTATGGAAACGAC
>CAZJVZ010000026.1:0-15923 GCA_964549795.1 uncultured Candidatus Bathyarchaeia archaeon
CGTCTTCTCAAGGTTCGGCGATGCTCTCACTCTTTCGACTGCGACAATCTCTGATGGCACTGGGTCCATGAGCATGTCACTCTGGAACGCCGAAATAGACAGAGTCTCGATCGGAGACACAGTTCAGATCGAGGATGGACGGGTAAGAACCTTCAGGGGCGAACTGCAAGTTAGCCTCGGCAGAAAGGGCAGACTGCAAGTCGTAGAGAACCGGTCAATGCAGTAAGGTCACCCTGAGAAGATGCGACTCACGCCCTCACCGACGCGAGCCCATCGCGCCGGAAAGTAGGCCCTTGAGAGAGGCGAACACTCGCGGAGAGGCGCGTGAGTGGCAGGTGAACCGAGCCTAAGACGCTTAAGTGGAGGGCAGCGCTATCCATGGGCGTACGCAGCGGATTCGAATCCACCGTCCTATCCAACGTGTAACAGAAGCAGAAAGTGGTGAGTAGAACATGACAGAACAACAAAAAGTTGAGCAGCCCCTGCCTACCCGGCAGAGTGGAGTCCCCTCCAACACCGTCTTCATTGGACAGAAGCCTATCATGGCGTATGTTACAGCGGTCGCGATGCATTTCACGGGTGGCAACAATGAGGTTTCAATCAAAGCGAGAGGGCGAGCCATATCAGCAGCCGTCGATGTCGTTGAGGTGTGCAGAAGACGATTCTTCGAGGGCAAGCTTCGCGTGAAAGACATCACCATCGGAACCGAACAGCTGGGCGAGGAAGGACAAGTACGAAACGTCTCAACGATCGAGATCAAGGTGACAAAACAAGTCTAACGACGACGGTAGGCCACCTCGCACAACAACCCCAGTTTTCCACAAGCGTGAAGCATTGAGGAGAAACTGCAGGCGCCCTCCACCCAGCGTGGAGGATCTCCTCGCTTAGAATCCGAGATCGAGTAGACGGAATCCTTGGCTCCAAGGGCTCCGATCCGTCAGGGGTACTTGGTTCATCAAGCGGGAGGCTTATCTCGTCGACGATAGTGTGGTAACTTGATTGTCTGAAGAAACAACGCCGGTCTACATTCTCCGGGAAGAATCGACACGAGATAGAGGGCACGACGCTCAACGAAGCAACATCATGGCTGCAAGAATTGCTACTAAAACTATTCGAACGACGGTTGGTCCACTTGGGATGGATAGGATGCTTGTGACCGGCAAAGGAACCTGGCGCTAGGTATACTGAAGTACAGGCACCGACATACAAAGGCGCAACGTGGGGCAAGTTAGCATGGGACATAGATTGAGCAGGGCAGACTATATGACGCGAAAGCGACAGAAGAGAAAGCAACGCATCAGGAAGCGCACGAAATCGAGCAGAAATCCTAGCCGACTCAGATGATCTTGGCCCGCGCCGGGCAAGCTTCAAGGAGACTGCCCTCTAGGCTTTGCCACTCAAGGTTTCTGAGGTAGGAAACGCGCCGCCCCTCAATATCTGCCTGCGACGAATCTTGCTTCAAGAAACATTCACCGTGATTCATTTTGCAGTGTCCATACTGAAGGAGATACGTTCAGTTAGAGACCTCCGCGTCTATCGACATGTGGGTCGGCCGCTTCTCGTACAGACGCATCGGCAGAGCCAATCGTGGCAGATCTAGATCAGGAAACCCTACAGGATGCATATTTGAAGGCAAAGAAAGAAGAGGAGATTCCGGTCAGTATCGGTTCTAGGCCGTTTGCCTAGTACCTGCGGTGCTTCTGGTAGCACTCTCGACAGTAGACTGGTTTGCCCGCCGTCGGCACGAACGGTACTTCCGTGTCGGCGCCACAGTCAGAGCATTTGACTTTCGTCATTTGCCTCGGGGCACCGTAACGTCGATTCTCATAACCCATTTTCGCTTTCCACCATCCCTATTCTCTAGTTATACAAAAGACGATACTCGCCGCGATAATCGGCACGGCCCCGATGGCCCTCCCGTCATCCCCGCAGGTAAGATCTCCAGTATACTGACCACGCAAGAGCGCAAGACTACTATAAAAGGTGACCCAATACTTGCCTGTGCGCACCAAGCGACCCACACGCAAGAACACGATCGTGTTCTCTTCGAGCCCTAATACGACTTGTACCGGTCAGGGGTCATGCCATGAGATGCACAACGAGGGCTAGCGCCTTAAGTCATAAATCGTGAAACGACACTCTCTCGCTGTGGAGAAAATGTCGGTCGCGCCCCAAAGACGAGTTGAACACGAGCTTCAACAACTATTGCTTCATGTTGAACAACATGAATCACACGACATGGAGAAACGACACAGAATCCAACAATTGCTGGATGATGTTCGATCATCCGATCCAAAACGAGTGCAGAGAGCCAAGAGGATAGCCAAGCAAGACTATCGCATACCAAGTGAAGCATAGAGAATCAACTTGTGTAGATGGGGGCCCGTGTGTGGGGCTCTTGGTTCACACACACACAAACTAAGCGAAAATGACGACGGACGACGGCTGGTGCACGCGCACAATGATACTCCCCTAGGTTTTCTTGCCTCCGGGGTTTGTTGGGCAATCTTACATATGGGCCTCGGCTTCCATACTAGTCAGTCTGGGGAATGACACATGGGAGAATGGCAATGTATCCTAGTTAGTAATCACAAGGATGTCGGAAAGACGATCGGGGAATGGGAGAAGAATGGTTGGCGCCTTCACACCTACGCTTGCGCTGGAAACGCCGCACTCGCTTTAGGCACTAACCATTACCTGCTCTTCGAAAAAGCAAGTGGCGAGTAGACAAACCCTCCCTATGCGCGTATGTGTGCGCACGAAAGATGATTATGTTCGTCCTCGCATTTGTCGCCTGGTAACCTGGTTTGGGATTCTCCATGACTATCCGGAACTACGAGGCTGGGGATTTGGAGGCGTGCCGTGGCTTGTGGAGGCAGCTGACTGAATGGCACCGCGAGATCTATCAAGACAAGACCATCGGCGGGGAGCAGCCAGAGAATCAATTCGACAAGCATCTCGCCGCCATTGGACCAAGCCAAATCTGGGTTGCTGTCCACGAGTCCCGCATCATTGGATTCGTGGGACTGATTGTCAAGGAGCGTGAAGCCGAGGTTGAACCTCTCATTGTCAGCAGAGCCTATCGTGGCAGAGGGGTGGGAAAGCGTTTGATAGAGAAGGTCATCGCTGAAGCGCGCGGAAGAGGAGTAAGGTACCTCAACGTGAAGCCAGTAGCACGAAACGTGAAGACCATCCAATTCCTCCGCAAGCAGGGCTTCGCGAACGTTGGCTTCGTTGAACTATTCATGGACTTCTCCAAAGGCTCCTGGAAGCCGGATCTCCACATGTACGGATACGACTTCAATACCTAACCAACCAATCATCGACTGAGACGGGCATCTGCGGCTCCCGGCGATTCCTCTCCTGACCCATTCTCTCGTTGCTCAGGCCGCCGGTTTCATATGCCCGTGGGCCGGTCCGCAAAGACCTGCTAGTCGATCCATCGCGCAACTTTGGAATCCGTTGCTACAGTGTCTGGGATCTCAGCTATTCTATCTATGACTGCGTCCATCGAAGCTATGTCACTCCCCTCGACGATAGCGATAACGTCCGGAGTTCCGAACAGGCCATCTGCCTTCACGACGCCCGGGATTCTACGGATTCCCTGTACCACTCGTCTTGGTTGCCTTGTTGTTATGAAAACGTAGGCCCAGACCTTGCTTTCTGTCATGGAGATCTGTTCGTGCAACCTGTCTCTTTGGCTTTGTTGTGGCCGTCCCAGTTTGAACCGTTGTCCGTCGTCATTTGATTTTGGCTGGTGGGTGCGGGTAGGCCGGTGAGGGCGTGCGAATTCAGGCCGCCAGCGAGATGTGAATCCTTTCGTGAATCATCCGAGTATCGTGCTGAGGCGCCGGAATCTGGACTCGCTCCTGTCTCCCCGTATGCGAGCTTAGTCTGGGTCGGCTTTCCTCTTCTCGTATTGCCGCACTTGATATTCCGGCTTCTGGACTAGGTCCTCGGCGAAGAAGGCGTCCTGTTCGTGCAGCACCGCTAGCTCGGCCCTGACGGCATGGTTCAGTAGCTCCATGACTCGTCGGCGTTCTTCCGCGTTCTTGGCGGCTTCCTCGCTCATCGGGTACCCAACGATCTCTTGGAGAACATTGTATCATGTGGCACGTCTTCATATTAGGCTGTGCGTGAAGACCTCACTCGTCGCAACAGCACGCCCAAGACGCGACGTTCACGCGAATTCTCTCTCTTCCCACATGTCGTAGGCGGTTGCGACGGACGCCGCCTGCGTCACTATTGCGAGGGCGGCGCCCAGATGCAGGAAGTCGACGGCGCTTGTGATGAGATCCGGAAGCAACCCCATCTTGCTGACGACGAGCACTATTCCAAGCAGTCCCTCGAAGGCCGCTAACCCGACTGTGGCCTTCACGATCCTCTTGATCCTGGCCGGGCAGTCTGTTCTGCGCAGCTTCGAAGAGTTGCTGTACGCGAGCGCGAATATGATTGTGCCGAGAAACACGTGGGCGTATACGAGCGGTGCGATGCTGGAAACGGGCGCCCAAACGAGAACGAACTCCAGAAAAGCCAGCCAGACGATTACGTACAAGGAAATCCACAGCTTCAACTCGAACCACGGGCTGGCAGACGCGCAAGGAGTCTATAAGAGGATTCCAGAGTAGAGCAGCACGCAGCAGCCGCATGATCGCGGCCCGCTCAGATGAGTATGACGACGCAGGCAGCACTCCGAGGGAACCTCGATCCGCTAGCGAGACTATGGAAACAGGGGCTGGGTAAGAGATCAATAGTTGTGTAACCATTCTCTTCTGAGACGCGAGTATGGTTACAAAAGAACTAGCACTCGGTCCGAACGAACTCAGACTACTATTGACGCTGGAGAAAGATGGCAAGTCCCTCTTCTCGATCAACGACGCGAAACGGATACTGAAGACGTCAGAGTCATCCGTCTGGAATGTGCTCTACAGGCTGAAGAGAAAGGGAAGAGTCGAGGAGATTGAGAGAGGGAAGTACCTGCTCATCCCCGCGCGAGCTGGCTACGAGCCCTCCTGGTCGGAGGCGCCTCTCTTCCTTGTTCCTCATCTGATCCGAGTCTACTATGTCGGCTTCTGGACGGCGCTGAACTACTGGGGCATGACTGAACAAGTTCCCCGCACGATCTTCATTGCGACCACCAAGAGAAAGAGAGATGTCGAGTATGGACCGACGAAGTTTGAGTTCGTGACACTTTCGAAGCGAAGGTTCTTCGGCTTCGTGCACGAGAGAGTTGCAGGCATCAGCTTCGCAGTATCTACGCGGGAGAAAACGATCGTCGACTGCCTTCTGTATCCAAGGTATTGTGGCGGGCTCGAGGAAGCGGTCAAGGGAATCTGGAACGCGCGGGAGGATCTTGACTTCGATAAGTTGCTGGACTTCGCGAAGAGAATCGGCGTGGGCGTCGTCGAACGAAGGCTTGCCTACGTACTCGACGTGCTTCAAGTCGGTAAGAGGATGCCTTCCAGACTCGCCGAGGGAAGACTTGACCACTTCACGTGGCTTGACCCCCTGGGGCCGAAGAAGGCTCTCACATACTCCAGAGAATACGGGCTCGCAATCAACAGGACGAAGGACGAGCTCACAAGTTGGAGAGGACACTAGGTGAACGAAGGCGAACTGAGGAGAACCGCAAAGACAACCGGATTTGACCTGGCGACTCTAGAGAAAGACTACGCACTCACCTGGCTCCTCAGCGGAATATACTCGAGAGATTCCAAGCTGCGGGAGTTGCTGATCTTCAAGGGCGGCACTGCCATAAGGAAGATCTACTTCCCGGAATGGCGGCTGTCGGAAAGACTAATCCAACATAACAAGGATTGAAACCCACAACAATAGGGAACCGGTTTGCGCCTTTGCTCAGTCCGAAAGACTAATCCAACATAACAAGGATTGAAACTAGAACTAGAGGCGTGATGGTCCGGGAACAGCCCTAGACTGTGATACGTAGCGCTTTCTTCTCTCTATCCTCAAGATAGCTGTTTCCGGCCAGGTGGTTGAGGAGGAGAACTCGGATTGTGTCTGAGAGTGTTGGATCCTGCCTGTCGTTCTTGAGTCGCTCGAGCAAGCGCCAGACCTTGACTGGTAGGCTGATGCTTCTGCCTTCGAAGCTCCGGCAGACCGTGTTATCAGCCGTCGCTAGTAGTTTCACTTGTGAGCCCGTGTTAAATACCCGCTGACGCAACTCTCTCCCAGCAAGCGTACGATCTTCCATCCCAGATAAGCAACGGGAGCGTGCAAGGCTGATGCCTAGGCTTTCAGAAATGGAGACATCATTCCTCAGCAGCCAGCTGAAGCGTGCAGGCCATTTTCTGAAAGCCGGCGCCTTAGACCGCATCTCCGACTACAATCGGCGATTCTCCTCAGCAAGCGACGTCTACGACGCGCTCCTCTCAAACCTCATCATACAAGACTTCAGCACGGCGCAGGCTCGTGAGACGGCTTTGAAGCTGTTTGGCTCCGACCGTGTGAAGTTCGCGGCCGTCGACGGGACCGAGTATGCTCGTAACATGTTCGACTTGATCATCTTCTTCGGCGGCGCCTACGTCTCCTTCGGCTCGATAACATTCCACAAGGACGCGAAACCGTCAGTCGAGCACGCCGGCAAGCTGCTCGAGCACGGCCGAGGCATCTCAAGCTGTGTTCCACTCTACGTGAACGAGGTGTCCGATGTCGATTCGACGATCGACACCCTCGGCGGCAAGAAGCCACTCGACGACGAATCGGTCTTCGACAATTCACGAATCGCCGACTGGATAATGGCGTTCTCAGAGTTCTATCTCGCCTACAGGCTCATCGTCGACGAGGACGTGCGAATCCTGCTCATGGATCGGACCCTCTCAGGCGAACATTCGGCCCTCATCAGCGATACCGCACACGGTCAAAGGCTCAAGGAGAAGTCAGGCCTCTGCGGCTACAAATTCCAAGACAGACCAGTAGAGATGGAGGAGCTAATCTATTGCCGACACAGATTCCTCAACGAGAAGCTAGATCTGCCCCCACCGAGAGGCGACTACCTCAGACCACGACTACTCTACGAACTCGAAACCACGAACTCGCTCACAATCGACCAACTCTGCGATCGACTCCACATCCAACACGCCGAATGCAAGCGTAGAGTTAAGAAGATAATCGACGGGCTCGAGAAGGCCAAGTATGTTGAGGCATCCGGCGCAAGCTATGCGCTCAGGAAGGAGTATCAGAAAGCCTGGGAACGGATGAAGAAGCTCACGTGCATGATCGGCGATCGCCTATTCCTCGACCAGCCCGCGACCGAGCGGCCCAACCCGATGATGATCATGAAACACGACAAACCCACCTGGCTCACAACAGTCGACATGGCATTCCTGACCCTCTTCACTTTGAACATGATGATCGAGGAATGCTGGAAGAGACCCGTCCTGCTCGTTGGCCTCACCAAAGACACGGCCGCCCGCGACTTCCGACGACAACTCCTCAAGATCTGTAGCCGCCAGCGGATGTGGAAGCTTGACCTCTCAAGCGAACAGCTCGCGAAGATACCGAACACCGACAGGATGTTCCTCCAATCCGCGTCAGTCCACAACTGGGAGAAGCTGTCGGTTCCGTGGACGCTCATCGAATACGACACCGCCTTCAAGACAATGGTCCCTGAACTCGAGCGGAAGGATGGCACACCGGGTAGGGAAGGATTCGTGAGCGGCGCCGTCCAGAACCGTGTCGGACCCGAGCGATTGTTCGTGAAGTCTTACATCCAGCTCGCTCAGGCTGAGCAGGATCCGAAGCTGCGGAGCAACGTGCTACTCACAGACCGTCTCGTGTACCCGGAGTTCGACTCGAATCAGGAGGCTGAATGCGCGCTCTCGCACGAATACAGTGGAGTCGAGGAGAAGGTGAAACCGATACTGTATCCGAATAAGGAGGCGCGGAATGATATTCAGAACCTCGTTATGGTCATGTTGACCGCGATGACGAGCACGAGCATACCCGAAGCTTTCGGCCACAACGTGCCTCTATTCATTGCGGACAATGTGGCGAAGTGGCATGCGCGTGAGTTCAGGAGGATCGTTGAGACGACGAGGGATTGGATCATGACGAACAGTGACCTACGCGAGTTCGTCTTCTATATGAGCACGTTTAGAGAAAGGAGAGCTGAATTTGAATCAACGAGAAGAGGACACTAACCGGCACTTCACGGACTTCGACGGGAGATTCAAAGCGCGAGTGGCGACGGTTCGCCCACGCTACGGCCCAAGCCCCGAAACCACGCAGATCAGCACGACCGCCCGATACGAATGCACCGTGAAGGCCGAGTACCAGAGAGACATCATGCGCCTCGTCGAAGAGGGCATGATACTTGCCGTTCGGAACTTCCGAGCAACGAAGAACGAGGGCGAAAGGTACACCCTCGCAGAGATCGCCAGCATCCGCCCAGAACACTTCGGCCTGCGTGGCCTGTCAGATCAGAGCTACTATCCGATGCAGTTTGAGATAATCCAACAGTCAGTTCGAGACTGGGATTCGGACGACAAGTCCACGATGATGATCCAGGTGCAGGCAATCCCGATCAACTATGATCTGGTCATCGCGGACAAGGGCGAACCAGAGTACGTGAAAGGATTCTCTTACCCGATCGTCGGGGAGGAGGCACACATCCTCAACCAGGGCATGATTCACCAGATGTACAACCGCAGAATCCTCGACGAGATGGGTGTCGATTGGAGGAAACTCAAGACCACCGATGTCGCGCGTGAGGACCCGCGTCTCGGCGTCATCAAGATGTTCGAGTATGAGAAGAATCGCGTCCCAATCTATGTGAATTTCGAGAACCTGCTACGTTACCACTTCGGCATATTCTCATTCACGGGCGGCGGAAAGTCCAACCTACTCTCGAATGTCCTGCGACGCCTCATCTACCACACCAAGGATACGAAGGTGGTGATCTTCGACATCTCGATGGAGTACCCGTTCCTGCTAATGGACGCGTTCGCTGACAAGTCCATCTCCTCCAAGATAGTCTTGGAGGATCCGATCAAGGACTCAGCGCAACTCTACGATTCGCTCGTCAAGCCGAGAGAGTTTGAGAAGGACGAGCGACCAGTCAAGGCCTTCCAAAGCATAATGGAGCTGGGCAGGGTTGAACGGTACGTCAAGCCCAGGTTCGTGATCCCACGCTACACAGACATTCTAGCCGCGATAGGCTCGATGATGGGCGAAAGCTCAGGTAAACAGAACTACCTCGATGCGCTCGACGAGATATCGTCAGCAGTCGCCGAATACATGACCAAAGAGAGCAAGAACGAACCGGACGAGATCGATGAGGAGTTCGTCGCATTCCTAGACTCGACAGCTCAGGGGGCCGTGGAACGATACAAGGTCAGCGACAAGAGCAACGTCTACGGTTGGGCAACATCACGAAAGGGACTCCTTGACGGCATCAGGAGAGGAGCCGCCGAGAAAGGCAAACCAGGATTGACAACTGAGAAGATTCATCGCCTCCTCGAGGGGCCGACTCGGCTCGTCTCGCTCTCGATCTCCGATCCCGTGACAATCAAGCAGCTCGCGGTTGACCTGACCAGGGCAACGCTGTGGAATCGCAAGCGGAAATTCAAGGTCAAACCGTGGGTGCTCTTCGTGTTCGATGAGGCTCAGGAATTTGCTCCTGCACCCTCCGAAGCTCGCGGAATCGAGCGCGAATGCACAGACGCAGTCGAGACGCTCCTCAGGCAGGGGCGCAAGTACGGCCTTGGCGGATGCATCTCAACGCAGCGAATCGCCTACCTCAACACGAACGCGCTCCAACAGCTCCACACGTACTTCGTCGGCACACTGCCCCGCCAATACGACCGCGGCCTAGTCAGCACAACATTCACAATCGATCCAAGCATACTCGAGAAGACCCTAGAGTTCTCACCAGGCCGCTGGTTGCTGTCAAGCTACATCGCAACCGGGATGGAGAACGTGCCGATCTTCATCACGGCAGATAACGCAGAGACAGAGATCCAAAGATACCTGGAAAAACTGTAGGGACCCACTCGATTAGGACGGAAGCCAGCTCAGTCTCCCCGTTAGCGCGATACCTCTCCGTTTCATCTCATTCACAAACGAGGATCCAGGAACAGCCAGTTCCAGTGGCTTCGCTCCGATGGGGATCTGGCGCTGCGCCATCATTATGGCCACGATTGACGCGTGCCATCCGGTCGTTCGCTCCATCGCGCTGAATCCCCTCTCCTCATCGTAGTAGTCCACAACCTCCAAGACTGCCTGCGCCGCCTGCCCGTCCTTCTCTCCCACACATTTCACACGGAGAATGATCAGATCCTTCTCTCCTGGGAGATTGATCATCGGCTCAATGAGCGCTTGCAGAAGCTTTCTTGGAGCCACCTTCGCGCCGTCAACCGCGATCTTCTTGTCGCTGAAGAGACCAAGGTCGCGCATCGTTTTCAGCTGGGTGTGACTACCTGGATAGCGTAGGGTCTTGACCTGAAAGACTGATAGCTTATCCTTGAATGTCCACGGGCATGTTGACGTGCCGCCCGCCGTCAGAAAAGCTTCGAGCCTGCCAATGGGCTGGGGGAAATCAAGCATCTCCAGATCCTCGAAGCATGGTACCTCGACGATCTCGCCGCCTCGCAGGCAGACCGCGTTTCCTGAGTATTCGTTTGCTAGGCCGTCGAAGTTGAACGTGAGAAGGTAGTTGAATGGTGGCCGTGGCTTCTGAGGTAGGCCGCCGCACCATACGTGCACTTCGCGGGTCTTGTCAAGCAGCTCCATTCCGTAGCAGGCAAGGGAAGCGCCCATGCCCGGGTCGAGGCCGCAATCCGGCACGATTGAGATCCCAGCGGCCTTGGCTTCCCGATCCAAGCGAAGCTCCTGCCTGACAATGTCGGTGTTTCCCCCGAGGTCGCACATGCTCGCGCGTGCGCGAATCGCTGCCTTCGCTATCCTCAGATTGTAGAAGTAGGGTACAGCGCTCAGGACAACGTCCAAGTCATCCAAGAAGCGTTTGAGCTGTATCTGATCCTTGACGTCGATGCGAGCGCTTTCCGCCACGTCTTCTCCGCAGAGATCGTTCACGTGTCTCGCTGCGCTCTTGGCGGCCTTGCGGTCGACATCCGCGAGTGTGACTGTCTCTGCGTCTCCGAATCTTGCCATGTCATATGCGGCAGCGGTTCCTTGTCTTCCGGCACCAAGCACTCCGTACACATGCTTCCCAGTCAGTTTGCTCCACTCCAAAGGCGAGAGGACCGCAGGATACGGGGACCTGCTTATTGTGATTGTCGCGACCGCGAACTCCCAACAGGATCGGCATATGCAGACTATAGAATACCGCGCGGTGTTCTCTAACAGAGAACCCTCGTGGCCAAGCTTGAGAGGAACTTGGTTCCAAACTCTAGGCTCGCGATGTTCATCCGCTCGTTGGGTCCGTGGAGGCCTGGCAGGATGTCGTCCAGCGTGATGTCCGGAGAAGCCAGCACGCAACCGTACACGACTGACCCTATTGCTCTCCAGAATCTACTGTCGCTCATGCCTGTGCTCAATACAGGAATAGCAGGACAGTCCGGTGCCATGTCCCCCAGAGTCGCCTGAATGATCTCGTAGAACTTGCCACTCGAAGAGGACAATGATGCGTCAGTATACTGTGATACGCTCAGGTCGATGTCCAGTCCTCGGACACATTCACGCACGACCTGCGTTGCATAGTCGCGGTCTTGTCCTGGGACGAGTCTTGTGTCGACCTTGCCTTCGCAGACACCGGGTATCACATTCGTCTCGGTGCCTCCCGCGATCACGTTCGGTGAGATCGTCATCCTGGTCAGGGCTCTCAGTTCCTCAGCGACCATCTTCTCCTTCAACGCAATTGCATCGAGAATCTTGTCGAGCCCCTGCTCGTTCATGTCTGCCTCGAGCATCTTTGATCCTTCATCTATTCCTAAGATACCGATGGCCGCTGCCTTGACTGCCAAAGCCACTTCGTCGACGATCGTGACTTTCGGCTTGCAGGCGGAAAGGTTGGTGAACGCCTTTGCCATCTTGATGTTTGCGTTGTCTCCGAGGGTTGGAATAGAACCGTGCCCAGCTTTTCCCTTTGCGGTCAGCTTGAACCATGCGAGGCCTTTCTCTCCGACCGTAATGCGGTATGCCCTCTGCTTTCCCACCCGAATCGGCGGGCCCCCACCTTCTCCCACAACGTACTCGGCGCGGACCTTCTCAGGCACTTTCTTGGTAAGCCACTCAGCTCCGCGGCCAGAGACCTCTTCGTCAGCAACCCCGGCGAAAAGAAGCGCCCCGTTCAGTGTGACATTCTGACGTTTGAGAAGAATCAGACTCATCGCCTGCACAGCCACATCGAACTTGTCATCCCACGCTCCTCGACCATAGATCCACTGATCCACAATCTCCGCTGAGAAGGGAGGATGAGTCCACGCTTCCGCTTCTACTGCTGGGACAACGTCTGTGTGAGATTCGAAGAGAAGTCTCGGTTTCTCAGTTCGGCCCCTGATCTTCGCGATCACGTTCTCTCTGGTCGGCTCGCCCAGCACCTCAGCGTCAATGCCTTCGCTATCGAAGTGGGTCTTGAGGTACTCCGCGGCTTTGCCTTCATTGCCAGGTGGGTTCGTCGTGTCAATCCTGATCAGGCCCTGTAACAGTCTGGTGACTTCTGCGAGGTTTTCTGAGGAGAATTCTACACCGTCGGCCAAAGTCATGCCTCTGACAGCATATGGCCAAGACGTACACAGAATAAAGGTTCGGTTCACTTACACGGACCGATCTTCATAACTACAGAACCACCCCATAGTCCAGCCAGTTCCTCAGAATCGGAGGGCAACTACAATCGCTGGAGAGCCGTGCGCGTTGGACTTTGAATTGGCCGTCAACAACGGTCTCGTGATAGACGGGACGGGAAACCCGCGCTATCGAGCCAACATCGGAATCAAGCACGGAAAGATAGCGGACATCAGGCCTTCGGAGATCAAAGACGCGAAACAGGTGATAGACGCGAGAGGACTTGTCGTCTCTCCAGGTTTCGTCGACATCCATTCGCACTCGGACTTCGCACTCTTTGCGAAGTGTGATGCACAGAGCAAGATCAGGCAAGGAGTAACAACAGAGGTCATAGGCAACTGCGGAGTCTCGGCCGCGCCTCTCAAGGGAGAGGCAATCCGTGAGGCGAAGACAAGCGCCAGGCAATACGACCTGAGAGTCACCTGGTCCAGCCTGGGAGAGTATCTCAGCCGACTTGAGCATCAGGGAGTGATCCTGAATGTTGCCTGCCTTGTCGGGAACGGCACCATCAGAGCTTCCGTGATGGGTTTCGATAATCGAGCGCCTTCAGCTCGCGAAATGAAACAAATGCAGAAACTTCTGGCGCAATGTATGCGGGAAGGAGCCTTTGGGCTCTCATCTGGTCTCCTGTACCCGCCCAGCTGCTACGCGGAACTCGACGAGCTGTCGAGGCTTGCTCGCGTGGCGGCGTCGTTTGGCGGAATCTACACGACCCACATCAGAGACGAGAGCGACGGGCTCGAAGAAGCCGTCAACGAGGCCCTGGCCGTGGGACGAAGAGCAGGAATCGCGGTGCAGATCTCGCATCATAAGGCCTGCGGCAGAAGAAACTGGGGCAAAGTGAAACGGACACTCAGAAACATAGCAAGAGCGAGAGCGAAAGGAATCGACGCGGCTGTTGATGTCTACCCGTACACGGCGTACAGCACATGGCTTTCGGCAGCGATACCACCTTGGGCTTGCGAGGGAGGCGATGGGCAGTTGATCGAGCGGCTCAAGGAGCCCGCGATTCGAGCGAAGCTCAGGCGACAGATGCGAGCGGGCCTTCCGAAGTGGGAGAGCATGACAAAGGGCGCCTCATGGGGCAGATTCACGATATCGAGCTTCCCACAGAGACCCTCGCTCGTCGGAAAGACAATCCAACAGATAGCAAGATCGAGGAAACGTGATCCGTTCGAAGTTGTCTTCGACCTGCTAGTTGAGGGAGAAGCAGCTCTCGAGATTGTCGTCGAAGACATGAGCGAACGGGATGTGAGGCTCGTTCTGCGGAGCCCTCTCTCAATGGTGGGATCCGACGGAGAATCACTCTCGACAAAGGGGCGCCTGGGAAAGGGGAGACCGCACCCCAGGAGTTATGGGACGTTCCCGAGAGTTCTCGGTCGATATGCTAAGCGAAGTCGCCTGCTGACCCTGGAGGGCGCGATCAAGAAGATGACGTCCCTCCCTACCAGTAGAATCGGTCTGGCGGACCGAGGCGTGATTCGGAGAGGATCGGCCGCAGACATCGTCATGTTCGATCCTGCAAGAGTCACTGACACGGCCACTTACCTCAAGCCCAAAGCATTTCCAGTCGGCATAGAGTATGTCATCGTGAATGGCATCATGGCTGTCGCCAGAGGTAGGTTTCTGGGAAGGCTAAACGGACGTGCCTTGAGACATGACGCACCCAACCTCTAGGCTTCGGGAAGATGGAGGGAGACACATGCGCAAACCCGTCGCGGTTGACTACGTGAAGGGACACATGGGTGGGAACGAAATCCTCCTACTACACGAGAGCCAAATTCCCAAACGAGACCGTCTCAAGATCGTGCTCTCCATACTTGATCCGCCAAGCATTCGTGGAGACCAAGCCGCGCTTCTCGAGAAACCGAAACGTGACGGAGACATCAAAGTAACCATCGTTGACAGAGCGTCCAGGGACTACATCAAAGCATGTGGGGGCATGACGCAAGTCCTCTGCAAGGCCGTGCTTGAGACTGGACTTGGGAAGCAGTATCGAATTCATCTGCCCCGGAAACTGTTGACCATAGAAACGGACTCTGGAACGGTGCGCATCTCCATCGGAGGAACGAGACATCGGCCGACGATCCTTACTGACATGACAACGTTCGTTGAGGAGTGCCACAGGCTCGGCATTTCAACCATCCAAGTGGCCGGAGTTGAAGCCACCAAGGTCGGCAGATTCCTCGTAGCTGATGCCGAGAAGATCCGAGCGAGGCACCCGGATGCGGATTTCACAACGATGAATGCTAGCGGAGTGGAGATTCTGACGAGCATGCAGGCTGACTTTAATCGGCAGCGCTTGTCAAATGCTCGGAATGCGGACTACTCTCTGTACAGCATGTATCCAGATGACCCAACTCGCGGACGCGTGCTTTTTCCCCACAACATAGCTGGTGATCACATCGAACCATCTTGCGGGAGCGGCAGCGTGGCCGTCGCAATCGCTCTGGCACATACGAAGAGGTTGGGAGACGGGGTCTCTTCTCTCCGCTTCGATTCTGGCGGCGCCCCCGTTCTCGGAGGCCCTGAAACAACAAGAGCCAAGGTTGCAGTGCAGGACGGCAGAGTCGTGACGGCTGAATTCACCCACAGCCTCGTCGAAATAGTGAGCACAGGAAAGGTCTGGCTTCCGCTCTCGATGTCGCCGATGTGATGCACAATGTTCACTGAACGCTCGGGCGATGTTCCAGCAGGGACACGCGAAGCAGTAGAGGACAAAGGAATGGATGTGGAACGATATGACTTGTTTCTTGATGTCTTCTTCGGGGAGCTCAGATTCGACGGGAAGCTGGTCATATCACTCGAGTCAAAAGGCGACATTGTCCTGGACTCGCTGGGCCTACGCATCTCAAGCGTGGTGGGGAATGGGAGAGCTCTCAGGTTCAATCAGAAAGACGCGAGCCTAGTTGTCGAGAGCGGCCCATTCAAGGGCACCTTAGAAATCCAATACTCCGGCGCAATTCCAGATTCCTTGGCTGGCATCTACAAGGCTCCGTACGATGGCACATACATCGTAACGACAGATTTCGAGGCTGCGAACGCGAGACGACTGCTCCCATGCATAGACCACCCCCAGTGCAAGGCCGAATTCAAGCTCACCGTGAGAATCGACGAGAACCTAGACGCGATATCAAACACACCCATCGAGTCAGTGAAGA
>CAZJVZ010000027.1:0-14474 GCA_964549795.1 uncultured Candidatus Bathyarchaeia archaeon
CGCTTGTTCGCATAGTGATCTTTGTCGTCCGGGCTTCTTCTGCCTAGCTTCAGCTCAATGATTCTTGTCGCGATTTCTGCGAGGAAGTAGGCCTTTTCTTTCCTTTCGGCAGGCGTGCGTCCGATATGGGGGAGGAAGTTCCTGTCAAGAACGGTCTCGGCCTTCTTGGCTCTGTAGTCCTCGACCTGCCCGGGGGCAAGCCGATTTCCGACGTACAGGAGCGCATCCTTGATAGATAGCACGCCCTGGGATTTCTCGAACGAACCGTCCAGCTGATTCTGGATCATCTCGTCCTCAGAGACAAGTTCGGCAATCTTCAGGTCTTCCTGAATTCCAAGCGCCTTGATCAACGCGACAAAAGGTATCTCAGCTGGAACGCCCGGGACCGTCACATAGATGGCTCCGTCGGCTTTCAGAGTCACCTCTGTTCGAGCCCGAAAACCCAGAGTCGTTGAGAAGATCTTCGCCTTGTAAACCGGATTGACGCCTGTCTTCTCCACGTCGACCAAGATTTTGTTTGCGGCGAGGTCCTCAAGTGCGACCACGACTCGCTCCGCACCATTGACAATGAAGTATCCGCCCGGGTCGATCGGATCCTCGCCGATGCTGATCATCTCGTCGGGAGTTAGCCTTGAAAGTGGGCATATCTTCGACCTGAGCATGACCGGAAAGTCGCCGATGTAGACGATCTCCGTCTGACCTTCGCGCTCTCCGATTATTGGCGTCATCTCCAGATGCAGCGGTGCAGCATAGGTAAGGTTCCTCACGCGCGCCTCTGTCGGATACACGGGTCTTTCGGAGCCATCGACCTCGGTCACTCTTGGGGTGCCAATCTCAATCTTCCCGAGCTTGATCTTCAAAGGATACTCTTCGATCTCAATCGGGATTGAGCCAACCTCGTCAATGATGGCTTGAAGACCCATGTCGATGAATTCGTTGTAAGAGTCAATATGCTGCCTGACGAGGCCCTTCTCTTTGAAGAACTCCTTGATCAGCCCCCACATTTGGGGCTCAACGTGGATGGTCAGGTTTGCTTCCTCCGGCCGAGCTCTCGATAACGTACCGGTAGACTACAACTTCGCCAGCAGTGGGGCTGTGACGGGTGATCTTCACGACGTCCCAAGGCTTTGCACCCAGCTGTTTCGCCGCAGGGTCATCAGCCCTGAGGTAGGGCAGCTGATACGCTTTGATATGCAGACGTTCAAGCAGTTCCTCTGCCTCGCGCCTCGGTACAATCTCGTGTTTCGGCACGAGTTGATGATCAAAAACGTCTATTGGCTTACTCTTCTCCTCTTCCTTCAAGTGATCGTCTCTCTCCGATATCCAAACGCTCATTAGGCCCCGAGAAATAGGAACCTTTGCGAAACTCCCCCTTAGCACGAGACGGGGCGCTAATAAGGCTTATGCGGCTTGATTGTCAATCTCCAATGCAACATCGCACCCCACGCACAGAGAACGCCACGCGATGCCCATGAACGGCTTCAAGGCGATCGGTGCTGTTGGGTCGAACCAAGACGATCTGGTTACGCCGCGTCAGGTTCTTCGGGCATCTTGACGCCCAAGTGAGCATAGACTGCCATCTTCAAGACCTTCAGTCCGAGGAGGACACACTCGGTTCGTGCCGGTCCGGGATCTGATCGAAGAAGCCTAATCATGTCTTTCTTTCCGAGTCTCTTGATTTCGGAGACCTCTTTCCCCTTGGCAAGCTCTGTCAGCATGGAGGTGGATGCCATGCTCACCGCACATCCCTGCCCTCGGAATCTCAGATCATCGATTCTGTCTCCGTTCAGTCTTAGCTGCATCTCGATCACATCCCCGCACAGGACATTGGCTTCTCTGGCTTGGGCATTCGCGTCGGGCAGGTCGCCGTAGTTTCTGGGGTGTCTAAAGTGATCAAGGATCGCCTCCTTGTAGAGGTCTGCGCTCATACTCTGAACATCCTCCTGGCGCTCTCAAGTGCTCGTACCAAGATGTCGACCTCTCGTTTCGTGTTGTAGATATAGAAGCTGGCTCGAGAGGTGGCTGGCACGTTGAGTCGTTCCATCAATGGCTGTGCACAATGATGCCCAGACCTTATCGCTATGCCTTGGGTGTCAAGGATTGTGGCGAGATCATGAGCGTGAATGTCTCCCAGATTGAATGCGATTGCGGCTCCGCGCTTCTCTACGTCTCGAGGGCCGTACACAACCAAGTCTTTCACATTCTGCATCTTCTTGAGGGCGTACTCCGTGATGTCCTTCTCGTGTCGTCTCACGTTTTGCATTCCTAGGCTCGATAGGTACTCGACCGCGGCCCCGAGGCCAATGGCACCCTCAACGTTTGGAGTGCCTGCCTCAAACCTCCATGGTGGATCGTTCCAGCTCGCATCTTGCAGGTGGACCTCCCTAATCATCTCTCCACCACCCATGAAGGGCTCCATGTGTTCTAGAAGGTCGCCCCTCCCGTAGAGCATACCTATCCCGGTGGGCGCGAGCATCTTGTGCCCCGAGACGGCCATGAAGTCGCATTTCAAATCAGCAATGTCGACCGGCATATGAGGAACCGATTGCGCGCCATCCACCACTACAGTCGCACCGATTGTATGAGCTTCCTGGGCCATCTGCTTCACCGGATTGATCGTGCCCAATGCATTGGAGACATGGGCCAGGCTGAGGACTTTTGGCCTCTTCTTGATCAATTCCTGAAAGCTCTCCGAGTCCAGCAGCCCGTTGTCGTCGATCCTGATGAAGTCAAGCTTGATACCTTTCTCCTTTGCCAGCATCTGCCACGGAACGATATTGCTGTGATGCTCCATCTCCGTCAGCAGCACTCGGTCTCCAGGCCTGAGGTTCGGTCTCGCCCAACTGAGCGCGACGAGGTTAAGAGCCTCTGTTGCGTTTCGCACGAAAACAATCTCTCTGGCATTCTTCACCCCGACGAAGTGCGCAAATTTCTCCCTCGATTGCTCGAAAGCAATCGTTGCCTCTTCGCTCAGGCGATGGACGCCTCTGTGGACGTTTGCGTTGTACCGGCAGTAGAATCGTTCGATTGCCTTGATGACAGACATTGGTTTCTGAGAGGTCGCAGCGCTGTCAAGGTACACAAGCGGTTTGCCGTTTATCTTTCTCTTCAAGATCGGGAAGTCCGCCCGAATCTTGCCCACGTTCAGTGCCATCAACTTCTCCTCAGAGGCATACCCAGTATGTGGCCGTTTTGAGCATAACATATGTCATAGTCCTATATGTGCACACCCCTTCACGGACCGTGGTCAGCAATTCTCTTTGTGCCCCGCAACTGCAATCGAAGCAGACTAAGACGCAGCAACTTCTATGCCAGTTCGGGATGACTTGCGGTAGGGTCCTCGGGTTCGTCTGCGGGACTTCTTGCGGCGGGCAATCTTGCGATCAAAGACATCTTGAGTCTCAGCCATTTCATGTTTCACCGCTCACTTCTCTCCGCGTCAGAGTCAGCGCCAACTCAGAAGTGTGAACCTGAGGCGTCCTTCGCATTCGAGCTCACAGTACTATTGCCGGCGAGCTCAGTCAGGCTTCACACACGCGGCAGCCGCCGAGGTCCAGCCCGGGTTCGAGGCGTCTGTGGAGACTGCACATCAGTTTGCTCTTCCTGACATGTATTGAGACTTCATTCATCCTGCTCATTACCTGTATCTCACCAGCCTTTCCTGAGACCAGCAGAGCGGCGATCCTGTTTGCCGCTCTGTCGACATGAGGAACTCCTTCCAGCCTGATCGCGATCCCGCGCTTCTTGTGCATGTACTTGCTCACAGCAGGCTGGGTTATCCCAAGCAGCTGAGCTGCCTGCTGTTGAGTCATCCCATGCTTGTCGACGAGCCTGCGGACCACCATTGCTCTGATAGCCGGAATCACAGACTTCGACGCGATCTCGTCAGGAAGCAGCAATGTCATGACCGGGGATGGCTTGCCGGCCGAGGCGTATTTAAACATGACATAGGTCATCAAATCGACGCCGGAAAACCCTGCGAAGAGTGCCAGACTGATTTGGCAGACACGCTCGAAGCACGAATCGGGTCAATGATAGCACAATGAAGTTCAGGGAAAGAACATTGTGACACATACGCCCTGCGCTCCAACTGCAAATCGCCAAACCCAGCATCACTTGCCAGCCCAGTCTGTGAAGCGAATGGTTCGTATTGAGCAGTCTCGATCCTTCATGCTGCTGAGGGAAATGACCGGCTCGATACACCTAGAGAAAGAAATCAGGGCTCCTGTCGGAGGGACATGCAAGGCATTTCGGCAGACACAAGCCCTGAAGAAGTGGTACGACCCTCGATGCCACATCGACGGATTCAGAGCCGGAGGCAGACTAGTGGGCGACAACTATCCGAGTGCCGAGATACTCGTTGTGGTCCCCAATCACACCATAGTGCATCGATACAGCGACATAGTCGCAGGGTTGGGCATCTGGAGCTTCGTCGAGAAGAGGAATGGCAGGAGCACACTCCTGATTTTCGACCATATTGACGCATGCCAAAGCAAGGAAGACCGGGACTCGATCTCATTCTACTGGAAGGGGCTTGTGGAGAACCTTGCTGCGTTCTGCGAAGGTCGCGAGATCCCGTTTGATCTCGATGCGGGAGACTACAAGCAGGGTAAGGCAGGTCGGAGCTAGGCTGCCTAGGCGTATCGCTTCCGCGACGAGCGTAGAATGTAGCGTCTCGCCATCGGCTAGCAGTTGTACTTAAATCCCGATTTCTCTGACGTTGACACAGCAAGTAGTTGTGTTGCCGGATGGACCTTGGTTCACTCATCAATCAGTCTGCAGCGAGAATCAGGAAGAACTTGATACTTCTTGTTCCGCCGATCTTGACTCAGATTGTCGTCCCTCTCGCACTGCTTACGGTGGCGGCTTTCACGTTGTTTCCACTCATGATGGCGCTGGCCTTAATGGGAGATGTTTGGGGCGTCATCGGTACCGTGGCAGCCGGCGGGATCGTTCTCCTTGCCACGGGTCTTCTCGTCGACACCTTTGTGACCGCCGGGTGGGCCTACATGAATAGGCGGGTTGTCGTCGATGGTCAGACAGGGTTTGGTGATCTCTGGGTTGGGGCGAAGAGGTATTTCCTGCGAATCCTCGGCGGTCGAATACTGATCGGCATACTGGTGGTCATGCCGATCGGGGCCGGAATAGCGGCCATGATCGCTGAGATCATGACGCTTGATATCGGATTGCTCGCTCCTGAAGAACTCGTCCCGACAACCATGATCAACCTGCTCGCGCCGATAATCATGGGACTGGCCGGGATTCTCCTAGTAGTCGGGCTGATCGAGGTCGTTCTCTGCATCTTCCTTGTGCCTTGGATGCAGGCGCTCGTGATGGACGACTTGGGAATCTTGGCATCGATCAAGTCGAGTCTTAGGTTCGTGCGAAGGAACTTCGGAACCATCATCGGCTTCGTCGTCATCTCTGCATTTGCTCAGGTAGTCGCCTCGTGGGTGGGATCGCTGCTGTGGCCGGGTTTCTCATACTCGGAACTGACTACTCCTGCGGTCTACATGAACAGTACTCGTCTGCTCGGGCTGCTTCTTGGAACCACGAACATGGTAGGCTCCGTGATCTCTGCTCTTCTCTCAGGCTTCTTCATGCTTCTACTGTTCTTCATCTATGCGGACAGGACGCGTGAGGCGCCGCCTTCACCAACTGCAGAGCCCTCGACTGTCGCATTCACTCCTGCGGTTGCGCAACCGGAGGCCTCCCGGCCCTCGGTGGCTCCACGAGGCATGAAGTATTGCCAGAACTGCGGAGCAGGACTTGTTTCGTTGGCGGTCTTTTGCCCGAGCTGCGGAGCTAGACAACCGCCACTGGCCCCGCAGTGACCGCTCCCACTTGGCTCGGTGGCTTCGCTACAGTGGCTTACACGCCAAGATGAGCTCCACTTCTACAGCGATGTTCATCGGGAGCTCATTTACGCCAACAGATGTCCTTGCATGACGGCCATTCTCGCCGAAGATCTGGACTAAGATATCAGAAGCTCCATTCATGACCTTTGGCTGATCGGTGAAACCAGGAGCGCTGTTGACAAAACCGTTCACTTTGACGACGCGCTCGATACGATCTAGGGTTCCTAGGGCTGATTTCGCGGCAGCCAAGCAGTTGAGCGCGGCCACCTTGGCCGCTTCGTATGCATCATCTACGGTCAGATCACGACCGACCTTGCCCTTGAACACGGGAACCCCGTCTTTCACAGGGCCTTGGCCTGCAGTGAAGATCAGCGCTCCACTCTGAACAGCAAGCACATAGGCGCCCACGGGAGTTGCGGCCTTTGGGATCGTGATACCCTTCGACTTGGCACGTTCCTCATACGACAACCTAATCATTCCTCCAGAGCATCAGCCAACGTTGACACATCAGGCGCGCACCTTGCTAGTAGGCTTTTGCCCACGTAGCTGCCGGACCCATGCCGAAATGGCGACTAAGAGCCGGAGTTTCTTGCTGAGCGTTTCAGCGTCTGGATCGTGGCGATGGGTGTCGGGTCGACGCCGCGCAAAATCGCAAGGTAGAAGGATACGTAGTCGCAGAAGTAGATCGTCCCAAGAATGTTAGCGAGCCTCGTCGGGGACTCCATCGATACCACCTGCACTTTCTTACTTCCAGCGGCCCGTATCATAGACGCCAATCGATCGAACTTCTCAGTCTCATCCTTGGACTCGCAACCTCTCAATAGCACAAAAGACACGGAATCGGCGTAGCTGCGCTCCTTCAGCATCTGCCAGCTCTGAACCTCGTTGTGAAGCATTTCTGGAAGTACTTCGAATTTCGCGAGCACCTTTGAATTCTCGTTGAGCTGATTCTTGAATCTCCTGCCAGCGGCGCCAAGTAGCTGAGCAGCGTAAATGAAGGGGATTGTATCGTGAAGTTGGACCGCCAGCTGCTTTGCAGGATTCCTGGCGAGAACGCACGGAAATCCGATCTTTTTCCCGAGTTCGTCTAGTTGCTCTCCAACAGCTCTCAACTCGGCTAGGACGCTTTCATGATTACAGATTCCCCACTTCACGAGTACTGCCGCGGAGGCTGCGAAGAGGTCAGGCAACGCCTCTCGTGGCTGTAGCCCACTTCTCACCTGAACGTGAGGAAGCCCGCTATTTCGACTAGTGGTGATCAACTCCCCTCCTGAAGCGATGCACGCGATTGTGCTCTTCCGCTTTGAAGCTTCTCTGAGGGCTCTCAGTGTCTCTGTTGTCTGGCCCGAGTAGCTGACGACAAGGACACATGTCTGGGCTGTGATCGATCCCGGCAGTTGCGGTCCTCTAACAATCTCTATGGGTATCTGCGACTCGAAGAGCCAATCCTTCAGTATGTCTGCCGATATTGCAGACCCGCCCATTCCAACCAGTGCGAGGCCAGGTGCAGATCGCGCCGGTGCATCTGGGAGGGTGTCTGATCCCATTGCAGCTGTGTAAGCTCGCTCGTAGATTCCCGGAGTTTCCTCAAGAACCTGAAGCATGTTCTCTCGATCGATCTTTGCTGTTGCTGCTCTTTCGTCGAGAGTTTTCCTTCGCATGCGTGACCCGGACCATGTTTGCCCTGTGCTGCTTTCAAGTCTTCGTATTCGGAGTGCTAGTTGCGTACAAGATATAAGTCGGAGCCGAGTCTAGCACGACGAACCTAGGATACTGATATCACAATGGGCAAGTCATCGCGCGGCCTGCTTGGCGCCCGCAAACTGAAGCGAACGCGCAAGCGTTTCAGATGGCACTATCCACCCTACAAGCGCCGCATGCTCGGCCTCGACTACAAGGCAGACCCACTTCAGGGAGCTCCTCAGGGTCGAGGAATAGTCCTTGAGAAGGTGGGTGTCGAATGCCGCCAGCCAAACAGTGCCGTGCGCAAGTGTGTGCGAGTTCAGCTCATAAAGAACGGCAAAGTCATCACGGCATTCCTGCCGGGTGACGGGGCCCTCAACTTCATCGACGAGCACGACGAGGTTTGGATCGAAGGCATCGGAGGCGCCGAAGGCAAGAGCATGGGCGACATCCCAGGAATCCGGTTCAAAGTTTATGCATGCAACGGGGTGTCTCTCGACGCGCTTCTGAAGGGCAAGAAAGAGAAGCCCAGACGCTAGACATAGGATCCATAGCCTTAGTTGACCTAGCACGCGGAGAAGCTCTTCACTAGAAAGTGATCGTCTCTCTGTGGCACACAGGTCTGAGATTCGAGCGGCACGATATTCTCTAGGCAGCCGGGGTTATGCGTTCAGAGAACCGAACTTGCTTGACAACCCCTTGGCTGATCAGAGCGGAGGCATTCTCAGAAGGCAGCGTAGCGATATCTTCTGCTCTGAAAGGACCATAGGTCCTCAGGTCGACTCCGATTATTGCAGGGAAGTCAGAGAGGAAACGTACAACTTCTAGCTTTGCCTCGACTGACTCGCTCGACACCTCTTCTTGTGAAACGGAGTTGGTTTGGACTAGTCCGTCGATGAACCGGCAGTAGTCACCTATGTGTATCGCAAGCTGTTTCGCGAATTCTGTCTCCTCCTGAGCAAGCAAGCCGGATGCCACGTCTTGTCGAAACGAGACTGCGTCAACAATCTTCTTCATGCGTGTCTTGGCGATTTCCATGCTCAATCGTCGCAGTATCTTGAATTCCTTCTCGGAGATAGACTTCTGTGTCCGGTCGTGGATAGTTGCCTCGCAGGAGGCTTTGGCATCGTTCAGTAGCCTGCTAACATCAGAGTAGAAGGACTGAGGAATCTTTTGGAGAGCGCTCTCGCTCTTCTCGATCTTCCATATTCGGTAGAGCTCGTCACGGTTCATTTCTGCGCAGGTCCACCTACACCCTTGCAGATCAGGAGCATCGCAGCCTCAGCTGGAATGGTAACCTGTTCGTTAGTGTACGGTCCATAAGTGGTCTTTCCCATCCTGAATGCCGGGGCTTCGGCCACTCGAACTGCAATCTCTCCTTCGAACGCTATTGGATCCTTGAATGGGTCAAATTCCTCTAGGTTCGACACAGCCATGGCACGAAGTCCTGTCTTCCCATTCAATGTTTCGGGAAGACGGATCAGCCTATGGATGTCGGTCGTCACGACGGTGTCAATCTCTGCCGGCAGCGCGCCCTTTGAGACGGCTCTCTCGATTATTGCTCGCCAGGTGCTGTCCTTGATGTGAAATGCATCTTCGAACTCGCCCCAGAGTATCTTTCCCTTCCATTCCTCCTCTAGCTGAGGTCTGTCGCGAATGATCCTTCGAGCTTGACGAGGCAAGAAGCCGATACCCACTAATTCGTCTTCGGTCCCCTGAAGGATGAGTCTGTAGATTTCTCTCGCGAAACGCCCTCGCCAGCCTGGATCTTCACGTTGTGGCCCCACAATGGCGCCGCGGGGTTTCTTGTAGAGGCCCTGGTAGAATGCATCAAGCCCCAAGCCCATGACGTAGTCGACTATCTCCTTTCTCTGGGACTCGTCCAGCCTGCGAACTTCCTCTGTCCTGACGTGAAGATGGTAACCTCGGTGACCTGAGAAGAAAACGTGCATCTCTTGTTCAGGTATACCGAAATCCTTCGTCAGAAAATCAACTAGCTTCAACACCTCGTCCTTTGCCGCTTTCAGACATTGATCACAGAACCAAGCGCGCTCCTCAAACTTCGCCTTCCCGCAGTTGGGGCACTGGACTGGAGCCTTGCCGTGCTTGGAGCGCCCGCAGCTTGCACAACGCCAGAGGTCGTGGTTTGATTTGCATGACGTTTCGATATGGTCCGCATCAACGTCGAAGACAAGGTCGGATCCCAGCCAACCTTTCCTTTCCATCTGTTCTGCAGGTCTAGCGTAGTAGGCAGTTGAGTAGTAGATGTCCGACGGGACAAGCGTCCGTATCGTGTTCACTAATTCATCGTGTGACGCGATGGCCTTGTGCCTTGTCATGAATCTCTCGCCAAACGCCAAGAAAGCGAACTCTCTGGCCCGATGCTCCGGCGGGAGACTGATCCGGTTGCCTTGCTTGGTATAGTACTGCAAGAAGGCCTGCTTGATGTAGCTAATCCGATCTCTTTCTTGGGGACCAGCCAAGGCCGTCTCGCATCAGCTCCCGGTCTGACGCCCACTGTCAACGCTCAGAGAAATGTCTTGTTCCCAGATCAAGGCGAGCAGTCACTTGGTCATGGACTCGTTCAGCTCCGCACTTCTGCTTCTTCGCTCTCGTTGGCGGCGATACCCCAAGACAAGTGCGAGGCTCGCACCTAGCGCGATCAACAACGGTACTCGTAAGTCACTGAGGCGAGCACTCCAGATTGCCTTGAGCGAGTGAGGAGAATCCATGGCGAGGGGCTCTAATGATACTCTGTTCCCGCGCTCATCGACCCAGTGATCGAAAGAGTAAGTAACTCCTAGGATCTGGGTGAGTCCGTTCGAGGTCTCCTCCGGGCTTACCGTGAAGGTTGCATATTCTCCTGCGTCATACCAGCCTTGGCCCCCAGTTGTGCCATATGGTGAATCAAGCGACAGCAGATACTGAATCTGCATAGTGGGCTCGAATGCGCCGCTGGAAGAGAAGACGTCGCTTCTGTCAGCAATCACGTAGCGTGTCGCATTGGCAGTGAAGGTCTGCCCGCTGACCCGGAATGTGTGAGCATAGCCGGATGCGAAGCGCAGAGTCACAACCTCTGCCCCATTTAGCTCGTAAGGTTGCCCGTCCACGGTCAGAGAGGCGGCAAATGTCGAGGGGAGACTGGGCAATGCAGTGGATACCCTGAAGAACGCCGTCCCGGTTCTTGCATCGGCCTTCCCCCAACCCCACAGGTTCGACCCTTCGTTGAGCTCGATCAGTCCCGTGAAATTGTCCAAGAATGCGCCGTCGATTAGAAGAGACCTCACTTCTGCTACCGTTAGCTCAGGGTCGTACTGTAGCATCAGAGCGATCACGCCCGCAACGTGAGGCGCTGCCATGCTCGTCCCGGCCAATACCCGGTGGTACTGATCGGGGTCGTCGTCATTTGAGGGAAGGTTTAGGGAACGTGCTGCCACAATGAATATTCCCGGAGCGGAGATCTCTGGTTTTGTCCGGCCATCACGCGTCGGACCGCGAGAACTGAATGAAGCAATCTCTCCCACATGATAGGCATCCTCAACGACCTCTTTGCCCAAATGGTTCGTCCAAGAGTTCTTCGACACATAAGCGCCGACAGCAATGGCGCCGCTGGACGTGGCCGGAACCGAGACTGTCCCGTTCGGGTCTATCGTGTAACCTTCGCCGTTCGAAAAGGCCACCGACGGATACGCGCAACTATCGCTGTCGACCCAGGCATCCCACTTGAAAGAAGGACCCGAGTCAGCCGAATCCAAGACCACACTCCATCCGGAGCTCCTGAGAGCCTCATCGGATTGGACAACTATGATCAGCTCCTTCCCCATTGCGGTCTCAGACGAAGCGATCGCGACTCGGCCGTCCGAGGTCTCCGTTCCGCCTCGTGTCGGGCCTTTCACCTGTTCTCCGGATGGAGTGACGATGGTCGCCAAGATCTCTCTACCATTTGGGTACCACAGATCCAAAATTGCGTTGCTGGCCTCTGCGAGCAGACCCCAGTTGACGCGTGTCGAGCTGGAATGGCTTAGGAGACCTGTTGCGTGACCTTGATGGTCGGCCTCGTTCCCGGATGAGACTACAACGAGCACCCCCAGCTCGTTGAGATAATCAAGGGCGAGTTCAAGCGGACTCGTATCATCGTGTCCGCCGATGTTTCCTCCAAGACTGAGGTTCACAATCAGCTTCATCTTGAGGGCGCTTGCTCTTTCTGCGAGATAGCGCAGGCCGTCGATGATGGCGTCCTCGCTGAATGTCCAGCTTGCGCCGCCACATAGCGGTGCTCCGCTCTTCACAACCAGAAGAGCTGCTCCCGGAGCGATTCCCTGGTACTTGCCCGTCGCCAAGCCGGAGCTTGCCGCGATTGAGGCCACGAGGGTTCCGTGGCCGTAAGTGTCGCTCTCAGAGCATTCTCCAGCGTTGATTTGGTTCCAAGAGCACTCGACACCATAACTGAAACCTTCCGGGGAGTTCCCCGTTGTGGTTTGGTCCCAGAGGTACAAGACCTTGGAGGTGCCATTGGGGAACCTCAAGTCAGGATGTGAGAGATCGACTCCGGTATCCAGTATTCCAACAAGTACTCCTGATCCGTCAACCAGCCGGTCCTGTGAGTCGGTGACGTTCTGCCAAACGAAGGTCGCCCCGATCTCAGGTGCGCTCACATCCAAGGTAGGGCGAAGGCTTCTAGGTTGGAATATGCCGGAGACAAAATCGAGTCCTGCGATTTCCTCGAGCGCTCCTGAGGGCAGCCGTACCGAGGTCACTGTTCCCAACGATCCGGTGACGGTACCGAGCGAATCGAGTCTGATCCGTTGAGTCGCAGTGATTGGACTTGGCGACGTGACTATTGCTGTGACTGTGTCTGAGCTGATCCCGCTCATTGAATGCCCTTTCACGAACAGGAACGGGTCGATGACTCTGAACGGTGGGACGTCACCCGCATCTCCAATTGCTGCGGATTGCGCGAGAGGGACGGCCAGAATCAGGACTAGCAGAAGGGATCTCGCAAAAGAGGGATTCAGCTTGAATCACCAATAGTGAGCGCATTCGGTCAAGGCCTGGGCCCAGAGTCTATGAAGCGACAGGCTTGGGAGTCTGCGTTGCTTTCTGTCTTCTCGCTGCGGCCGTGATCGTTCTCGCCTTCTTCCTGTAGTACGAGAGCGGATGTGAGATCGTTGCACATATCTCATCAGGGTTGATGCACAGACCATGCGTTTTCATCGTCTTGCAGCTTGGGGGGGTGTACTTCTTCTTGCCGCCTCTGCTTCCAGAGATGTGCTCGACCTGGTACCTGGCTATTCTCTCGCTGAAATCGCTTTGCGTGTGGAACATCTTGATGATCTCTTCGTCGGTGACTCCGATGTTGCTGAGGAATGATGTCAAAGCGAATCTTCCGATGTGCGGGACATGTTTCCCGCTAGAGACGCTTGAGAGCAGGGCCTTCATGCAGGGCGGCATTGCGGCCGACAGTACGACTCTGGGCATTTCCTCTGCTCCGTACATCTGGGCTCTGGCGAGTACTAGGCTTCTGATTCTTCCGACTCGAGATGTCATAGCTTCCGGGACTGATCCGTAGTGGCCTGCGATTCTTGAGAGAACTCTCGCCTCGACCTCCTCCTTCAGTAGTCGCGCAAACTCGTTCCTGTCGCAGTAGACGTATCCCTGTTCCAGGATTCTGTTGGTGAGCTTCCAGTCTGGATCGCGAATCTTCACGGCATTTCTCAAGTAGTCTGGGTAGGAGGTGCTGAACTCGTAGAGGGCCTCCCCAATTTCCCGATCAGTAATCTTGGCGTTCCAGCCGAAGGTGTGCTCAGCAACCTGCAAAAGCAAGTCCGGGGACTCCTGCCTCAGCAGTTCGTAGGCACGCTTTGATTCGCCTAGAGCGTATCTTCTCCGAGCTCTCTCATCGCCTGCCAAGGCGACTAGCATCAGGGCTGCAGGGTATGCGAGTATCTCGACATCGCCGTCAAGTTCCACGGGGATCTTTCCCGCAGTCAACGCATCGACGACTCTCTTCTCGGCAAGATCCAAGACAGAAGAGAATTCCTTGCTGGTGAGGTCGTTGATGTCTATGTTCAGGCTCTTGACGTATTCGGATGCCTCGTTCGTGAACGGATACTTTGCATGATCCAGTTTCGTCAAGACCGCTTTCAAGTAGACTCACCAGTCGGCTGTGCGACTGGCATCCATACTTGGACGACCTGCTCTTGTGTCTTGGAGGTTGTCCTATTCGGCCTCGATCCTGGGAGCCAGATAGTATGAGAGTCGACCTTGTTGAGGTATGTCAAACTCGAGCCTAATCGGCATGTTGCTGGAGAATTCGACTGTCACGATCTCTGAGGTTGAAGCGCCTGCCTTGGTTATCTCTGAGAGATAGTTCAGGTTGAAGGTCGCCTTCGAGGGTTCCTTCACCTCAAGTTCAAGAAGCATCTCGCTTCCCTTGTCAAGCTCAATGAGCGCGCTGCTGAGCTCAGTTGTCGCGGCGGCGATGAGTTTCTCGGGTGTCGCTTCGAGTCTGACGTTGTCGCTGACAGCTTGTACGTCATCAATGATGTCTCTGAGGATCGCGGTTGTCAACTTCACTTTTGAATTGAAAGTGATCTTTGGGGTGGGCACTTCTTCCTGAGCGGGATCAAGCGTCGGCATTGTGAACTTCCGCATCATTTTGCCCTTGAGTGTGAGGTTCAGCTTGCGTGTCTTCTCATCATAGAGCATCTCAAGGATCTCTTCGCTGCCAATTCGCTTCAGAAGCTTCAACATCGAGGCGATGTTGATCCTGATTTTGGTGGACTCCTCGCAGACGTATTCCTCGAAAGCAGTCTTCTGCCACTCGAAGTCGACCATCGCCACATGGGAGGGATCCATTGACCTCAGTTTGATGCCCTCAGGAGTGGCGTTGAAGTCCGCCTCCTCAATCAACGTCGAGATTGCAGCCAAGAG